>NZ_CP097322.1:1438000-1797500 GCF_023515955.1 Streptomyces sp. RerS4
CAGCAGCCGCGGATCCTCGCGGATGTCGAGCGGCAGGCCGAGGACGGTGTGCTCCCGCGGGGTCCGCGCCTGCGATGTCTGAGTGGCCTCCTGCGTCACGGCGCTCTCCCCCGTCACTGCGGTCATCCGCCTCACCCCTCCTGTCCGGCCGGGGCTGTGACCTGGGCAGCGGCCTGGGCGCTCGCGGCGCAGGCGCGCTGCACGCCGCGGACGACGCTGTGGTAGCCGGTGCAGCGGCACAGGTTGCCGGTGAGCCACTCGCGGATCTCGGGCTCGGTGGGGGCGTCCTTGCCCTCGGCGTCGTCGACGAGTTCGCCGAGGGCCATGACCATGCCGGGCGTGCAGAAGCCGCACTGGGTGCCGTGCTCCTGGCGCAGGGCCTCCTGGAGGCCGGTCAGTTCCCCACCCCGGGTGGTGACGCCTTCGATGGTGGTCACCTCGGAGCCGGCGGCCGCCGCGGTGAGGACGAGACAGCTCTTGACGGACTTCCCGTCGAGGCGGACGACGCAGGTCCCGCACTGGCCGGTGTCACAGCCGACCTTCGTGCCGGTGAGGCCGAGTCCGTCGCGCAGCCGTTCCACGAGGAGTTCGTTCGGCGGGGCCGAGAACGTCTCGGGTCTTCCGTTGACGTGCAGTGTCAGATCCATGCGAGTCAGATCCATGCGAGCGCCTGCGCTTCCGTGAGCGGCCGGTTGAAAAGGGGACCGCCGGGCTGCTGGAGAATTCCTCCGGAGTGCAGCGGGCCGGTGTCGACGGGGGCGAATCCGAGATCCTCGATGACCCCGGCGACGATTTCCTTCGCCTTCGCGTCGTCGCCCGCCGTGAAATGTGCGAGCCGCTCCGGCCCTTTCCGGGCGGGGTCCGTTCCGGCGACGGCGAGGGTTTCGAAATGCATGGTGTTCAGGGATTTCACGATGCGGGCGCCGGGATACCACTCGGCGACCCGTTCGCTGGACGCGAGGTCGCCGAAGTCGGCGGGGACGCCCGCGGCGCCGAAGGCGTTGGTGGCGTCCACCACCACCTTGTCCTGCACCACGTGCGGGGGCAGCAGTCCCCGCACGCCCGCGAAGGGCACCATCAGCACCACGAGGTCGGCCCGGGCGGCGGCCTCGACGGGGTGCGCCGCCGAGGCCGTCCGTCCCAGTTCGGCCAGCAGGGGTTCCAGCGAGCGCGGTCCGCGCGCGTTGGCGAGTACCACCGGATGGCCTGCCGCCACCAGGATCCTCGCGAGGGTCGAACCGATCCGCCCGGTGCCGATGACGCCTGTGCGCATGGGGGCTCCTCGTCCGCCGGTCCGGCCGCGGCCGGACGTCAGTCCATTCCGATCCAGACCGACTTGGTCTGGGTGTAGCTCTCCAGGGATTCCGGCCCGCACTCGCGGCCGTAGCCGGAGGCCTTGTAGCCGCCGTAGGGCACGGAGGGGTCGTACTGGTTGTAGCAATTGACCCAGACCGTCCCCGCCTTGATCTGCGAGGCGACCCGGTGGGCCCGTCGCAGGTCCTTGGTGTGGACGCCGGCGGCCAGGCCGTACGCGCTGTCGTTGGCGATGCGTACGGCGTCCTCCTCGGTGTCGAAGGGGATGATCGACAGGACGGGTCCGAAGATCTCCTCCTGCGCGATGCGCATCGCGTTGTCGACGCCGGTGAAGACGGTCGGCAGGAAGTACAGGCCCTGGCTGGAGGCGCCTTCGGGGGTCCAGGCGGTGCCTCCGGTGCGCAGGAGCGCGCCTTCCTTCTCGCCGACCTCGATGTAGGAGCTGACCTTGTCGAACTGGCCCCGGTGCGCGAGCGGCCCGAAGAGCGTCTCGGGGTCGCGCGGGTCGCCGGGCTTGAGGGCGGCGGCCCGGCGGACCAGGCGTTCGACCATGTCGTCGTGGATGGGGCGGTGCAGCAGCAGGCGGGAGCCGGCGGTGCAGATCTCGCCCTTGTTGTAGTAGATGCCGAAGAAGGCGAGTTCCTCGGCGGCGTCGAGGTCGGCGTCGGCGAAGACGATGTTGGCGGACTTGCCGCCCAGTTCCATCGTCACCTTCTTCAGGGTGCCGGCCGACTTGCGGATGATGGACTGGCCGACCGCCGTGGAACCGGTGAAGGCGATCTTGTCGATGTCGGGGTGGCCGGTGAGGGTCTCCCCCAGTTCCACGCCCGGACCGGTGACGACGTTCAACACGCCGTCCGGGATCTCCGCCTCCTGGAAGAGTTCGGCGATCTTCAGGGCGGTGAGCGGGGTGGCCGGGGAGGGCTTGTGGACGACCGTGTTCCCCGCCGCGAGGGCCGGGGCGATCTTGGTCATGGAGAGCAGCAGCGGGAAGTTGAAGGGGGTGATGGCGCAGACCACGCCCAGCGGTTCGCGCAGGGTGTAGGCGAGTTGTCCGCCGGCCGGGGCCCGGGAGGAGCCGTCGACGCGGGTGACGGCGCCGGCGTAGTAGTGCATGAGCTGGGCCGCCATGGGGGCGTCGACGGTGCTGGAGAAGGCGAACGGTTTGCCCATGTCCACGGTCTCCAGCAGCGCGATCTCCTCCAGGTCGCGCTCGATGAGTTCGCCGACGCGGTTCAGCCGCAGCGCGCGCTCCTGGGCGGAGAGCCTGCTCCACGGACCTTCCTCGTACGCCGTGCGGGCCGCGGCCACGGCCGCGTCCGCGTCGGCCGCCGTGGCCTGGGCCACGGGCACGATCTCCTGTCCGTCGACCGGGCTGATGTCCGGGGTGGTGCGGCCGTCCTGGGCGGGGACCCATTTGCCGCCGATGAACAGCTTCCCGGGGTTGGCCAGGGGCCGGTCTTTCAGCACGCGCTTGGTCATGGCTGCACCTTCCGGTGTCGAGTGCGGGGGCTGGGGGGTGTCTTTCGGATCACGCCGGGCTCGCGGTGGTCGGCACCGCGCCTCGCCGCGTTGTCGTCGGTCGCCGACGCTCCGCGTCGACTCCCTCCTCCGCCTTGCGATGCACGGCACCGACCACCGCTCCCTGATCCGGCCTGATCCGAGAGGCACGCCCTAGCCGTGCTCGTCGAGCTGCCGTAGGAACGTCTCGGCGAGGGCCTTGGAGGAGTACGGGTTCTGGCCGGTGGTGAGCTTGCGGTCGACGACGACGTGGCTGTCCCAGATCGTGTCGGCCTTCTCGTAGCGGGCGCCGAGTCTGGTGAGCTCGGCCTCCAGGATCAGGGGGAGCCGGCCCGCCATGTTGGTGACCAGCTCCTCGGAGTGCGAGAAGGCGGTCATCCGGTAGCCCTCGAAGGGCCAGCGGCCCTCGCCGTCGCGCAGCGCGAGGAGTGCGGTGTGTCCGTGGCAGACGGTGGCCATCG
The DNA here is from genome assembly GCF_023515955.1 of Streptomyces sp. RerS4. Classification (GTDB taxonomy): domain Bacteria; phylum Actinomycetota; class Actinomycetes; order Streptomycetales; family Streptomycetaceae; genus Streptomyces. The sequence continues at coordinate 1,441,297 of NZ_CP097322.1, forward strand.
GCTTGTCCTGGGCGATGGCCCAGCGCAGGACCTGGGCGAGTTCGTCGGACTTGGGCAGGTCGCCGATGGCCCCGTGACCACCGCTGATGTAGACGCCGTCGTATTCGGCGATGTCCTTCTCGCCGAGGGACTCCACCGCGAGGGGGTCGCGGAGCTGGGGGGTGGACTCGATGACGCGGACGTACTCGGCCGCGTTGGCCGCGTCCTCGTCGGGCGAGCCCTCGGGACGGACCCACCGCAGGAACCGGGGGTCGATGCTGGTCTGGTCGACCGTGGGGGCCCGGCCCCCGATCGTCGCCACGTCGACGGTGTGGCCGGCGGCCCGGAAAGTCGTGTAGGGGACCACGAATTCCTCGGCCCAGAATCCCGAGGGGTGCTCTTCCCCGTCCAGCAGATGGAGCGTGGCCTTTGCCGTCATGACGACGAGAATCTTCATGACTCTCTCCTTGTTCTGATTCGCTGCCGATTCAACACGCCCCCCGCAGGGGGCGTAAGGGGGTGGCGTCAGGCGCGTGATACTTCGTCACGTGCGTCCAACGCCCAGAGGATCGAGCGAAATTCACCGACCAGGGGGTGGTCGGGAAGTGCTTCCGCGAATATGCGTTCGCCGTAGAGCGTCGCCATTTCGGGTACGTACGGGAGAATTCCGGCCAGCGGTGCGCCGTAGACCTCCTCAGCCCGCCTTCGGACGGATTCCCGGTCGAAGCCCTCGGGTGCCATGCTCAGCACCAGAGCGCGCCGGCAGGCCAGCCGGCCGGTCAGGGCGAGGGTCTCCTCGACCCCGGAGAGGTCGACGCGGTCGGCCCTCGCCATGATCAGCACGGCGTCGGCGCTGCCCATGGCGGTCACCGACTCGTTGTTGAGCCCGGCGTGCGTGTCCAACAGGAGGACGTCGAGCGCGTGGTGCTCCGCCAGCCGGTCGAAGCCCTCCGGCAGCAGTCCCACGTCGTACCCGGTGGCCATCAGCTCCCGGAGGTCCTCCGGACCGCCCCGGGCCGGTACGACGTACAGGCCGGGGATTCCGGTGCCCCGGGCCGCGGCCTCGATCTCGCCACGACCGAGCAGGTAGTCGGCCAGCGACCCCGCGCCGGGGCCGAGTCGGAAGAGCAGGTCCAGGGTGGGCGACTGGAGGTCCGTGTCGACCATCCCCACGCGGCTCCCCCCGGCTGCCAGGAGCAGCGCGAGGTTCGCCAGTACCGAGGACTTCCCGGTGCCGCCGCGGTGCGAGTGCACCACGATGGTCCGTGTCATCACGCCACCACCCGGTACCCGGCACTGTCCGCGTGCGGCCCCCGCGCCGCGCGTGGCCGGTGCAGGGCCAGCATGGTGACGTCGTCGTGCTGTTCGGCGATGCCGGTGTGCTCGCGCACCGCCCGGTCCATCCGGTCGACCAGGTCCCGACCGCTCGCCGGGGGGCCGCCGAGCAGTTCGAGCATCCTTTCGTCGCCGAGGAAGTCGCCGTCCGGGCAGCGCGCCTCGGGTACCCCATCGGTGAACACGAACAGGGTGTCGCCCGGGTTCACCTGGGCGTAGCCGAGGGTGTAGACGCAGTCGGGCAGGACGCCGACGGCGGGCCCGGTCACGTCCAGCGGCCGGGGTCGGGCTCCGTCCCCGGAGAGGAGCAGGGGCGGGTTGTGGCCGCCGTTGATGTAGACGAGGCTGCCGGTGAGCGGGTCCAGGACGCCGAAGAACAGGGTGGCGAAGTAGCCCTGGCGCAGGTGGTTGCGGGTGAGGTAGCCGTTGGTCGCGGTGACCGCGTTGAGCAGGGGGGTGGCGCCGACGACCGGGGTGCGGCGGCCGGCGCCGGCGCGGGCCGAGGCCATCAGGTGTTGGAGGCCGCTGTTCTCGGCGGTGTGCCGCAGCAGCGAGCGGATGAGGGCCATGAACAGGGCGGCGCCGACGCCCTTGTCACAGACGTCGGCGACGACGACCGCGAGCCTGCGGCCCCGGGAGAGCTCGAAGACGTCGTAGAAGTCCCCGGCCACCTGGCGGGCGGGCCGGAAGCGTACGTCGATCTCCCAGCCCGCGGGTACGGGCAGCGACTCGGGCAGGAAACCGGCCTGGATCTCGCGGCCGATCTCCAGTTCCTTCTCGTAGGCCGTGAGTTCGGCGCGTGCGTCGGCCTCGCGCAGGGTGCGGCCGAGTCCGGCGCGCTCCGAGCAGCTCAGCAGTCGGGCCCCGACGAGGGCGGGCAGGAAGGGCGGGACGAGGTAGTCGTGGCCGAGGCGGACGTGCCGTTCCAGGGCCACGAAGTCGGATACGGTCCACACGGTCACGACGGTCCCGCCGAACCGGCGGCGCAGTCGGCGCACCGCCGCCCGTACGGCTTCCCCGTCGGATTCGGCGGGGGCCAGCAGCACGTCCGCGACGGGGAGCGCCTCCTGCGGGCCGTCGCGCAGTTCCCGCAGGGTGCGGGGGACGAGTTCGGCGTCCATCGCCCGGAGCGCGTCGAGCAGCTCGGGCGGGGGCGGCGGGTACTCGTCGAGGATGATCACGGTCGTGGAGGGCATGGGTCCGTCCCCTCGGCGTTCACGGTCAGCGTGCTGATGTTGCGGCCGTCCCTACGGGTGTACGTGAACGTGTCCACGCTGGTCAGGGCCAGGTGGATGCCGAGGCCGCCGATCCTGCGCCGTTCCGGGGGCAGCCCCGGGCACGGCGGGAGGCGGCCCTCGACGGGGTCGAAGGCGGGTGCGGTGTCCTCGATGACGATCCGCACCCCCTCGGGACCGGAGCGGCCGCGGACGGTGATCCGTCCGTCGCCGCCCCGGTACCCGTGCATCACGATGTTCGTGGCCAGTTCGTCCACGGCGAGTCGGATCCGGTACGTGGCCCGGGTACCCAGGCACGCCCGGCCGGCGAGGCCGAGGACGAAGGCGGCGATCTCGCCCAGGGCCCCCACCGTGGCGGGCACCTGCATTTCGGCGGCCCGCCTGGCCAGTCCCACCATGTCAGTCACCGTCGGGCCGGCCCGTGGGCTCAGCCATCGGAGAGCTGGATGCTGCGGTCGAGCCCGGCCGTGCGGATCGTCCGGGACACGGGCTCGATGGCTCCGACCACCTTGATGGTGACGCCGCTGGCCACCTTCTGCTGGGCGAAGACCAGGGAGCGCAGTCCGGCGCTGGCCATGTAGCCGACGCCGGCCATCCTGATCTCGACGGTGCCGGTGCCGTGTCCGGCGGCCTTCTCGATGGTCTGGTGGAAGTCCGGAGCGGTCTTGGCGTCCAGCTCGCCCGTCAGTTCGATCACGGTCGTGTCGCCCTCGATGCTCAGGGCCACGGAAAGCGGCATGTCAGGTCTCCTTCGGTCAGGGCGTCTCGGGCGGCTCAGCCGTCCCGTGGTTCGGGTGCGTCGGAGCGGCCCACCAGGATCACGACGGAGCGCGGGCCGATCAGGTACTTCCCGGCGTTGTCGAGCGGGCTCTCCGCACCCGGGGTGCGGATGTCGTACGGTGCCAGGGCGCCGGTGTCGGCGAAGAGGTGCCAGCTGCGGCCTCCCGGCAGCGCCGGCAGTTCCAGGTCGTGCGACTCCCAGTGGGAGTTCATGGCCACGTACACCACGTCCTCGTCGCCGGTGCCGCAGCGGGCCACCGCCAACAGGCGGCTCTCCGCCGACCAGTCGGGCTGCCAGGCCCGCTCCCCGTGCCAGCTGATGTCGGGCATACCGAGGCCGTCCCGGAGTCGTCCGGTGGGGTGGAAGGTGGAACGCAGCTCGCGGTGGTGCTTGCGGAAGGAGATCATCTCCCGGGTGAACCGCAGCAGTTCGGCGTTCTCGTCGACCTGGTCCCAGTCGAACCAGGACAGTTCGTTGTCCTGGCAGTACGTGTTGTTGTTGCCCTGCTGGGTGCGCGCGACCTCGTCGCCGGCCAGCAGCATCGGGATGCCCTGGCTGGTGAGCAGGATCGCCAGGGCGTTCTTCATCTGGCGCGTGCGCAGCGCGTTGATCTCCGGGTCGTCGGTCGGCCCCTCGGCGCCGCAGTTCCAGCTGGCGTTGTCGTTGCCGCCGTCGTTGTTGCCCTCGCCGTTGGCCTCGTTGTGCTTGTCGTTGTACGAGACCAGGTCGGCCAGGGTGAAGCCGTCGTGCGCGGTCAGGAAGTTGACCGACGCCGAGGTGCCGCGGCCGGTGTAGAGGTCCGGCGAGCCGGCGATGCGGGTGGCGAGTTCCCCGGTGAGGCCGGGGTCGCCCTTGATGAAACTGCGCACGGTGTCGCGGTACTTGCCGTTCCACTCCGCCCAGCGGCCGTACGCCGGGAAGTTGCCGACCTCGTAGAGTCCGCCGGCGTCCCAGGCCTCGGCGATCAGCTTGGTGTGCCGCAGGACGGGGTCGAAGGCGAGCAGTTCCAGCAGCGGCGGGTTGGGCAGCGGGGTGCCGTCCAGGGCCCGGCCGAGGATGGCCGCGAGGTCGAAGCGGAAGCCGTCGATGTGGTAGTCGGCGACCCAGTGGCGCAGGCAGTCGAGCACGAAGTTGCGCACGACGGGGTGGTTGCAGTTGACGGTGTTGCCCGTGCCGCTGAAGTTGAAGTAGTAGCCCTCGGGCGTGAGCATGTAGTACGTGGCGTTGTCGAGGCCCTTGAAGGAGATGGTCGGGCCCTGCTCGTTGCCCTCGGCGGTGTGGTTGAAGACGACGTCGAGGATGACCTCGATGCCGGCGGCGTGCAGTTCCTTGATCAGGGTGCGGAACTCGTCGCCCTGCATGCCGTAGCGTCCGGTGGCCGCGTAGCCGGCCTTGGGCGCGAAGAACGAGACGGTGTTGTAGCCCCAGTAGTCGTAGAGCTTCTCGCCGGTCTCCGGGTTGGAGCGCGGGTTGTCGCTCTCGTCGAACTCGAACACGGGCAGCAGCTCGATGCAGTTCACCCCGAGTTCCCTCAGGTACGGGATCTTCTCGCGCAGCCCCGCGAAGGTGCCGGGCGCGGTGACGCCCGAGGAGGGGTGGCGGGTGAAGCCGCGCACGTGGGCCTCGTAGACGACGAGGTCCTCGGCGGGGATCCGCAGCGGGGTGTCGTCGCCCCAGTCGAAGTCCTGCAGGCACACCCGCGAGCGGTACTGGTAGCCGCGGCTGCGGTCCGGCTCCACGCCCCACACGTCGCGGCCGGCGATCAGCCGCGCGTAGGGGTCGGAGAGGACCTGCCGGGCGTCGAAGCGGTGCCCGGTGGCCGGGTCGAAGGGGCCGTCGGCCCGGTAGCCGTACTCGATGTTCTCGTGGTCGAGTCCGAAGACCGTCATGGCGAAGACGCTGCCGGTGCGGAACTCCTCGGGGAATTCCAGCTCGGCCATCGGCTCGGGCTCTCCGCGCTTGTAGATGACCAGGGTCATGGAGGTGGCCTGGTCGGAGAAGACGGAGAAACTGACCCCGCCGGGGACCACGTTGGCCCCGAAGGGGAACGGCTTGCCCGCGCGGACGCGGTACCCGCCCACTTCGTGGGTCGGGTACGCGTCCACGCGCAGCACCTGCTCGGAGCGGGCCTCGGTCATCGCGCGACCTTGGACCGGACGGCGGCGGCCGCGGCCTCGCCGGTCTCGAAGAAGTCCAGGAAGCCCGTGGCCGACATGACGAACCGGACTTCCTCGCTCACCCCGTACAGGGTGACGGCGACGCCGGCGTGCTGCGCCTCGCGGTAGACGACGAGCAGCGTGCGCAGCCCGGCGCTGGAGACGTAGGTGACGGCCGTCAGGTCGATGCGCAGCGGCCGGCCCTCGCGGACCAGCGGCAGCAGGGACTCCAGCAGGGAGCCGGAGGTCTCGCTGTTGATCTCGCCGGTGGCGACGAGCACGGTGCCCGACTTGTTCCGGCGTTCCTTGATGGTGAGAGTCATCGCTTTCCCCTCTGATTGGGGCGCCCCCCGTTGAGCGCTACTTCTTGGCCACCGGCCGCAGCCGGACCTTGACCTTGACCCGGCCCTGGACGTCGGGGAGGTGGACGGTGAGCGCGTCCGCGTCGAATTCCTCGTACGGCTTCTCGTCGATCTCCACGGACGCGATCCGCACCGAACCGGCGGGCAGCAGGTCGGGTGAGACCCGCAGGGTGCGGTCGGGCAGGTCGGTGGGGTCCGGCTGGAAGTGGAAGTCCATCTCCCGGCCGTTGATGAGCAGGTTGTTGTACACGGCGGCGAGGTAGCAGAGTTCCGCCGAGTGGTACATGGACATCGAGTGGCTGCCCTTGAGCCGCTCGGTGCCGAGCAGGTACGGAGTACCGCTCGCGAGTACGTTGAAGTAGACGGCTCCCTCGTCGTGGTCGAGGAAGAAGGTGTTGTAGAAGGCCTGCGCCTGGCGGGCCTCGCGCAGGTTCGCGTCGCCGCCGACGGTGCCGTTCAGGATGAGGTAGGCGAGGATCGCCTGTTCCTGCTGCCACCAGGCCTTGCGGTCGTGCCAGGCGAAACGATACGTCTCCTCGTCCCCGGCCTTCACCCGCTCCACGACGTCGTACCAGCCGCCGCGCTGCACGTCGCTGCCGACGGCCGGCATGATCTCGCCGATCTTGCGGGCGAGCTCCTCGTAGGCGGGCTTGGCCTTCAGCGAGTTCATGCGCATCAGGTTCCAGGCGATCTTCAGGTTGTGGCCGACGACCGCGCGGTCCTGCTGCCAGCTGTGCGCCTTGTCGTGCGACCAGTCGCGGAAGAAGCGCTCCTGGACGAAGGGGCTGTTCTCGTAGTCCGGGAACCTGTCCGCGATCGTGTCGAACGTGTACTCCAGGAAGTCGGCGTACTTCTGGTCGCCGGTCGCCAGGTACAGGTTGATCAGGTACGCGGGCGCGTGGTCACCGACCGAGTTCCAGTTCTTGCGCTCGGCGTTCTCCCCGAGCGACTCGTGGTCGGCGCTGAAGAGGATCGGGTCGATGTGCGAGAAGTAGCCGCCCTGCTCCGGGTCCTTGAAGAACTTGTCGAAGAGGCGGATGGTGGCGTCGGCGTCGTTCTTGATCCGGACGTCGCCGGTGATCCGGTAGGTCTGGATGGGGCCGGCCAACGCGTAGATCTGCTCGTACATCGGGATCGCGTCGTAGTCGTCGGAGAACTCCGAGGTGAAGAGCTTGCGCTCGCTGTCACCGTCGACGCTGATGCCGTGGTACCAGAAGACCACGTCCTCCTCGCTGTCCACGACCCGCATGTGCTTGCGCAGGTACTCGGTGCCGCGCTCGGCGACCTCCAGGTACTCGTCCTTGCCGGTCAGCAGGTAGGCGGAGGCCATGCCGTAGACCAGGCGGGAGATGGTGTCGGTCTCCTGGACGTGGCTGGCGGTCTTGTCGCCGCCGAGGCGGATCTCGGTGCGGTACTGCGTGAAGTCCACCGGACCGTCGCCGAACTGGGCGCGCCTGTAGAAGTCGGCCAGCGATTCGATCTGGCGGATCCACCAGCCGGACTCCTCGAAGCGGTAGTCCTCGGCCCCGCGGCCCAGGAACACCAGGCGCTTGGCCTCGAAGCGACCGCCCCGCTCGGGGTAGTGGACCCCGTAGGCGAAGAGGAAGCGGCCCGGGGAGAGCATCTCGTCGATGTGCCCGGAGGCGTCGATGTAGGGCTCGTCCAGGTTGCGGACCAGCTCGGCGCTCGGGTCTCCGGCGAGGGAGATCTCGAAGGCGCGCTCGTCCGAGGTCTTCAGCGTCAGGAGCCGGGAGCCGGAGTCGAAGCGGACGACGTAGCCCGCGATCGTGTCGGAGAAGGAGAAGCCGGGTGAGCCCGCCATGTCATGCACCGTCCTTGTCGTCGTGGGAACTGTCGTCCGCGTAGCCCTGGCTGACCTCGACGATCACCCCGTCGGGATCGCGGAGCCACACGGTCCGCCAGCCGCAGATGAAGTCGTCGAAGTCCAGCGGGCCCAGGGTCACGTCCGCCGCGTCGCCGAGTTCGGCGAGGAAGCCGTCGACGCTGTCGGTCTGGAAGGCCAGGTGGCGGATGCGGCCCGGGGCCGGCGGACCGTCGTCGTGCGCGGTGCGGGCCGGCTCGGTGTCGGCGGCGAAGAGCTCCAGGTACGCGTCCCCCTTGCGCAGGAACACGATCCGGCTCTCCCCGAGGTCGACCACCCGGGCCCGGGTGAAGCCGAAGTACCGGGTGTAGAAGTCCTCGGTGGTCTTCTGGTCGGCGCAGTTGAGACCGACGTGCGACCAGACCATCGGCCCCGCCATCAGCCGGCCCGCCCGCCCCGTCCGGCCGCGATCAGCTCGATCAGGCGCCGGGCGAAGAGGTGGTGGTGGGCGCCGGAGCGGCCGGTGACCAGGTCGCCGTCGACCACCACGTCCTCGTCGACGTACTCGGCGCCCATGTTGCGGACGTCACCGATGAGGTTGTTGTGGCAGACGACCTTGCGGCCGCGGACCTTGCCCGGGATGGACGCGGCCAGCCACATGCCGTGGCAGATGATGCCCTTGAGGACGGTCGGCTCCTCGAAGGCCCGGCGCAGCAGCTCCGTCGCCGGGGCGAGGACGTCGACGTCCTCGGTGTAGCGCAGCCGGTCGGCCACCATGCCGGAGGGCACGATGATCGCCGCGTACCGGCGCAGTTCCTCGTCGTCCATCCCCTCCAGGGACTTGTCGGCGGTGAACGGCGCCCGGTACTCGTGGCCTGAGAAGGTGATGGAGTCGTTGCCCCACAGCCGGGTCAGGAAGTCGACCCGGGCGCCCTCCTCGGCGAACCGGTGCCGGTAGTAGAAGATCTCCGGCTCGTAGAAGTCGCTCTCGACCAGGACCGCGATCCGGGTCCCGCTGAGCGCTCCCTCGCGCATGACGACGTCAGGCACGTCAGGCCCCCCTGTTCGGACCGCCGATGAAGTCCGCCGCGCGTTCGGCGATCATCGCGATGGCGGTGTGGCAGTTGCCCGACGGGACGGCGGGCATCACGCTCGCGTCCACGACGCGCAGGTTGCGTACGCCGTGCACCCGCAGTTCGGGGTCGACGACGGAGAGGTCGTCGATGCCCATCCGGCAGGAGCCGGCCTGGTGGTGGTAGCTCTCCGACTTCTGCCGGACCCAGGTGCGCAGTTCCTCGTCGCTCACCGTGCCGGGACCGGGCTGGAGCTCCTGCTTGTACCAGGGCGAGAAGGCGGAGGTCGCGAAGATCTCCCGCGCGAGCTTGACGCCCTGCACCATCCGCTCCAGGTCCCAGCGGTCCCCGAGGTAGTTGGGGTGGATCAGCGGGTGCGCCAGCGGGTCGGCGCTCGCGAGGCGGATCCAGCCGCGGGAGACGGGGCGGACCACACCGGGCAGGATCGAGACGGTGTTGGGGTGGTCCTGGCCGACGATCACGTCGAAGGGGACGTGGACGAAGGCGATCTGGAGGTCCGGCGCGGGCAGTCCGGGCCGCGACGACAGGAACAGGGCGCTCTCGGAGAGGTTCTGCGCGGGCGCCGGCAGTTCCTGCGTGACCTCGGCCATCAGCCCGGCCAGCACGTGGTTGTGGAAGTTCTCGCCGACGCCGGGCACGGCCGCGGTGACCTCGATGCCGTGCTCGCGCAGTGCGTCCGGGTGGCCGATGCCGGACAGCAACAGCAGCTTCGGGGACTCGATCGCGCCGGCCGCCACGATCACCTCGCGGCGGGCCCGTACGGTGTGCGTGCCCGGCGTGGAGGCGCCGCTGTGGGCGTCGCGGACGGTCCGGCCCGGGACGTCGCTGTCCGAAAGCGTGGCGGGGGCCCGGAGCTGGGCGTACTCGACGCCCGTGCAGGTGTCCCCGTCGAAGAGGAGCCGGGTCGACTGGGCGCCGGTGCGCAGCGTCAGGTTGGGCCGGGTGAGCGCGGGCTCCAGGTAGGCGGCGAGCACGCCCTGCCGGCGGCCGTCGGCCACGTCGATGTGGTGCCAGCCGGTGCCGAAGAGGCCGCGGCGGGGGCCGTCGGTGTTGAAGTCGGCGATCTCGCGGTGGCCGAGTTCCACGGCCGCGTCGATGAAGGCGCGGGAGACCGGGTTGGGGCCGTGCAGGCCGGCGTTGGTGATCCGCTGGGGGCCGTCGGTGCCGGTGGTGGCGGCGGTGACGTCCTCCTGGCCCTCCAGCCGGGCGAAGTACGGCAGCACGTCCTCGTACGCCCAGCCGGCCGCGCCCTGGTAGGCCCAGTTGTCGAAGTCCGAGGCGTGGCCCCGGATGTGCATCATGATGTAGAGGTTGCTGCTGCCGCCGGGGGCCTTGCCGCGCGGTTCGTACGTACGCCGGCCGCCCAGTCCCGGCTGCGGGACGCTGGTGTAGCCCCAGTCGACGGGTCCGCCGAGCAGCTTGTACCAGGAGGACGGGTCGTCCACCTCGGGCGGGATCCGCGAGCCGCCGGCCTCCAGGACCAGGACGGAGACGTCCGGGTCCGCGGAGAGGCGGTTGGCGAGGACGCTGCCGGCGGTGCCGGAGCCGACGATGACGTAGTCGTACTGCTCTGTGGCCACGTGTGCCTCCCCCTCAGCCCTGGCTCAGCACCTGGAAGGGAACGGTGTCGTGGTGGTTCGCCATGTATGCGATCTTCCCGTCCACGATCCGGAAGAAGTTCATGACCTCGGCCTCGATCGCCTCGCCGGAGGCGCTGACGGCGGTGAGGTGGGAGACGGCCGCGGCCTTCTCCCCGTCGACGAGGAAGTGCACGGGCTCGTTGCGGAAGACCCGGTACATGGTCCCCATGCCCTTCATCATCGAGCGCAGGGTCTCCAGGCCCTCGATGTGTCCGGCGAGCTGCTCGTCCATGACCTGGTCGTCGGCGAACAGGTCGCACCAGCCGTCCCAGTCACCGGCGTTCGCGAACTCGTAATATTTCGTGAGGATCTCTCGTGCGTCCATCGCGTCGCTCATCCCCTATCGGTCCCTGCGGGTTCCGTCCGGCGCGAAGGGCGCCCAGAACCGGCTGAAGGCGGAGGCGGTGTCGCCGAAGAGGCCGTCGCGGCCCTCGACGACCCGGCCGTCCCGCCACCGCATGTAGTGGAAGACCGGGTAGTCCATCCGCTCGTACGGGGACTCGCCCCCGCCGTCCCGCCGGGCCACGTTGCGGCACACGTCCGCGCTGCAGTCCTCGCCGACGAGGATCGCCTCCAGGTCCATCCGGAAGGTGCCGCCCGTGAGCTTGTGGGTCTGCCCCATCAGCTCCAGGAAGGCGTCCAGGCTCTCGTACCAGCCGGCCAGCGGGTGGTTGCCCGGCACCAGCCAGCGCAGGTCCTCGGAGTAGTACTCCAGGATGCGCGCCCGGTCCCCGGAGCCGAGGGCGGCATAGGCCGCCCGGACCCGCTCCGGTGTCACTTCGGTCATCGTCGGATCTCCTTCGCCGGCGCTCAGAGCGAGCCGGAACCGGGCATCGGGGCCAGTTCGTTGACGGTGTACTGCTTGATCAGGGGCCCGTCCGGGCCGGTGACGACGGTCCAGGTCTGGTCGGCGTCGAAGCCCAGCCACTGGCTGCGCGCGCCCGGCGGGTCCCAGATCTTGGCCTGCCAGTTGACGAGGACCCGGACGATCGCCCGGTCGCCCTCGATGACGGGCTCGACCTTGGTGACCGTGTGCACCTCGTCGAAGAACCGGTGGGTGACGGCCTCGTACCAGCGGCCGAAGCCCTCGTGGCCGAGGAAGGTGTCCTCGGGGACCTTGAACTCCAGGTCCTCGGTGATCATGGCGAGCACCTGGTCGGGCTCCACGTGCCGGTCCAGGGCCACGTACCAGTTCTCGGCGAACCTGCGGATCGATTCCTCGGTCAACTGCCGCTCGGCGGGCATGCGCTCTCCTCCTGTCCGTTCGGGACGATGGTTCGGGGCGTTCGTTCGGGCGTGTCAGATCTGGATGTCGACGAGGAACGGGCCGGGGTGGTCCAGCATCCGGCCCACCGCCGCGACCGCCTCGTCCGGCTTCTCCACCCGCGTCCCGTCGGCGCCCAGCGCACGGGCCAGCCCGGCGAAGTCGATCTCCGGGTGGGAGAGGTCGAAGGAGCCCGGGAAGCCGTGCTCCGGGATCTCCCGCTCCCGCCAGTACTGGGCGATGTTGTCGTCCAGCAGCCGGTACTTGCGGTTGTTGCAGACCACGAACTTGGCGTCGATCCCGTGCCGGACCGCCGTCCACAGCGCCTGGTAGGTGTACATGGACCCGCCGTCGCCCGCGAAGCCGACGACGAGCCGGTCCGGGTGGGCCAGCTTGGCGCCGACCGCCCCGGGGAAACCGATCCCGAGCGAGCCGCCCCGGGTGAGGTGGTAGTCGCCCGGTCGCTCCGCCGGCAGGTACCGGGTGACGAGCGGCGAGGTGGTGAGCGCCTCGTCGAAGACGATCAGGTCCCCGGCGGTGCGTTCGGCCAGCGTCCGCAGGAAGACGGCCATCGGCGTGTCGTCCCGCTCCCGCGACAGCTCCTCGCGGGCCCGTTCCCGGGTGCGTACGTCGAGCCGTGCCGCGGCCGCCGCCCGCCGGGCCGGGGTCATCCGCCGCTCCAGTACGCCGGCCAGTGCGCGCAGCGCCTGGCGCGGATCGGCGGCGAGGCCGAGGTCGACGGGGTGGTTCTTGGCGATCTCGTAGGCGTTGAGGTCGATGTGCACGACCCGGGCGCCCGGCCGGAAGGGGCTCTCCAGTTCGGGGAACACCTCGGGGAAGACGTAGGTGCCGACGATCAGCACCCCGTCGGCCCCGCCGACGAGTTCCCCGCTGTGCGGGCCGAACATGTGGCCGGTCTGGCCGCGGCGCAGCGGGTGCGAGGCCGCGATGTTGACCTCGGAGGAGTCGACCTCGTAGACGTCCGCCCCCAACAGCTCGGCGACGGCGACCAGTTCGACCTGCGCCCCGGAGAGCGCGACCCCGTCCCCGACGAGCACGACGGGCCGTTCGGCGTCGGCGAGCAGGTCGGCGGCCCGCCCCACCGACGCCGCCGACGGGGCCACGTCCGTGAGCGGGACCGCGGTGGGCAGGACGGGCTCGGAGTTCGGCTCGTCCAGCACGTCCATGGGCAGCGCCACGAACACCGGGCCGCGCGGCGGCGTCAGGGCGATCTTCACGGCCCGCCGGACGGTGCGCAGGACGGACCGCGGGTCGGTGACCCGGGTCGCGTACTTGGTGACCGGCTTGGCCAGGGCGACCAGGTCGCAGGCCATCTGCGCGTCCATGGCGTCGTAGCGGACGCCGGCGTCGCCGGCGACCACGACGAGCGGGGTGTGGCCGCGCAGCGACTGGTACAGCATGCCGATGCCGTTGCCGAGCCCCACGCCGGAGTGCAGCTGGAGCAGGGCCGCACCGCCGGTGGCGCGGGCGTAGCCGTCGGCGATGCCGGCGGCGACGGTTTCCTGGAGGGCGAGGACGTAGGAGAAGTCCGCCGCCGCGTCCACCGCGTCGAGGAATCCCTGCTCGACCGTTCCCGGATTTCCGAACATGACATTCAGGCCGTCGGCCTTGAACTGCTCGATCAGCCTTTCCCGGCCGGGAGTGGCTTCGGCGTTCATGGAACTCCCCCTCTTTTCTCGCACGTCTCGGCGATTACCAGCCGTAGCGGGTGAGACCGTCCTCCAGGACTTCCACGATCTTCTGCCCCGTGAGGTACGAGTCGGGGGTCGAACGTCCGGTGACGAACGGGTAGTCGACGATCACGGAGACCGGCTTTCCGAAATTGCCGTGATAGGCGCCGAGCGGGCCGGTCGCATCGCGCAGGATGTACTCCAGCGGGTACGGCGGCGGGCCCATGTTGAAGTCGGTACCGAGGAATCCGGTGCCGTCCTTGTAGTCGTACTCCTTGCAGTGGCCGGTCACGTGCTTGCCCCAGATGATGCTCTTGCGGTCGCCCCAGTCACGGGCGAAGGCCAGGCAGGCCACGCCGTAGCACTCGGCCGCCACGACCTTGCCCGCCCTGCGGAAGGCCAGGATCAGGGCGTGCACGCGCTCGTTGTTGGCGAGGTCGACGATGGGGCCGCTGCCACCGACGACGAGGATCGCGTCGTAATCGGCGATGTCCGCGTCGAGGCGGTCCAGGTCGCGGTTCCACTGCTCCAGCTTGCGCAGGTAGCCCTCGTCGCTGGTGTACGGGCGCTCGGGCACCCACGCCTCGATGTCGAGGGGCGTGTCGAGCCGGCTGGACCGCTCGAACTCGCGGCCCAGTCGGGCGTTCTCCTCGGTGGTGACCGAACGGCCCAGCGGGGGGTCGACGAAGTTCGCGTCGAGGCTCGGCGGAAGTGCGTGGGCACGCTTTCCGGTCGGCGTCGCGAATACGGTCTCGTAGCCCCGCTCATCGAACTTCGAAACGGGACCGATCAGTTCCTCGGCCCAGTAACCGTGTTCGGAGACAATGACCAGAATCTTTCTGCTCACAGATTCCTCCAGGCGCCGCCTGTTGTCGTTGGCATCCCTCACACTGCGTGCGGCCCGGGGCCCGCGTCAAAGGGCGTGAATGCGACTTCGTGAGGTAGCGGGCAAGGTCTTCGGGACACCTCACCTAGTCGGCCGGCGAGGTCAGGAAGTACCCGCCGGACTTCATGACCTCGGCCGGATCGGTGAACCTTTTCGACTTTCCCGCCCTAAGGTCGGCGACGCGCCGTGGGTGACGGGCGCGCGGGTCGAAGGCGCGAGGAGAGGGACGGGGACGATGACGAAGGACCTGTTGTGCACACACACCGACCGGATACGTCCGGTGAAACCCGGTACCGAGGGGTGCGAGGAGTGCCTCGCCTCCGGTGACACCTGGGTGCACCTGCGGATGTGCCTGAGCTGTGGTCATGTCGGATGCTGCGACTCGTCGAAGAACCGTCACGCCACACGGCACTACAAGGCGACCGCCCATCCCATCGCGGCCTCGCACGAGCCCGGTGAGGACTGGGCCTGGTGCTACGCCGACCAGCTGATGCTGGAACCCGCGTGAGCGCGGCCCCGGAGCGCGCCGCCGCTCCCGCCTCCGAGTCGGCCGAGGCCGCCGGCTCCGCGCCCGAGCGCGCCGAGAGCCGCAAGCCCGTCATCCTGGCCGTGGACGACGACCCGCAGGTCCTGCGCGCCGTCCGCCGCGACCTGCGCAGCGCCTACGGCGACCGCTACCGGGTGCTCGGCGCCTCCTCGGCCGCCGACGCCCTGAAGATCCTCGACTCCCTGGACGAGCGCGGGCACGACCCCGCGCTGTTCCTCGTCGACCAGCGGATGCCCGACGTGACCGGCGTGGAGTTCCTGTTGGAGGCCGTCAGCCGCTTCCCGGACGCCCGCCGGGTCCTGCTGACCGCGTACGCCGAAACGGACGCGGCCATCACCGCCATCAACCGGGTCCGGTTGGACTACTACCTGCTCAAGCCCTGGGACCCGCCGCACGAGCGGCTCTTCCCGGTGCTGGACGACCTGCTGTCCGACTGGCTGGCCACCTACCGGCCGGCCTACGACGGCATCATCGTCGCGGGCCACCTGGTCTCCCCCGGCACGCACGCCGTCCGGGACTTCTTCACCCGCAACGGACAGCCGTTCCGCTTCCTGAACGTCGAGCGCGATCCGGAGGCGCTGACCGTGATCGCCGCCGCGCAGGCGGGCGCGGCGCTCCCGCTGGTCCGCTTCCCCGACGGCACGGTGCTCTCCGCGCCGACCGACACCGAGCTCGCCCGGCGCCTGGGCCTGGCCACCACCGCCTCGCGCCCGCACTACGAGTGCGTGATCGTCGGCGCGGGACCCGCCGGGCTGGCCGCCGGGGTGTACTCCGCCTCCGAGGGGCTGTCCACGCTGATGCTGGACTCCCGCGCCCCGGGCGGCCAGGCCGGCACCTCCAGCCTGATCGAGAACTACCTGGGCTTCCCCTCAGGCCTCTCCGGCGGGGACCTGACCCGTCGGGCCACCATCCAGGCCACCCGCTTCGGCGCCGAGATCCTGCACCCGGTCGAGGTGGTCTCCCTGACCCGGGACGACCCGGCGAAGATCCTGACCCTGGCGGACGGTACGGAGATCAGCGCCGAGACGGTGCTGCTGGCCACCGGGGTCTCGTACAACCGGCTCCAGGCGCCCGGCGCGGACCGCTTCGAGGGCGCCGGCCTGTACTACGGCGCGGCGACGACGGAGAGTTCGGCCTGCATCTCGCAGCACGTGTTCATCGTCGGCGGCGCCAACTCGGCCGGTCAGGCGGCGGTCCACTTCGCCAAGTACGCGGCCCGGGTGACGATCCTGGTCCGCGCGGGTTCCCTGGACGCGAGCATGTCGCGGTACCTGATCGACGAGATCGAGCGGACCCCCAACATCGAGGTCCGGGTCCGCACCACGGTGGTCGCGCTGGACGGCGACGAACACCTGGAGCGGATCACCCTCCACGACGCCGACACCGGCGAGGACACCGTCACCCCGGCCCGGTTCATGTTCACCTTCATCGGCGCCCGCCCGCACACGGACTGGCTGGACCGGGTCGTGGAGCGCGACGACCACGGCTTCGTGCTGACCGGCTCCGACCTGATCTCCAACGGCGGCGAGCTGCCCGCCGAATGGAGCCTGGAGCGGGCCCCGTACCCGTTGGAGACCAGCGTTCCCGGCGTCTTCGCGGCGGGCGACGTGCGGGCCCACTCGGTCAAGCGGGTGGCCTCGGGCGTGGGCGAGGGCGCGATGGCGGTCTCGCTGATCCACCGCTACCGGTCGATGGGCTGAGAGCGAACAGGGCGCCCGGACGGTGCCCGACCCTTGCGATCAAGAAGGAAACGGATGCAGCGTTGATTACATGATTACAGCCGAACAGAGCGAGAAGCTCCGCGCCTGGTTCGCGGAGCGCCTGCCGGTCGACGTCTACGCGTCCCTCGTCTCGGTCACCGTCGACCGGGAGGAAATCACGGTCGTCGGAGAGATCCCGCCGTCCGAGTCGGTCAAGGAGTTCCGCGAGCGCACCCGCGAGCAGCGCGTCGAAGTGGCCCGTGAGGCCGAGGAGCTCTACCGCCGCAAGGTGGCCTGGGGAGTACGGGCGGGTGGGGAGACGGTCCTGTTCACCCACCTCGCCGTCCCCGTCATGACCCGGCTGCGCCAGTCCGAGCGCCAGGTGCTCGACACCCTGGTCGCCGGCGGTGTGGCGCGCAGCCGGGCCGACGCCCTGGCCTGGTGCGTACGCCTGGTCGGGCGCAACACGGACGCCTGGCTCACCGAGCTGCGCACCTCCCTCGACGAGGTCCAGCGGGTCCGTGCGCAGGGCCCGGACCTCCGTCAGGCCGCCGAGGACGCGGAGGACGCCGAGGACGCGTGAGCGGACCTCCGGAAGTCGCGGTCCGAGTAACGGAACCCGTGGCCGGGCACGCATGATCGCGCAAGGGTAGCCGCGACCACCTGATCCCAGGGAGAGGCACGCACACCATGACGACCACCGTCGAGTACATCCGCTACCGGATCGCCTCGCAGGACCAGCAGGCGTTCGAGGACGCGTACGGCCGGGCGGCCGAGGCCCTGGCCGCTTCCCCCGAGTGCATCGACTACGAGCTGGCCCACAACACGGAAGACACCGAGCGCTACATCCTGCGCATCCGCTGGACCTCGGTCGACGCGCACCTGGGCGGCTTCCGCAAGGGCGAGCACTTCCCGGCGTTCTTCAGCGCGATCCGCCCGTACGTGACGAACATCGAGGAGATGCAGCACTACAGCGCGACCGACGTGGTCGGTCCGGGGAAGGCCGCCGGCGCCTCATGAGCACCACACCCACGATCTACGAGTGGATGGGCGGCGAGGAGGCGATGAACCGCCTCACCGACGCCTTCTACGGTCACGCCCTCCAGGACGAGATCCTGGCCCCCGTCTTCGCGGGGATGGACGCGGGGCACCCGCGCCACGTCGCGGTGTGGCTGGCGGAGGTCTTCGGCGGCCCGAGCGACTACTCCGCCCACCACGGCGGACACCGGCACATGGCGACCAAGCACCTGGGCCGCGCCATCACCGAGCGCCAGCGCCGCCGCTGGGTGGACCTGCTGCTGGACACGGCCGACGAGGTCGGCCTGCCGACGGACCCGGAGTTCCGCGCGGTGTTCGTCTACTACATCGAGTGGGGCACCCGGATGGCCCTGATCTACTCGGGCCCCAACCCGCCGCCGGTGGACGCGGCGAAGATCCCCGTCTGGTCCTGGGGCCAGACCCCGCCGTGGCAGCCGCAGCCGAAGGCCGCCCCGGCCGAGTGAGACCCGGGAACCGGTGAGCCCGTGGGGTGGTCCGCCGCCCCACGGGCTCCGTCGGCTCTCGGCTCAGCGCCGCTCGGGCGCCGCGAGGACCACCGTCAGCGGCGGTTCCCCCTCGGCCTCGCGCCAGAAGTCGACCGCCTCCCCGAGGATCTCCGTCAGGGTGTCCCAGTCCTCCGGCCGCTCGGCGGCGTAGGACCGCCAGGAGGTGACGGCGATCAGCCGCCCCGGCGCCGGCGGCAGCCAGGACAGGTCGACCAGGACATCCGCGAGCGCGTCCCAGTTCCCGCCGAACCACTCCGGCGCGTCCAGCGCCCGCGCGCAGCACCGCATCAGCGCCGCCTTGCTCCGTACGCCGCCCAGGTCCAGCACCACGGTGGTCCAGCCCGCCTCCCGCGCGGCCGCGAGGGCGGGGGCGAGCGGCTGCGGGTCCAGGCTCATCGGAGTACCGCCTTGAAGGTCCGGTAGTGGTCGTCCGTGTAGTAGAACTCCCCGCCCCGACCGGTCACGATCCGGCGGGCCCCGCGGTCACGCGACCCCGGCGTCTTCACGGTGAACTCGTGGTAGTAGCCGCGCCTCTGCCTGGGCAGGGCCTTCTCGAAGTTGCCGAAGACCGTCCCGTCCTGCCGGTACGCGTACGGGCCGCCGCGGTCGATCAGGGCCAGCACCTCCCGCGCCTGCGGCGGCAGCGCGTCGGCCCGTACGGTCGCCATCCCCTTGGCCCACGCGGGCGGGGGCACGGCGGAGGCACCGACGGAGGCGTCGGCGGAAGGGCTCGCGGGCGCGCGCGGCGTGGACGTGGACGGGGCGCCGCCGCAGGCGACGGCACCGACCAGCACGACGCAGAGGAACAGTGCCCCCAGGACACGCGACAGCAACCGGGGGACGTTCCGAAGGATCATGCCCCGATCGTGCCAAACATCCGATTCGCCCGCGAATCGTCCGAATCGGGTGGTGGTGTCAGAGGACGGACATCTTGGTGTAGGGGCTCAGGATTCGTTTCTGGACCGATCCGAAGTCCACGAGGACGGCGATGCCCTCCTCGACACCGACGACACGGCCGAGGCCGTGCTCGTCGTGACTCACCCGGTCCCCGACCCCGAAGTGCCGCAGGGGCGCTTCCACGGGAGCCTTGAACGGGCTGGACGGCAAATGGCGGCGAGGTACTGCTGACTTGGTCATCGAGTCCAGTATGCGCCCCGAAACGCCTCCGGCGGCCCGCTGTTCGGGTTTCGATCGGGACACCTTCCGCACCACCGGCCGCGCGGGCGGTCGGCTCAGTCGTCCGGATCGGCCCGATCCAGCGCCGGCCGAAGCCCCGGAGCGGACTCCGTCAGCAGGTAATCCGCGACGGCGGTATCGGTGACGAGGCTGGTCACGAGCCCGGAGCGGAGCACCGCACCGATGGCGGCGGCCTTGCGCAGCCCGCCCGCGATCGCCACGACCTCGGGGATCCGACGCAGCCGGTCGGCCTCCACCGTGATGCAGCGCTCACCCAGATCCCGACCGACACGACGCCCCTCGGCGTCGAACAGATGGGCGGACATTTCGGCCGCCACGCCGAGGGAGGCGTAGTGGGCCCGCTCCTCGTCGGTCAGCATGTCGTGGACGGTCGAGATGCCCGGCTCCCACGAGCCGATCGACACGGCCGCGACGGTCACCTTGTCGAAGTACTCGAAGGCGCGGGCGATCCCCGTCTGGCTGCGCAGCGCCGCGGCCGTCGCCGGGTCGGGCAGCAGCATCGGCGCGTAGATCGGGTGCGCGTCCCCGCCGGAGACCTGCGCGGCCCTGCGGACGGCCTCCACGGACCCGCGCTCGGCGGTGCCCGCGTCGTAGACGCCGGTCAGCTGGACGACGGTGCACGGCGGCAGCCGGTGCAGGGAGGCGGCCATGTGGATGGTCGAGCGGCCCCACGCCAGCCCGAGCACATCGCCCTCGTTGACCAGCTCGCCCAGCAGATCGGCCGCGACCGCGCCCAGGTTCTCCGGGTCCGGCGCGTCCTCCGTCGTATCGGCCGGGGACTCGACCACGACGGCGTGCCGCAGCCCGTACCGGGCCCGGAGCGCGTCGGAGCGCTCCGCGTCCAGTTCGGCCGGCACCCGGATCTCGATGCGTACGAGGTCGCGTTCGAGGGCGGTCTCCAGGACCCGGGCCACCTTGAAGCGGCTGACGCCGAACTCCTCCGCGATCTGGATCTTGGACTTGCCCTCCAGGTAGAAGCGGCGGGCCATGGCCGCCGCCTGCACCAGCTCCGCGGGTCCCATCCGCAGGGCTGACCGTCCCGCCGACATAGCAGACACCGCGTTCTCCTCACTGCTGTTCACACTGTCGTGTTCACACTCTCGACTCGCCGTTCATCCTGTCAGATCCGACGGCCGTTGATCAGCCCGGAAGGCATCCGTTCACCGAGCTGTTCACCCACGCTTGTCTCAGTGGTCGCAAGCCCAGGGCGCCGCGGCGATCGCCGCGCCCGCCTGCTCGCGCAGGGTCCGCACCGCGGCGGCCGGGTCGACCGCGCCGTATACGGCGCTGCCCGCCACGAACACGTCCGCGCCCGCCTCCGCGACGCGCTCGATCGTCGAGGCCGAGACCCCGCCGTCGACCTGGACCCACAGGTCCAGCCCGTGCTTGGCGATCAGTTCCCGGGTGCGCCGCACCTTGGGCAGCATGATGTCGAGGAAGGACTGACCGCCGAATCCCGGCTCGACCGTCATGATCAGCACCATGTCGAGCTCGGGGAGGATGTCCTCGTACTGCTCGATCGGCGTGCCCGGCTTGAGTGCCATGGCCGCACGGGCCCCCTTGGCCCGGATCTCCCGCGCGAGGCGCACCGGCGCGGCGGCGGCCTCGGCGTGGAAGGTGACGCTGCCGGCGCCGGCCTCCACGTACTGCGGCGCCCAACGGTCGGGGTCCTCGATCATCAGGTGCAGGTCCAGCGGGATGTCCGTGGCGCGGCTGAGGGACTCCACGATCGGCATGCCGAGGGTGAGGTTCGGGACGAAATGGTTGTCCATGACGTCGACGTGCAGCCAGTCGGCCCCCTCGACGGCCCTGGCCTCCTCGGCGAGGCGGGCGAAGTCGGCGGACAGGATGCTGGGATTGATCTGAACGGCCATGCCCCAAGCGTGCCATGCCCCCGACCGCTTCCGGCCACGGCCCCGACATGCGGGGGCCGCACCGGAGACCACCGGTACGGCCCACCGCCGGCCGACCTGCGCCGGCCGACCTACGCCGTGCGGCGCAGCAGGGCCAGGTACATCGCGTCCGTGCCGTGCAGGTGCGGCCACAGCTGGACGTCCGGCCCGTCGCCGAGGGCGGGGACGCCCTC
Organism: Streptomyces sp. RerS4; assembly: GCF_023515955.1. Taxonomy (GTDB): domain Bacteria; phylum Actinomycetota; class Actinomycetes; order Streptomycetales; family Streptomycetaceae; genus Streptomyces. The sequence goes on from NZ_CP097322.1 coordinate 1,462,616, forward strand.
CATGTACGGGCGGGCGTCGATCAGCTCCGCCGACACCGGGTCGAAGCCCGCGCCCCGGCCCTTGAGGACGTCGTCCACGACCACCCGCGTCTCCGCGAGGTGCGGGGAACAGGTGGCGTAGCCGACGACGCCGCCCACCCGGACCGCCGAGAGGGCCTCGCGCAGCAGCGCCCGCTGGAGCGGGGCGAAGCCCTCCAGGTCCTCCGGGCGCCGCCGCCAGCGGGCCTCGGGACGGCGCCGCAGCGCGCCCAGGCCGGAGCAGGGGACGTCCATCAGGACCCGGTCGAAGGAGCCCGGCCGCCACGGCGGTCGGGTGCCGTCGGCGGCGATGACCTGGTACGGGCCGGGGTTGCCGGCCAGCGCGCGCTCCACGAGCCGGGCGCGGTGCGGCTGCTTCTCGGAGGCCAGCAGGAACGCCCCGCGCTCCGCGGCGAGCGCGCCGAGCAGGGCCGCCTTGCCGCCCGGTCCCGCGCACCCGTCCAGCCAGCGTTCGTCACGGCCCTCGACGGGGGCCGCGGCGAGGGCCATCGCCACGAGCTGGCTGCCCTCGTCCTGGACGCCCGCGCGCCCCTCGCGCACCGCCTCCAGCGCGCCCGGCTCGCCGCCCTCGGCCATCCGTACCGCGTACGGGGACCAGCGGCCCGGGAGCGCCGAGTCCTCGCCGACGGCCGCGAGCAGCTCCTCGGGGGTGGAGCGGCCGGGCCGGGCGACGAGGGTGACCTCGGGCCGCTCGTTGTCGGCTTCGAGGAGGTCCTCGATGCCGGCGCGGCCACCGCCCAGGGAGTCCCACAGTGCGCTCACGACCCAGCGCGGGTGCGAGTGGTAGACGGCGAGGTGTTCCTCGGCGTCCTCCTCGTAGGGCGGCGCGACCCGCTCCAGCCAGCCGTCGAGGTCGTGCGCGGAGATCTTGCGCAGCACGGCGTTGACGAATTTGGCGCGGCCGTCGCCGAGGACCACGCGGGCCAGCTCGACGCTGGCGGAGACGGCGGCGTGCGTGGGGATGCGGGTGCCGAGCAGCTGGTGCGCGCCCAGCGAGAGCACGTCCAGGACCGGCGGGTCCACCTCGCGCAGCGGCCGGTCGATGCAGGCCTTGATCACCGCGTCGTAGGTGCCCTGCCGGCGCAGGGTGCCGTAGACCAGCTCGGTGGCCAGGGCCGCGTCGCGGGCCTCGAAGCCCTCGTTCTGCCGGGCCTTCTTCAGCAGCGGGGGCAGGACGAGGTTGGCGTAGGCGTCGCGCTCGTCCACCGCCCGCAGCGCCTCGAAGGCCAGCATCCGGACGGGGTCCTTCTGCGGCCGGCGGTAGGGCTTGCCCGGACGGCCGTCCTGCTTGCCGGACGGCTTGCCGCCGCCTGCGGGACGACGGCCGGGCTGACGGGGCTGTTCGCTCACGTGAAAGGTGCTCCGGGGATACGGGTTCGCTACGGGTGTTTCGGGGGTGAGGCGCGGGTGCGGCGCCGGGTGTGCGGCGCGGATGTGCGGCGCGGTCGCGGGTGTGACGGCCGGGGCCGTCACCGTGGCCGCTATCAGCCTACGTCGGCCCCGCCGAGGCGCTCGCCGGGAGCGATCCGCACCCCGCGCGCCCAGTCGGCGCCCTTCATCGGCTTCTTGCCCTGCGGCTGCACCCACAGCAGCTCGACGGCGTGCGAGCCGGTGCCGACGTACACGTTGTTCTTGGCGGGGGCGAGCACGCCGGGCGCCAGGTCTTTCCGGTCGGGAACGAGGCCGACCGAGATCAGCTTGAGCCGCTCGCCCCGGAAGACGGTCCACGCGCCGGGCGCCGGCGTGCAGCCGCGCACCACGCGGTCGGCGCGCAGCGCGGGCGCGGTCCAGTCGATCCGGGCGTCCTCGACGGTGATCTTCGGCGCGAGGGAGACGCCCTCGGCGGCCTGCTCGACGGCGCGCAGGGTGCCGTCCTCGATGCCGTCCATGGTCGCGGACAGCAGGCCGGCGCCGGCGAAGGCGAGCCGCGTGAGCAGGTCACCGCTGGTGTCCGTGGGGCGGACCTCCTCGGTGAGGACGCCGAAGACCGGTCCGGTGTCGAGGCCCTCCTCGATCCGGAAGGTGGAGGCGCCGGTGACCTCGTCGCCGGCCATGATCGAGTGCTGGACGGGCGCCGCGCCGCGCCAGGCGGGCAGCAGCGAGAAGTGCAGGTTGACCCAGCCGTGGCGGGGGATCTCCAGGGCGCTCTTGGGGATGAGCGCGCCGTAGGCGACGACCGGGCAGCAGTCGGGGGCGATCTCGCGCAGGCGGGCCTGGAAGGCCTCGTCGCGCGGCCGGACCGGCTTGAGGACCTCGATGCCGGCCTCTTCGGCCCGCTCGGCGACGGGGCTGGCGACGAGCCGTCGGCCGCGTCCGGCCGGTGCGTCGGGTCGGGTGACAACCGCGGCGATCTCGTGCCGCCCGGAGGCGATCAGGGCGTCCAGGGCGGGCACGGCGACCTCGGGGGTGCCTGCGAAGACCAGCTTCACCGGTTCCTACCTCGCTATCTCGGCTGTCAGCAGCGCACCAGTCTAGGCTGCGTCCACGGGGCGGCCCACCTGCGGTGTCCAGGGGGCGTACGCACATCCACGCGCCTCTCGCATATGCCGACACGCCCCCGAAGCGTGACCTGGGCGCCCGCTGACGCGTTGGTCAAGAGAGATTGACCGAAACGGGCCGCGAATGAGAACGGTGTCTGCGGCCCGATCCGCTCTTCAGCACCGGTTCGAGAGGCTTCTTCATGGCCGACCACGCCACCCATGACGCCCAAGCACGGGCCAGTCTGCACCTCCTGGTGCGGGACATCGAGCGGGTTCGCCGGCAGGTGGACGCTCTGCGGACGCTCACCGCCCAGCTCGGCAACGTGTACCGCCCGCGCCGCTCCGGACCCTCCACGGGCTTCGTCGTCTACGGCAGGGCGCCCGCGCCCACCGTGCGTCTCGCGCAGGAGCTGCGGGACAGCGTCGAGACCCTGGTCACCGCCGCCGTGGACTTCGACCGCTCCCTCGGCTTCTCCTGGGACGCCGTCGGCTCCGCGCTCGGCGTCACCAAGCAGGCCGTCCACCGCCGGTACGGGGCCCGCCGCGCGCAGGCCGCCGAGGCGGCGGAGCAGCCGGCCGAGGGCACCACGACCCGGCCCCTGGGACCGCTCTCCACGATCCCCGCGGCCCGTTCCGTGCCCCCGCAGCCGGTCCGCGAGGAGTCCCAGGCCGGTGTTCCGGCGGTGTCGGCGGCCCGGTCGGCCGCCTTCCCCGGCCCCCGCAACGGCTGACCCGCCGCCCACCCGTCACCGCCGGGTCGCCGACCCCCGACGGCCGGGTTCGCGGCGCCGTGACCCCCGCCCCCGGCGGAGCGCCCCTCCCGGGGCCGCCCCGCCGGGGGTTTCGGCCGTCCGGGGGCGTCAAGCGGCGTCAACCACGATCGGCCCTCACCCGATGTCCGGCGGGTCGATCCGGATCCGGACCGCCTCCGCCGCCGGTACGCCCCGCGCCAGCCGGGCGGCCTGCGCCGACTTGAGGGCGGCCGCCAGCGCGGCCCCGCTGCCCGGCGGCACCCGTACGAGGACCCGTTCCCCCGGCGAGGGCTCCCCGCGCCGCGCGGGGAGCGGTACGGGGCCCAGTACCTCGGCGTCGGCCGGCAGCTCGGCGGCGGCGAGGAAGGCCTCCAACGACTCCCCCCGGCCCGCGACGGCGGCCATCCGCGACACGGGCGGGAAGCCCAGCTGCGCCCGCTCGGCGAGTTCCCGTACGGCGTGCCCCACCGGGTCCCAGCGCACCAGGGCCTGCACGGGCCGCAGCGTCGGCTCGGCGACCACCACCACCTGCCCGTCGGGGCGCACCAGCGAGGCGGCCCCGATCCAGCGGCGCAGCGCGTCCTCCCCCGCCCGCAGGTCGGGCCGGGTCAGCATGGCCCAGCCGTCCAGCAGCAGCGCCGCCGCGTACCCGGCGCCGGCGGCGACCGGTTCGGCGCCCGGGGTGGACACCACCAGTGCGGGGCGGTCCGGCACCTCGTCCAGGACGTGGTCGCGCCCGGAGGTCCGTACGGCCACGGCGGGGAAGGCCCGGCCCAGCTCCTCGGCGGTGCGTCGCGCGCCCACGACCTGGGCCCGCAGCCGGAAGGAGCCGCACTCCTCGCAGTGCCAGGCGTGCTCGGCCCGACCGCACCAGCCGCAATGCAGGTCCCGCTCGTCGGGCGCCTCCAGGGGCCCCGCGCACACGGTGCAGCGGGCCGGGGTGCGGCAGCGCTCGCAGGCCAGCCGGGGCACGTACCCGCGCCGGGGCACCTGCACCAGCACGGGCCCGCTCTTCAGCCCCTCCCGGACGGTCTCCCAGGCCAGGCTGGGCAGCCGGGCGGCGCGGGCCGCCCCGTCGCGGGCCAGCAGTTCGTCGCCGACGGTGCGGATGCGGGGCGCGTGGGCCCGTACGGTCTCGCGGTCGGCGACCAGCGGACGGGCCCAGCCGGACTCGACGAGCTGGGCGGCCTCGACGGTGCAGCCGGTCGCGCCGATCAGGAAACCGCAGCCCTCGCTGACCGCGCGCAGCTCCAGGACCTCGCGGACGTGCGGGAACGGCGCGTGGTCGTCGGCGTGGCTGGAGTCCCCGTCGTCCCAGACGGCGACGAGCCCGAGGTCGCGCACCGGGGCGAACATCGCGGCCCGGGTGCCGACGACGGCCCGCACCGAGCCCCGGCTGACGGCGAGCCACTGGGCGTAGCGCTTCTCGGGGCCGGACTCGGCGGTCAGCAGGGCGTGCCGGCCGGCGCCCAGCAGGTCGGTGAGGGCCGTATCGAGCCGGGAGGCGGCGCGCCCGTCGGGCACCACCGCGAGGGCGCCGCGCCCGGAGGCGAGGGTGGCCGCCATGGCGCGGGCGAGCTCGTCCGCCCAGCCGGGGCCGGGCAGCGCCGTCCACACGGCGCGGGGGCGCCGCCGCCGCCAGGGCGCGCAGGAAGGCGGGGCCCGCGCCGTAGCGGGTCCAGCCGGCGGGCTCGGGGACGCCGGGCGGGGGCAGCGGCTCGGGCGAGGGCCGGGCCTCGGCGCGGGCGTTGCGCGGGGGCAGGGCGAGCTGGAGCACGTCGGCCAGGCTGCCCGCGTAGCGGTCGGCGACGGCCTGGGCGAGGGCCAGCATCCGGGGGCCGAGGACCACCTCGGGCGAGACGACCTGCGCGAGCGCGGCCAGGGCCCCGTCGTAGTCGGACTCGGCCCGCCGCTCGACGATGAACCCGTCGATGAGCCCGCCGCCCTCGCGGCGACCGCCGTGGACCCGGTGGGAGCCCGCGCCGAAGCGGACCCGGACGCGGACGCCCGGCTGCGCGGCCTCGGACAGCTCGGCGGGCACGGCGTAGTCGAAGAGCCGGTCGAGGTGGAGCATCCCCTTGTTGACGAGGACCCGCGCGACCGGCAGCTCCTGGGCCAGCGCGGCGCCGCGCCAGGTGCGCGGCTTGGCCTTGGGCGCCTTGGCCTTCGCCTCGGCGACCATCTCCCGGATCAGTGCGAGCTGTTCCGGCGGGGAATCGTTCGCGCTGCTCACACCAGCATTCTTACCAAACCCCACTGACAGGCAGGACATGCGAACGGCCCCGGACCGTCGAGGGTCCGGGGCCGTCCGTCACAGGCGGTGGTGCCTACGGGCTTACAGGCCGGCGGCGGCGCGCAGGGCGTCGACGCGGTCGGTGCGCTCCCAGGTGAAGTCCGGCAGCTCGCGGCCGAAGTGGCCGTAGGCGGCGGTCTGGGCGTAGATCGGCCGCAGCAGGTCCAGGTCGCGGATGATCGCGGCCGGACGCAGGTCGAAGACCTCGCCGATCGCGTCCTCGATCTTCTGGACCTCGACCTTGGCGGTGCCGAAGGTCTCCACGAAGAGACCGACGGGCTCGGCCTTGCCGATCGCGTACGCGACCTGGACCTCGCAGCGCGCGGCCAGGCCGGCGGCGACGACGTTCTTGGCGACCCAGCGCATCGCGTACGCGGCGGAGCGGTCGACCTTCGACGGGTCCTTGCCGGAGAAGGCGCCGCCACCGTGACGGGCCATGCCGCCGTAGGTGTCGATGATGATCTTGCGGCCGGTCAGGCCGGCGTCGCCCATCGGGCCGCCGATCTCGAAGCGACCGGTCGGGTTGACCAGCAGGCGGTAGCCCTCGGTGTCCAGCTTGATGCCGTCCTCGACGAGCTGCGCGAGCACGTGCTCGACGACGAACTCGCGGATGTCGGGCGCGAGCAGCGAGTCGAGGTCGATGTCGGCGGCGTGCTGCGAGGACACGACGACGGTGTCCAGGCGCACGGCCTTGTCGCCGTCGTACTCGATGGTGACCTGGGTCTTGCCGTCGGGGCGCAGGTACGGGATGGTCCCGTTCTTGCGGACCTCGGACAGCCGCTTGGAGAGGCGGTGCGCGATGTGGATCGGGAGCGGCATCAGCTCGGGCGTCTCGTCGCAGGCGTAGCCGAACATCAGGCCCTGGTCGCCGGCGCCCTGCTTGTCGAGCTCGTCCTCGTCGCCCTCGACGCGCTGCTCGTACGCCGTGTCGACGCCCTGCGCGATGTCGGGGGACTGCGCGCCGATGGACACCGACACGCCACAGGAGGCGCCGTCGAAGCCCTTCTTCGACGAGTCGTAGCCGATGTCGAGGATCTTGTCGCGGACGAGCTGGGCGATCGGCGCGTACGCCTTCGTCGTGACCTCGCCGGCGATGTGGACGAGACCGGTGGTGATGAGAGTCTCCACGGCCACACGCGAGGTCGGGTCCTCGGTGAGGAGCGCGTCGAGGATCGTGTCGCTGATCTGGTCAGCGATCTTGTCGGGGTGACCCTCGGTCACGGACTCCGAGGTGAACAGGCGACGGGACACAACGCTCCCTGGGGTTGCAGCGGCTGCTGGCTGATCATTTGGCGGAACCACACCGGGGGCTGCGCCCGATCACGTTCCGGTGGCAGTTTATCGGTCGCCACCCTTGCCCGGACCACCGATCTCGCCCAGTGGGAACGATGTGACCTGCGGCACTACATTCTGACCCATGGATTTCCCGCCGAGAAGGGCGACGCTCATCGACTTCCCGGGGTCTCGGCGCCGGAGAGCCGCGCGGCCACCCGGTCCCAAATCACATCGGCGAGGGCTTCCTTGGGGCCATGGGGCACCGGGCTCTCGGTGCCATCGGATGCCAGGATGACGGCTTCGTTCTCCTCGGAACCGAAGGTCTTGGCCGTGCCGACCTCGTTGACGACGAGAAGGTCACATCCCTTGCGACGGAGCTTCGCACGGCCGTTGGCGAGGACCTCGTCGGTTTCGGCGGCGAATCCCACGACGATCTGACCCGGGCGGGCCCGTTCGGCGGAGATCTCCGCGAGGACGTCGGGGTTGCGCACCAGCGCCACCGGCTCGGGGTCCCGCCCGTCCTGCTTCTTGATCTTGCCGTCGGCGTAGTGGGCGGGCCGGAAGTCCGCCACCGCCGCCGCCATGACGACGGCGTCGGCGTCGGCGGCCGCCTTCAGGACCGCCTCGCGCAGCTGGAGGGCCGTGCCGACGCGGACGACGTCCACCCCGGCCGGGTCGGCGAGGGCGGTGTTGGCCGCGACCAGGGTGACGCGGGCGCCGCGCGCGGCGGCGGTGCGGGCGAGGGCGTAGCCCTGCTTGCCGGAGGAGCGGTTGCCGAGGAAGCGGACCGGGTCGAGCGGCTCGCGCGTACCGCCGGCGCTGACGACCACGTGCCGGCCGGCGAAGTCGGGCGCGACCGCGCCGCGGGCCAAGACCCTGCGGCAGACCTCGTAGATCTCCTCGGGGTCGGGCAGCCGGCCCTTGCCGGTGTCCTTGCCGGTGAGGCGGCCGACAGCGGGTTCGATGACGACGGCGCCGCGTCGGCGCAGGGTGGCGACGTTCTCCTGGGTGGCGGGGTGCTCCCACATCTCGGTGTGCATGGCCGGCGCGAACACCACGGGACAGCGCGCGGTGAGCAGGGTGTTCGTGAGGAGGTCGTCGGCCAGGCCGTGGGCGGCCTTGGCCAGCATGTCGGCGGTGGCGGGGGCCACGACGACGAGGTCGGCCGTCTGACCGATCCGCACGTGGGGCACCTCGTGGACGCTCTCCCAGACCTCGGTGGAGGCGGGGTTGCCGGAGAGGGCGGCCCAGGTGGCCTCGCCGACGAAGTTCAGCGACGCGGCGGTGGGCACGACCCGTACGTCGTGTCCGGACTCGGTCAGTCGGCGCAGCAGCTCGCACGCCTTGTAGGCGGCGATCCCGCCACTGACTCCGAGCACGACCTTCGGCTTACCCACCACACACGCCCCTTCGGCTGGTTCCCGTACCTGCTTCTCGTACGTACCCATGACACACCACAGGCCCGGCAGATGCTCTGCCGGGCCTGTGGTGAAGGATTTCCGTGCCTTACTGAGCCGGGGCCTCGATGGCCTCGGAGGTCAGCAGACCCGCGTTGATCTCGCGCAGCGCGATCGAAAGCGGCTTCTCGTGGACGTGGGTGTCCACCAGCGGGCCGACGTACTCCAGCAGGCCTTCACCGAGCTGCGAGTAGTACGCGTTGATCTGACGCGCGCGCTTGGCCGCGTAGATCACGAGGCTGTACTTCGAGTCCGTGGCCTCGAGCAGCTCGTCGATCGGCGGGTTGATGATGCCCTCGGGCGCAGTGATGGAAGAGGACACGCTCTACCTTCCGAAGATGGGTGAAAGATCAGACATTGACCGACTGAACATCGATCAACGATCAAACAACATTCATCAAGGCTAGCAGCTCGCGTGCCACGTCCTCGACGGAGGTGTTGACCAGGGTGGTGTCGAACTCGGGCTCGGCAGCGAGCTCGATCTTCGCGGCCTCCAGCCGGCGCTCGATCACCTCGGGCGATTCCGTGCCGCGGCCGGTGAGCCGGCGGACCAGTTCCTCCCAGCTCGGCGGGGCGAGGAAGACCAGCTGGGCGTCGGGCTTGGACTCGCGGACGAGTCGGGCGCCCTGGAGGTCGATCTCCAGCAGCACCGGCTCGCCGTTCTCCAGGCGTTCCGACACCGCGCCGCGTGGTGTGCCGTAGCGGTTGCCCGCGAATTCGGCCCACTCCAGCAGCTCGCCGTTGGCGATCAGCTTGTCGAACTCGTCGTCGTTGACGAAGAAGTAGTGGACTCCGTGTCGCTCACCGGGCCGCGGCTTGCGGGTGGTGGCCGACACCGAGAGCCATACCTCGGGGTGGACCTTGCGCATATGCGCGACGACCGTGCTCTTGCCGACCCCCGAGGGGCCGGAGAGCACGGTCAGCCGCGGACGAACCTCTGCTGCCATAGAGCGATTATCCAGGTTCTCGGGACTGCCTGAGAACGCCGGGAGAACTTCGGGGGGCGCCTCAGGCGGCCTTGCCGCCGAACTCACGCTCCAGAGAGGCGATCTGGTTGGAACCGAGACCTCGGACACGCCGGGACTCGGAGATGCCGAGGCGCTCCATGATCTGCTTGGCACGGACCTTGCCGACGCCGGGCAGGGATTCGAGCAGGGCGGAGACCTTCATCTTTCCGATGACGTCGTTCTCCTGACCCAGCTTGATGACGTCGTGGAGGGAGGCACCGGAGTGCTTGAGTCGATTCTTCACCTCGGCCCGCTCCCGGCGAGCCGCGGCGGCCTTTTCGAGCGCTGCTGCGCGCTGTTCAGGGGTAAGGGGCGGAAGAGCCACGCCTACGTCACCTCGGATGTCGAACTGTCGGATACGGACCGGCGCAGGGCTTTGGGCACCACGCCAGGCGAGCTCCCGAACAGCGATGGAACTCGTTCGCTGCTCGTTCACTCTGCTCGGAGACTAGCGGCCAAGGCCGCTCCAGTCAGCGAGAACGGACGAAAAGTCCTGGTCAGCCTCGACTGAACCGTACATCACAGACAAACCACCCGGGTTTTGTCCGGGTAATTACGTTCGAATTCCGTCAAGCCGTGTCTCGCGCCGGTCCGCCGACCCCCCGACCACACCCCTGTCGGGTCCGATCAGGCGGCCACGGCGTCCCGGATCTCGTCCGCGAACCGCTTCGCGGAATCCCGCAGCGCGCTCACGTCCGGACCGTACGCGAGGACGCCCCGCGACACGTTCGGGACGACGTTGCCGACGGCCGCGCCGAAGACGGCCGGCAGGTCGGCGGCGCTCGCGCCCTGCGCGCCGATGCCGGGGGCCAGCAGCGGACCGTTGATGTCCAGGTCGAAGGAGGACAGGTCCCCCAGCGTCGCGCCGACGACCGCGCCGAAGGAGCCCATGGGCGCGGCCCCGGCGTTCTCCGCGGCCAGGTGCGCCAGCATCGTCGCGCCGATGGTGCGCCCGTCCTCGCGCACGGCCCGCTGGACCTCCGCTCCCTCCGGGTTCGAGGTCAGCGCGAGCACGAACAGACCCGCGCCCGATTCCCGCGCGAGGTCGACGGCCGGCTTGAGCGAGCCGTAGCCCAGGTACGGGGAGACCGTGAGCGCGTCCGAGAACAGCGGGGAGGCCGGGTCGAGGAAGGCGGCGGCGTAGGCGGCCATGGTGGAGCCGATGTCGCCGCGCTTGGCGTCCATCAGCACCAGCGTGCCCGCGGCCCGCGCGTCGGCGACGGTCCGCTCCAGCACGGCGACGCCGCGCGAGCCGAAGCGCTCGAAGAAGGCCGCCTGCGGCTTGAAGACGGCCACCTGGTCGGCGAGGGCCTCCACGACCGTGCGGGAGAACCGCTCCAGGCCCGCGATGTCGTCGTCCAGGCCCCAGGAGGCCAGCAGGGCCGCGTGCGGATCGATCCCGACGCACAGGGGGCCCCGGGCGTCCATCGCGGCCCGCAGACGGGCTCCGAAGGGCGTCACAGCGGCGCCGGCGGTCTCGGGGGCCTCAGGGGTCACAGGGCTCACAGCGCGGCCTTTCGGGTCTCGGCGCCCACCGCTTCGGCGAGGGTCGCGTAGGGGCTGGCGGCGAGGCGCGCGGCCAGGCCCTTGTGGATGGCGCGGGCGTAGAAGGGGCCCTCGTAGATGAAGGCGCTGTAGCCCTGGATCAGGGTGGCGCCGGCCAGGATGCGCTGCCAGGCGTCCTCGGCGTTCTCGATGCCGCCGACGCCCACCAGGACGATCCGGTCGCCCACGCGCGCGTACAGGCGCCGCAGGACCTCCAGGGAGCGCTCCTTGACGGGGGCGCCGGACAGTCCGCCGGTCTCCTTGACGAGGGCCGGGGAGGACTTCAGCCCGAGGCCTTCGCGGGCGATCGTCGTGTTGGTGGCGATGATGCCGTCCAGGCCCAGTTCCAGGGCGAGGTCGGCGACCGCGTCCACGTCCTCGTCCGCGAGGTCCGGGGCGATCTTGACGAGCAGCGGGACGCGCCGGTCGGGCACGGCGCGGTCGGCGGCCTCGCGGACGGCGGTCAGCAGCGGGCGCAGGGACTCGGTGGCCTGGAGGTTGCGCAGGCCCGGGGTGTTCGGGGAGGAGACGTTGACGACGAGGTAGTCGGCGTGGCGGGCGAGGCGCTCGGTGGAGAGCACGTAGTCGGCGGCGGCCTCCTCCTCCGGTACGACCTTCGTCTTGCCGATGTTGACGCCGACGACGGTGTTGAAGACGGGCGTACGGGCGGCCAGGCGCGCGGCGACGGCGGCCGAGCCCTCGTTGTTGAAGCCCATGCGGTTGATCAGCGCGCGGTCCGGCACCAGGCGGAAGAGGCGCTTCTTGGGGTTGCCGGGCTGCGCCTGACCGGTGACCGTGCCGATCTCGATGTGGTCGAAGCCGAGCATGGACATGCCGTCGATGGCGACGGCGTTCTTGTCGAAGCCGGCCGCGAGGCCGAACGGGCCGTGCATGCGCAGGCCCAGCGCCTCGGTGCGCAGCTCCTTGTGGCGCGGTGCCAGGGCGGCCGCCACGAAGGTGCGCAGGACGGGGGTGCGGGCGGCGAGGCGGATCCACCGGAAGGCCAGGTAGTGGGCCCGCTCGGGGTCCATCCGCTTGAAGACCAGGTTGAAGAAGAGTTCGTACATCGTCCGGGAGCTCCCTTGTGCGGTCATGGGAAGGGGGACACCGCGGTGTTTCCGGTGTCCCCCTTCCCCTGGACGGGCGATCAGTCGCGGGCGGCCGTCAGCTGCTCCGCGTGCTCCTGGAGGGAGCGCACGCCCACGTCACCGCGGCCCAGGGCGTCGATGCCCTGGACGGCGGCGGCGAGCGCCTGGACCGTGGTCAGGCACGGGACGCTGCGGGCCACGGCCGCCGTACGGATCTCGTAGCCGTCGAGGCGGCCGCCGGTGCCGTACGGGGTGTTGACGATCAGGTCGACCTGGCCGTCGTGGATGAGCTGGACGATGGTCTTCTCGCCGTCCGGGCCCTCGCCCTCGCTGAGCTTGCGCACGACGGTGGCGTTGATGCCGTTGCGGCGCAGGACCTCGGCGGTGCCGGAGGTGGCGAGGAGTTCGAAGCCGTGGGCGACGAGCTCGCGGGCCGGGAAGATCATCGAGCGCTTGTCGCGGTTGGCGACGGAGATGAACGCACGGCCCTTGGTGGGCAGCGGGCCGTAGGCGCCGGCCTGCGACTTGGCGTACGCCGTGCCGAACAGCGAGTCGATGCCCATGACCTCGCCGGTGGAGCGCATCTCCGGACCGAGGACGGTGTCGACGCCGCGGCCGTGGATGTCGCGGAAGCGCGACCACGGCATGACGGCCTCCTTGACGGAGATCGGCGCGTCGAACGGCAGGGTGCCGCCGTCGCCGATCCTCGGGAGCATGCCCTCGGCGCGCAGCTCGGCGATGGTGGCGCCGAGCGAGATGCGGGCGGCGGCCTTCGCGAGCGGGACGGCCGTGGCCTTCGAGGTGAAGGGCACGGTCCGGGAGGCGCGCGGGTTGGCCTCCAGGACGTAGAGGATGTCGCCGGCCATCGCGAACTGGATGTTGATCAGGCCGCGGACTCCGACGCCCTCGGCGATGGCCTCGGTGGAGGCGCGCAGGCGCTTGATGTCGTAGCCGCCGAGGGTGATCGGGGGCAGGGCGCAGGCCGAGTCGCCGGAGTGGATGCCGGCTTCCTCGATGTGCTCCATGACGCCGCCGAGGTAGAGCTCGGTGCCGTCGTAGAGGGCGTCCACGTCGATCTCGATCGCGTCGTCGAGGAAGCGGTCGACCAGCACGGGGCGGGTCGGGGAGATCTCCGTCGACTCGGCGATGTAGGCCTGCAGGCGGGTCTCGTCGTAGACGATCTCCATGCCGCGGCCGCCGAGCACGTAGGACGGGCGGACGAGGACCGGGTAGCCGATCTCGTCGGCGATGGCCTTGGCGCCGGCGAAGGTGGTCGCGGTGCCGTGCTTGGGGGCGGGCAGGCCGGCGTCGGCGAGGACCTGGCCGAACGCGCCGCGGTCCTCGGCGGCGTGGATGGCCTCGGGCGAGGTGCCGACGACGGGGACGCCGTTGTCCTTGAGCGCCTGGGCGAGACCCAGCGGGGTCTGGCCGCCGAGCTGGACGACGACACCGGCGATGGGGCCGGCCAGCGACTCGGCGTGGACGATCTCCAGCACGTCTTCGAGCGTCAGCGGCTCGAAGTACAGGCGGTCGGAGGTGTCGTAGTCCGTCGAGACGGTCTCGGGGTTGCAGTTGACCATCACGGTCTCGTAGCCCGCGTCGCTGAGCGCGAAGGAGGCGTGGACGCAGGAATAGTCGAACTCGATGCCCTGGCCGATGCGGTTCGGGCCGGAGCCCAGGATGATCACCGCGGGCTTGGTGCGCGGGGCGACCTCGGACTCCTCGTCGTAGGACGAGTAGAAGTACGGGGTCTTCGCGGCGAACTCGGCGGCGCAGGTGTCGACCGTCTTGTAGACCGGGCGGACGCCGAGGGCGTGGCGGACCTCGCGGACGACGTCCTCGCGCAGGCCGCGGATCTCGGCGATCTGGGCGTCGGAGAAGCCGTGGCGCTTGGCCTCGGCGAGCAGCTCGGGGTGGAGCTTCTCGGCGGCGGCCAGCTCGTCGGCGATCTCCTTGATCAGGAAGAGCTGGTCGACGAACCAGGGGTCGATCTTCGTGGACTCGAAGACCTCCTCCTGGGTGGCGCCGGCGCGGATGGCCTGCATGACGGTGTTGATGCGGCCGTCGGTCGGGCGGACGGCGGTGGCCAGCAGTTCGGCCTTGTCGCCGGGCTCGCCGACGAAGGTGAACTGGGAGCCCTTCTTCTCCAGGGAGCGCAGGGCCTTCTGGAGGGCCTCGGTGAAGTTGCGGCCGATGGCCATGGCCTCGCCCACCGACTTCATGGTGGTGGTGAGGGTGGCGTCGGCGGCCGGGAACTTCTCGAAGGCGAAGCGCGGGGCCTTGACGACGACGTAGTCGAGGGTCGGCTCGAAGGAGGCCGGCGTCTTCTCGGTGATGTCGTTGGGGACCTCGTCCAGCGTGTAGCCGATGGCCAGCTTGGCGGCGATCTTGGCGATCGGGAAGCCGGTGGCCTTCGACGCGAGCGCCGACGAGCGCGAGACGCGCGGGTTCATCTCGATGACGATGACGCGGCCGTCGACCGGGTCGATCGCGAACTGGATGTTGCAGCCGCCGGTGTCGACGCCGACCTCGCGGATGATCGCGATGCCGATGTCGCGCAGCCGCTGGTACTCGCGGTCGGTCAGGGTCATCGCCGGGGCGACGGTGATGGAGTCGCCGGTGTGGACGCCCATCGGGTCGAAGTTCTCGATGGAGCAGACGACGACCACGTTGTCCTTGGTGTCGCGCATCAGCTCCAGCTCGTACTCCTTCCAGCCGAGGATGGACTCCTCCAGGAGCACCTCGGTGGTCGGGGAGAGCGTGAGGCCCTGGCCGGCGATGCGGCGCAGCTCGTCCTCGTCGTGGGCGAAGCCGGAGCCCGCGCCGCCCATGGTGAAGGAGGGGCGGACGACGACGGGGTAGCCGCCGAGCGTCTCGACGCCCTTGAGGACGTCGTCCATGGAGTGGCAGATGACCGAGCGGGCCGACTCGCCGTAACCGATCTTGGCCTTGACGGCCTCGACGACGCCCTTGAAGAGGTCGCGGTCCTCGCCCTTGTTGATGGCCTCGACGTTGGCGCCGATCAGCTCGACGCCGTACTTCTCCAGCACACCCTGCTCGTGCATGGAGATCGCGGTGTTGAGCGCGGTCTGGCCACCGAGGGTCGGGAGCAGCGCGTCGGGGCGCTCCTTGGCGATGATCTTCTCGACGAACTCGGGGGTGATCGGCTCGACGTACGTGGCGTCGGCGATCTCCGGGTCGGTCATGATCGTCGCGGGGTTGGAGTTGACCAGGATGACCCGCAGGCCCTCGGCCTTGAGGACGCGGCAGGCCTGGGTGCCGGAGTAGTCGAACTCCGCGGCCTGGCCGATGACGATCGGGCCGGAGCCGATGACCAGGACGGACTGGATATCGGTGCGCTTAGGCACGCTCGGCCTCCATCAGAGATACGAAGCGGTCGAAGAGGTACGCCGCGTCGTGCGGGCCGGCGGCGGCCTCGGGGTGGTACTGGACGGAGAAGGCCGGCCGGTCGAGCAGGCGGAGGCCTTCCACGACGTTGTCGTTCAGGCAGACGTGCGAGACCTCGGCGCGGCCGTAGGGGGTCTCGGAGACCTTGTCGAGGGGCGCGTCCACGGCGAAGCCGTGGTTGTGCGCGGTGACCTCGACCTTGCCGGTGGTGCGGTCCTGCACCGGCTGGTTGATGCCGCGGTGGCCGTACTTCAGCTTGTAGGTGCCGAAGCCGAGCGAGCGGCCGAGGATCTGGTTGCCGAAGCAGATGCCGAAGAGCGGGGTCCCCCGCTCCAGGACGCCCTGCATGACGGAGACGGCGTGGTCGGCGGTGGCCGGGTCGCCGGGGCCGTTGGAGAAGAACACGCCGTCCGGGGAGACGGCGTAGACGTCCTCGACGGTGGCGGTCGCGGGCAGCACGTGCACCTCGATGCCGCGCTCGGCCATGCGGTGCGGGGTCATGCCCTTGATGCCGAGGTCCACGGCGGCGACGGTGAAGCGCTTCTCGCCGATCGCGGGGACGACGTACGGCTGCTTGGTGGCGACCTCGGCGGAGAGGTTCGCGCCCTTCATCTGGGGGGCTTCCTGGACCTTCGCCAGCAGCACGGCGTCGTCCATGACGGCGGCGCCGGAGAAGATGCCGACGCGCATCGCGCCGCGCTCGCGCAGGTGGCGGGTCAGGGCGCGGGTGTCGACGCCGGAGATGCCGACGACGCCCTGCCGGACCAGTTCCTCGTCCAGCGAGCG
The DNA here is from genome assembly GCF_023515955.1 of Streptomyces sp. RerS4. Taxonomy (GTDB): domain Bacteria; phylum Actinomycetota; class Actinomycetes; order Streptomycetales; family Streptomycetaceae; genus Streptomyces. Next base: position 1,478,746 of record NZ_CP097322.1, read on the forward strand.
CTTCGAGCGCCAGTTGGAGGGGACGCGGGCGGGGTCGCGTACGACGTAGCCGGAGACCCAGATGCGGGAGGACTCGGGGTCCTCGTCGTTGACGCCGGTGTTGCCCACGTGCGGGGCGGTCATCACGACGACCTGTCGGTGGTACGACGGGTCGGTGAGGGTCTCCTGGTAGCCGGTCATGCCGGTGGAGAACACGGCCTCGCCGAAGGTCTCCCCCACAGCGCCGTAGGCGCGGCCGCGGAAGATCCGACCGTCCTCCAGGACGAGTACGGCGGGAGCTTTGGCTGCTCCCCTGGTGGAGGTCGTCATCGTTCGGCGCCTTCCGTCGTGATGGATGGGTTCATGAGGTTGATCGCCTCGACCCACGCGGCGTGTTCGGCCGCGCGGTCGGAGCGGAATCCGGAGTCGATCAGCTTGTCGCCGTGCGCCCAGGTGACGACGAGCAGACCGCCCTCGGTGAGTACCTTGCCCGCGATTCCCTTGTCGAGGCGGGCGCCGCGCAGCCGCGCGGCCGGTACGAAGAAGTCGGTGGCACCCGGTCGGACCACGTCGAGGCCCGCGTCGGTGAGCGTGAGCTCCACGCGGCTGCGCACCCCCAGACCGTGGGCGACGATCCGGTCGAGCCACTGCCCGGCGGTGGTGGACCCGTGGTACCGGCCGGTGAGGGCCAACCGGTGTTCGGGCAGACCGTCGGGGGCGGCGGGCAGCTCCGGCAGGTCGTCCTGCAGGGCGCCGCGCCATTTCCAGCCCTGCCGCATCAGCCAGTAGACGAAGGCGATGAAGACGACGAGCCCGATCACCCAGGCGATGCGGGCGCCGAAGTTCGTCACCTCCGCCGACTGTCGTTCGGCGGCCTCGGCGGCCAGTTGGATTACTGCAGGTGTCACGCCAGTTTCCCGTCCACGACCGTTGCCCGGCCCCGCAGGAAGGTGTGAGTGACGCGCCCCGGCAGCTCACGGCCCTCGTAAGGCGTGTTGCGGCTGCGGGAGGCGAAGTGTGCGGGGTCCACGACACCACGGTACGAGGTATCGACCAAGGTCAGGTTGGCGGGTTCACCTGCCGAGACGGGCCGGCCGTGGTGGTTGAGGCCGCCGATGCGCGCCGGGGCGAAGGACATCCGGTCGGCGACGCCGGCCCAGTCGAGCAGTCCGGTCTCGATCATCGTCTGCTGGACGACGGACAGCGCGGTCTCCAGGCCCACCATGCCCATGGCGGCGGCGGCCCACTCGCAGTCCTTGTCCTCGTGCGGGTGCGGGGCATGGTCGGTGGCGACGATGTCGATCGTGCCGTCGGCGAGGGCCTCGCGCAGGGCCATGACGTCGCGCTCGGTGCGCAGCGGCGGGTTGACCTTGTAGACCGCGTTGTACGAGCGGACCAGCTCGTCGGTGAGGAGCAGGTGGTGCGGGGTGACCTCGGCGGTGACGTCGATGCCGCGGGACTTGGCCCAGCGGACGATCTCGACGGACCCGGCGGTGGAGAGGTGGCAGATGTGGACGCGGGAGCCGACGTGCTCGGCGAGGAGGACGTCGCGGGCGATGATCGACTCCTCCGCGACGGCCGGCCAGCCGCCGAGGCCCAGCTCGGCGGAGACGACGCCCTCGTTCATCTGGGCGCCCTCGGTCAGGCGGGGTTCCTGGGCGTGCTGGGCGACGACGCCGCCGAAGGCCTTCACGTACTCCAGGGCGCGGCGCATGATCACGGCGTCGTCCACGCACTTGCCGTCGTCGGAGAAGACGGTGACGCGGGCGGCGGATTCGTGCATGGCGCCCAGCTCGGAGAGCTGCTTGCCCTCCAGGCCGACGGTGACGGCGCCGATGGGCTGCACGTCGCAGTAGCCGGACTCCTTGCCCAGGCGCCAGACCTGCTCGACCACGCCGGCGGTGTCGGCGACCGGGAAGGTGTTCGCCATGGCGAAAACGGCGGTGTAGCCACCGGAGGCGGCGGCGCGGGTGCCGGTGAGGACGGTCTCGCTGTCCTCACGGCCGGGCTCGCGCAGGTGGGTGTGCAGGTCGACGAGGCCCGGCAGGAGGACCTGGCCCTCGGCCTCGATGACGGTCGCGCCCTCGGCGGACAGCCCGGTCCCGACCTCGGCGATGGTCTCGCCGTCGATCAGGACGTCCTGCGCGTCGCCGCCGAGTACCTTCGCGCCGCGGATAAGGATCTTGCTCATGGTTACTTGTTCTCCTCGGTGCGCGGGGCGGCGGGGGCGGTGGTGGCGACGGCGGGCTCGGAGCCGCCGAGCAGCAGGTACAGGACGGCCATGCGGGTGGAGACGCCGTTGGCGACCTGCTCGACGGCCGTGCACCGGTCGGAGTCGGCGACCTGGGCGGTGATCTCCATGCCGCGGTTCATCGGGCCGGGGTGCATGACGATGGCGTGCTCGGGCATCTTCGCCATGCGCTCGCCGTCGAGGCCGTAGCGGCGGGAGTACTCGCGCTCGGTCGGGAAGAAGGCGGCGTTCATGCGTTCGCGCTGCACACGCAGCATCATGACCGCGTCGGACTTCGGGAGCACCTCGTCGAGGTCGTAGCCGACCGCGCACGGCCAGGTCTCGACGCCGATCGGGACGAGGGTCGGCGGGGCCACGAGGGTGACCTCGGCGCCGAGGGTGTGCAGCAGGTGGACGTTGGAGCGGGCCACGCGGCTGTGCAGGATGTCGCCGACGATGGTGATCCGGCGGCCGGCGAGGTCCTTGCCGAGTCCGGCGTCGCGGCCGACGAGGCGGCGGCGCATGGTGAAGGCGTCCAGCAGGGCCTGCGTGGGGTGCTCGTGGGTGCCGTCGCCGGCGTTGACGACGGCGGAGTCGATCCAGCCGGAGGTCGCGAGCCGGTAGGGGGCGCCGGAGGCGTGGTGGCGGATGACGACCGCGTCCGCGCCCATGGCCTCCAGGGTGAGGGCGGTGTCCTTCAGGGATTCGCCCTTGGAGACCGAGGAGCCCTTGGCGGAGAAGTTGATGACGTCGGCGGACAGCCGCTTGGCGGCCGCCTCGAACGAGATCCGGGTGCGGGTCGAGTCCTCGAAGAAGAGGTTGACGACCGTGAGGCCGCGCAGGGTGGGCAGCTTCTTGATCGGCCGGTCGGCGACCCGGGCCATCTCCTCGGCGGTGTCGAGGATCAGGACGGCGTCGTCGCGCGTGAGGTCGGCGGCCGAGATGAGGTGGCGCTTCATCCGGTTGGCTCCGTAGGTCTGGAGGGCAGGCAGGCTGGGGGCTTGCTGGAGGTGCGGGCGGCGGGCAGGGCAGGCCTCGGCACGGACCCCGCTGGTGCGGAATCCGGGCGCGGGAGCGTCTACTGTCCGGGCGCCCGGTCGGTCCGCTGGCCGAGCAGCACGGCGTCCCGGCCGTCCTCCTCCTGGAGCTGGACCTTGACGGTCTCCCGCAGCGACGTCGGGAGGTTCTTGCCCACGTAGTCGGCGCGGATCGGGAGCTCGCGGTGGCCCCGGTCGACGAGGACGGCGAGCTGGACGGAGCGGGGGCGGCCGATGGCGCCGAGCGCGTCGAGGGCGGCGCGGATGGTGCGGCCGGAGAAGAGCACGTCGTCGACGAGGACCACGAGACGGCCGTCGATGTCATCGCCGGGGATCTCGGTGCGGCCGATGGTCCGCGCGGGCTTCAGGCGCAGGTCGTCGCGGTACATGGTGATGTCGAGGGAACCGACCGGGATCTTCGTGCCGGTGATCTCTTCGAGCTTGGCCGCCAGCCGGCGGGCGAGATGGACACCGCGGGTGGGGATGCCGAGCAGCACCACGTCGTCGGCGCCCTTGGCGCGTTCGACGATCTCGTGGGCGATGCGGGTCAGAACCCGGGCGATGTCCTGCGCCTCCAGTACGGGGCGCGCCGCGGCGGTGCCGTCCTGAGACGGGGCCACCTCGGGGGAAACCTGGCTGTCCATGAAAAGGACCTCCTTCTCCGCCTCACGGGACGGACCTTAAAGGACGTCTGATGTACGCCGTCCACCGTACCAGCACGGTGGAGCCCGCCTCGCACCCGGGCCGCGCGCGGCCCCTCGTAAGGGGGCGTGGATGACCATTCGGCTTGACGCATCCAAGTAACGCTGCGTAACCTCACAGTGAGTTACCAGCCGCGCGGCGGAGCCGCATGTTGTTAGTCGGCACACGTCCATGTCGTCACGGCGTCCATGTCGTCACAGCGTCACAGCGTCCGGGAGCGTTATGTCCAGCGAATACGCCAAACAGCTCGGGGCCAAGCTCCGCGCCATCCGCACCCAGCAGGGCCTCTCCCTCCACGGTGTCGAGGAGAAGTCCCAGGGCCGGTGGAAGGCCGTTGTGGTCGGGTCCTACGAGCGCGGGGACCGCGCCGTGACCGTCCAGCGCCTCGCCGAGCTGGCGGACTTCTACGGGGTTCCGGTCCAGGAGCTGCTGCCGGGCACGACCCCCGGCGGGGCGGCCGAGCCGCCGCCGAAGCTGCGCCTCGACCTGGAGCGCCTGGCGGGCGTCCCCGCCGAGAAGGCCGGCCCCCTCCAGCGGTACGCGGCCACCATCCAGAGCCAGCGCGGCGACTACAACGGCAAGGTGCTGTCGATCCGCCAGGACGACCTGCGCACCCTCGCCGTCATCTACGACCAGTCGCCCTCGGTCCTCACCGAGCAGCTGATCAGCTGGGGCGTCCTCGACGCCGACGCGCGTCGCGCCGTCGCCCACGAGGACATCTAGTCCCCACAGGCCTCGGCAGAAACGTTACCGGCGGGTGCCGGTGCCCCTTCCGGGGCGCCGGCACCCGCCGTTCGCGTTTCGCGCCTCAGGGGCGTACGGAGCGCGGGGGAGAACGAAGGGCCCGCGACGCGTGCGTCGCGGGCCCTTCCGTACGGCGTTCGGCCTGCCGGCCCCGGCTCTCGGCGGCGGCTTCTCAGCTCTCGCTGCGGCGCAGGTTCGGCTTCAGGTCCTTGAAGCGTCCCAGGAGACCGTTCACGAACGACGGCGACTCGTCCGTGGAGAACTCCTTGGCCAGCTGGACCGCCTCGTCGATCGCCACGGCGTCCGGGGTCTCGTCGACCCAGATCAGCTCGTAGGCGCCCAGCCGCAGGATGTTCCGGTCGACGACCGGCATACGGTCGAGCTCCCAGTCCACGGCGTAGGTGACGATCAGGTCGTCGATGCGGTTCACCTTGTCGGCGTACCCCTCGACAAGATCCATCGTGTAGGCGCTGACCGGCGGCTGCCGGTCGTCGGACCGCGCGTGGCGGATCCAGTCCGCGAGGACCTCCCGCACGGGGACCCCGCGCTGGTCGGCCTCGAAGAGGATCTGGAAAGCGCGCTTGCGCGCGTTGCTCCGGGCAGCCACGGTTAGCTGCTCACCCGGCCGAGGTAGGCGCTGGTGCGGGTGTCGACCTTGACCTTCTCGCCGGTGGTGACGAAGAGCGGGACCTGGATCTCGTGGCCGGTCTCCAGGGTGGCGGGCTTGGTGCCACCGGTGGAGCGGTCGCCCTGGACACCCGGGTCGGTCTGCTCGATCGTCAGCTCGACGGCGGCCGGGAGCTCGACGTAGAGCACCTCGCCCTCGTGCTGGGCGACGGAGGCGGTGAAGCCCTCGATCAGGAAGTTCGCGGCGTCGCCGACGGCCTTCTTGTCGACCATGAGCTGGTCGTAGGTGCTCATGTCCATGAAGACGAAGTACTCGCCGTCCATGTACGAGAACTGCATGTCACGCCGGTCGATCGTGGCGGTCTCGACCTTCGTGCCGGCGTTGAACGTCTTGTCGACGACCTTGCCGGAGAGCACGTGCTTGAGCTTGGTGCGCACGAAGGCCGGGCCCTTGCCGGGCTTGACGTGCTGGAACTCGACGACGGACCAGAGCTGGTCACCGTCGAGCTTGAGCACCATGCCGTTCTTGAGGTCGTTCGTGGAAGCCACGGTTGCGGATTCTCCTGCACTGGAAGACCACGGGTGCGCGCCCAGTCCGGAGAAGCGGACTAGAGCGCGAGCAGCTCCTTGGTCGTAATGGTGAGTAGCTCGGGACCGCCGTCCGCCTCGGGGCGCACGACGAGCGTGTCATCGATCCGGACACCTCCCCGGCCGGGGAGGTGAACCCCCGGTTCGACGGTGACCGGCACGCAAGCGTCCAGTTTACCCATTGCCGTAGGTGCAAGCTGCGGGTCCTCGTCGATTTCGAGTCCGACCCCGTGTCCCATCCATCCGGCGAGGGCCTCGCCGTGCCCGGCGGAGTCCAGTACGGACCGTGCCGCGCGGTCGACGTCACGGTACGCGGCGCCCGGCAGCAGGGCCTCCCGGCCGGCCCGCTGAGCGGCGAAGACGACGTCGTACAGCTCGATCTGCCAGTCCGCCGGCGTGGTGCCGATCACGAAGGTGCGGCCGATCTCGCAGCGGTAGCCCCGGTAGTTCGCGCCCAGGCAGACGGAGAGGAAGTCGCCCTCCTCCACCCGCCGGTCGGAGGGCCGGTGGCGGGAACGGCCCGAGTGGGGGCCGGTGCCCACGGAGGTGGGGAAGGCCGGGCCGTCGGCGCCGTGGTCGACGAGGCGGCGTTCCAGCTCCAGCGCGAGGTGCCGTTCGGTGCGGCCGACGAGGATCGACTCCAGCAGCTCGCCGAGGGCCTGGTCGGCGATCTCGGCGGCGATCCGCAGGCAGGCGATCTCCTCCTCGTCCTTGACGAGGCGCTGCTGTTCGACCGCCGACCCCAGGTCGGCCAGCCGCAGCCGGGGCGCGACCGAGCCGAGGGCCCGGTGCCGGGCGACGGTGAGGTGGTGCTCCTCCACCGCCAGGGACTCCGCCCGCGCGGACGCCGCCAGGTCGGCGGCGGCCACGGCCGGGTCGGCGCCGGGGCCGGGCAGGACGCACAGCCGCAGGCGCTCGTCGAGACGCCCCTCGTCGACCTCACCGGACGGGGTGGCGGCGCTGAACAGCACGTCCTCCCCCGGCCCGATCAGCAGGACGGCGCCCGGCGGGAACGCCCCGGAGAGGTAGCGGACGTTCGCCGGACGCGTGATCAGTACCGCGGAGTGGCCCGAGGCGGCGCAGCGGTCGCGGAGCAGGCCCCGGCGGTTCGCGTACACGTCTGACATGTATTCGAGCCTACGAGGACCCGGCGGATCCGGCCCGGCGAGCGCGTCCGGACGGGGCCGCGGCGGCGGGGGCGGCCGGCGGGGGGCGCGGTGGAGGCCCGTACGGGCCGTCGTACGAGCCGTCAGCCCGCCGGGGCGGCCAGGGCCCGCGCGAGGGCCTCGTCCAGGGCGCGGGCGGTGCCCTCCACGTCGAGGTGGGAGTTGTCGATGATCGGCAGGCCGGAGCCGTACCAGCCGGCCATCCGCCCGTGGATCCGGGCGACTTCCTCGTCGGACAGGCGCCGGTTGCCGGAGCGGGCGGCGTTGCGCTCCAGGACGATCTCCAGGCCGGGCAGCAGCACCACGGGCAGCAGCCCGGGGCCGACGTGCCGCTTCCAGCCGCCGAGGCCCACCACGGGCCGGTCCGGGAAGACGGCGTCGTCCAGGATGCAGGAGATGCCGTTGGCCAGGTAGTTGCGGGCGGCGAAGCCGCAGGTGCGGCGGGCCAGGCGGTACTGGGCCTCGGAGTGTTCGTTCCAGCCGGCCTGCGGGTCGGCGAAGCCGGAGCGGACCCACTCGCGCACGTCGTCCAGGCTGATGTGCGCGGTGGCCACCGGGCGGCTCGCCGCCCAGTGGCGGGCCACGGTGGTCTTGCCCGCACCCGCCGGGCCGATGAGCAGCACGGCCAGGGTGGCGCCGCCCGTGCCCGGCGCGGGGGGCCGGTGCGGCGCGGCGGCGGCCGGTGGCAGGGGGATGTGCCCCGTCGCGTCCGGGACCGGCGCCGGCGGCCGGCCCTGCTCGGGGGGTATCGGCGGCTGCGGGGGCACCGCCGGGTGGTGTCCCGGCGGCCCCCAGCCCCCCACTCCGTGCTGCATCCGCGCCACTCCGTCTCGTTCAGGCGACTGATGCGAGAACGTTATCTCAGGCCGTGACCTCTTCGGCCAGCGCGCGCAGCGCCAACCGGTAGGAGCCCAGTCCGAAGCCCGCCACGGTCCCGGTGGCCACGGCCGCGATGACCGACGTGTGCCGGAACTCCTCACGGGCGTACGGGTTGGAGATGTGCACCTCGATGAGCGGCGCGGTCCGCTGGGCGGCCGCGTCGCGCATGGCGTACGAGTAGTGCGTGAAGGCGCCCGGGTTGATGACGACGGGAATCTTCCCGTCGGCCGCCTCGTGCAGCCAGCGCACGATCTCGCCCTCGTCGTTGGTCTCGCGGACCTCGACGTCGAAGCCGAGTTCCCCGCCCAGGGTGCGGCAGCTCTCGACGAGTCCGGCGTACGAGGTGGCCCCGTACACGTCGGGCTCGCGCGAGCCGAGCCGGCCCAGGTTGGGGCCGTTGAGGACGAGGACCTTGCGGCTCACGCCGACACCTCGCCGTAGGCGGCGACCAGGTGGGCCGGGTCGGGGCCTTCGAGGACGGTCGGCTTGCCCAGTCCGTCGAGGACGATGAAGCGCAGCAGGTTGCCCCGCGACTTCTTGTCGACCTGCATGGTCTGGAGCAGCTTGGGCCACTGGTCGCCGCGGTAGGTCAGCGGCAGGCCGACGGAGGCGAGGACCGTCTTGTGCCGGTCGGCCGTCTCGTCGTCGAGCCGGCCCGCGAGCCGGCCGAGTTCGGCGGCGAAGACCATGCCCACCGAGACGGCGGCGCCGTGGCGCCACTTGTAGCGCTCGTTCTTCTCGATGGCGTGCGCGAGGGTGTGGCCGTAGTTGAGGATCTCCCGGAGCCCGGATTCCTTCAGGTCGCTGGAGACCACGTCGGCCTTGACCTGGATGGAACGCACGATCAGCTCGGCGGTGTGCGCGCCGGCCGGCGTACGGGCGGCGGCCGGGTCCTCCTCGATCAGGTCGAGGATCACCGGGTCGGCGATGAAACCGGCCTTGATGATCTCGGCGAGGCCGCTGACGTAGTCGTTGACCGGCAGGGACTCCAACGCCGCCAGGTCGCAGAGGACCCCGGCCGGCGGGTGGAAGGCGCCGACGAGGTTCTTGCCCTCGGCGGTGTTGATGCCGGTCTTGCCGCCGACGGCGGCGTCCACCATCGCGAGGACGGTGGTCGGGACGGCGACCCAGCGCACGCCGCGCAGCCAGGAGGCGGCGACGAAGCCCGCGAGGTCGGTGGTCGCGCCGCCGCCGACGCCGACGATGACGTCGGTGCGGGTGAAGTTGGACTGCCCGAGGGCCTTCCAGCAGTACGCCGCGACCTCGACGGTCTTGGCCTCCTCGGCGTTCGGCACCTGGATGGCGATCGCCTCGTAGCCCTGTTCGGCCAGGTCGGCGCGCAGGGCCTCGCCGGTCTCGGCGAGGGCCTCCGGGTGGATCACCGCCACGCGCTGGGCCTTGGTGCCGATCAGGGAGCCGAGCTCGCCGAGCAGCTGCCGGCCGACCAGCACGTCGTACGGGTCGTGGCCGGCGCTGCCGCCGACGTGGATCCGCGTCACCTGGTCTGTCATACGTCCTTCAACTCCAGTGCGTCGAGGACCGCCTGGGCGACCTCTTCGGGGGTGCGGTCGTCGGTGGCCACCACGACGCGCGCGACTTCGGTGTACAGGTGGCGTCGGGCCTCCATCAGCTCGCGCCACTGGCGGCGCGGGTTGACGGCGAGCAGCGGGCGCGCGGCGCCGAGTCCGACGCGGCGCACGGCCTCCTCGACGTCCATCGACAGGTAGGCCACGGGCAGCCCCGAGAGCAGGGCGCGCGTGCCCTCGTCGAGGACGGCGCCGCCGCCGAGGGCGAGGACTCCGGTGTGCTCGGCGACGGCGGCCGCCACGGCCCGCCGTTCCAGCTCACGGAAGTACGGTTCGCCCTCGTCGACGAAGATGTCGGAGATCTCCCGGCCCTGGGCCGCGACGATGTCGGCGTCGGTGTCCCGGTAGGGGACGCCGAGCCGTTCGGCGAGCAGGCCGCCCACGGTGGACTTGCCGGAGCCCATGGGGCCGACGAGGACGACCAGGGGGCCGCCGGTCACCGGATCTGCAGGTTGTCGAGGTACGACCGCACGTTGCGGCGGGTCTCGGGGACGGAGTCACCGCCGAACTTCTCGACCAGCGCGTCGGCGAGGACCAGCGCGACCATGGCCTCGGCGACGATGCCCGCGGCCGGGACGGCGCAGACGTCGGAGCGCTGGTGGTGCGCGGCGGCGGCCTCGCCGGTCGCCACGTCCACGGTGGCGAGGGCCTTCGGGACGGTCGCGATGGGCTTCATCGCCGCGCGTACGCGCAGCAGTTCGCCGGTGGTCAGGCCGCCCTCGGTGCCGCCGGAGCGGCCGGAGGCGCGCTTGATGCCCTCGGGGGTGGAGACGATCTCGTCGTGGGCCTGGGAGCCGGGCACGCGGGCCAGATCGAAGCCGTCGCCGACCTCGACGCCCTTGATGGCCTGGATGCCCATGAGCGCGGCGGCGAGGCGCGCGTCGAGGCGGCGGTCCCAGTGGACGTGCGAGCCGAGCCCGACGGGCACCCCGTACGCCAGGACCTCGACGACGCCGCCGAGGGTGTCGCCGTCCTTGTGGGCCTGGTCGATCTCGGCGACCATCGCCTTCGAGGCGTCGGCGTCGAGGCAGCGCACCGGGTCGGCGTCGAGCTTCTCGACGTCGGCGGGGGTCGGCAGGACTCCGTAGGGGGCCTTGGCCGAGGCCAGCTCCACCACGTGGGAGACGATCTCGATGCCGGCGGCCTCCTTGAGGAAGGACCGGGCGATCGCGCCGAGGGCGACGCGGGCGGCCGTCTCACGGGCGCTGGCGCGCTCCAGGATCGGGCGGGCCTCGTCGAAGCCGTACTTCTGCATGCCCGCGAGGTCGGCGTGGCCGGGGCGCGGACGGGTCAGCGGCGCGTTACGGCCGGTGTCCTTGAGCAGCGAGGGGTCGACGGGGTCGGCCGACATGACCGTCTCCCACTTCGGCCACTCGGTGTTGCCGATCATGACGGCGACCGGGGAACCCAGCGACAGCCCGTGGCGGACGCCGCCGAGGAAGGTCACCTCGTCCTGCTCGAACTTCATCCGGGCGCCGCGGCCGTAGCCGAGCCGGCGCCGGGCCAGGTGGTCGGCCACCAGCCCGGTGGTGACCGGGACGCCGGCGGGAAGGCCCTCCAGCGTCGCAACCAGCGCCGGTCCGTGCGACTCTCCGGCGGTCAGCCAACGCAACCTGCTCAACGATGCTCCTCATGCTCGCGCCTGGCACTGCGACGACGCGACCGGGTGCGCTGCCCCGGACCCGCCATACCCTGATCCTCCCACGTCCGGGCGGGTGAACCGGCGTCCGGTCCAGCTATCGGACGCCGGATCCGTCAGGTGGCGCGCGGGATCCGTCAGTGGCGGGCCGCGAGCGCCCGCTCACCGGCCGTCCGCATCGCGGCCAGCGGGCCCGGGGTGCGGCCCGTCATCCGCTCCACCTGGAGCACCGCCTGGTGCACGAGCAGGTCGAGGCCGCCGACGAGGGCGCCGCCCCGGCCGGACCAGGCCGCGGCGAGGGCCGTGGGCCAGGGGTCGTAGAGGACGTCGAAGAGGGTGCCCGGGGCGTCGGGGACGCTCGCCGCGAGGTGGTCGGCGGCCCCGGCCGGGGTGGTCGCGATGACCAACGGCGCGCTCAGGGCCTCGGCCGCGTCCGCCCAGTCGGCGGTGCGGACGGCCACACCGAGCCGCTCGCCCCAGGCCCGCATCTCGTCGGCGCGGGCGGAGGAGCGGACGTACGCGGTGACCTCGCCGGTGCAGATCCGGCCGAGGGCGGCCAGCGCGGAGGAGGCGGTGGCGCCGGCCCCGAGGATGGCGGCCGAGGGCACCTTGTCCACGCCGCGCTCGTGCAGGGCGGCGACGATCCCGGGGATGTCGGTGTTGTCGCCGAGGCGCCGGCCGTCCTCGGTGACGACGACCGTGTTGACCGCCTCGACCGAGGCGGCGGTGTCGCTGATCCCGTCGAGCAGCGGGATGATCGCCCGCTTGAGCGGCATCGTCAGGGACAGCCCCGCCCATTCGGGCCCCATGGCGGCCACGAACCCCGGGAGCGCGGCCTCGTCGATCTCGAACCGGTCGTAGGACCAGTCGACGAGGCCGAGTTCCCGGTAGGCGGCGCGGTGCAGCACCGGCGAGAGGGAGTGCTCGATGGGCGAACCCAGCACCGCGGCCCGTATCCGTGACATGTCCTGCTACCCGCCGTTCTTCTTCTGCGCCTGCCGCTCTTGGAACTCGTCCGCGAGCTTCTGGTGTTCCTCGTAGGTCTTCGTGAAGGTCGTCTTGTCGCCGTCGACCGACACGAAGAACATCCAGCCGCCGCGGTCGGGGTCGAGCGTAGCGGTCAGCGCGTCCGCGCCGGGGTTGCCGATCGGGCCGGGCGGCAGTCCCTTCACGAAGTGCGTGTTGTACGGGTCGTCGAAGGCCTGGGCCTGCTTCAGGTTGAAGTTGATCTCGCTCTGGTTCTTGACGTAGTTGTACGTCGAGTCGAACTGGAGCTTCTGGTTCGTGACGTCGTTGGTCTTCTTGAGGCGGTTGTAGACCACCTCGGACATCTTCCGGAAGTCGTCGTGGTTCTTGCCCTCGGCGTTGACGAGGCTGGCCACGGTGACGACCTGGAGCGGGTTCTCCAGGCCCAGTTCCTTGGCCTTGGCCTCGATGCCGAGCTCCGCGTACTTGCCGCTCGCCCGCTGGACCATTTGCTTCAGCAGGGACTCGGGGGTGACGTCCTTGCCCAGGTCGTAGCGGGCCGGGAAGAGGAAGCCCTCCAGCGGGTCCTTGAGCTTCGGGTCCTTGCCGGCCCAGGCGGGCAGGCCGAGGTTCTTGGCCTCGCGCTGCGCGATGTCGCGGGTGGTGCCCGCGGGCTTCTGCAGCTTCTTGTCGATCATCTCGTAGACCGCGGTGTTGCGCGTGCCCTCGGGGACGATCAGGACGTGCAGCTTCGAGGGGTCGAGCATCAGCGCGACGGCGGCCGCCGCCGACATGCGCTTCTTCAGCGGGTAGACACCCGGCTGGATGGTCTTGCCCTTCCCGGTGGCGTTGGCGGCGTCCACGAAGGCCTGGGCGCTCGCGACGACCCCGGCCTCCTTGAGGATGCGGCCCATCTGACCGAGCCCCGCGCCGCCGGGGATCTGTACGTCGACGGTCTCCTCGGAGCCGGAACCCGCGTAGTCCTCGGCCGCGCCGAAGCGGGCCTTCAGGTAGCTGTAGCCGTAGTAGCCGCCACCGCCGACGACACCGACGATGACGAGGGCGGCGATCAGGCAGGCCGCGCCGCTGCGCTGTTTGCCCTTGCCACCCTTCGAGCGGCCCGAGCGGCCCGCGCGCCGGCCGCCGCCGGGGCCGTCATCGTCGCCGGAGCCGCGGCCGCCGGCCGCGAGGGCGGACTCCTCGGAGTCCTCCTCCGCCGCCTCGTCCGCTTCCGCTTCGGGTTCCGCTTCGGTTTCGAGGTGGCGCAGGCCCGGGGGCGTGGGCGGCGGGTACGCGTCCTCGGTGGTGTAGAGGTCGGGGGCGTCGGCCGGGTAGGCGCCGACGGCCTGCTGCGCGTACGGGTCCGTGCCCGCGTACGGGTCGGTCTGCACGTCGGCCACCAGGTACGGGGCCTGGCCCTGGCCGTGGCCCTGCATCTGCCCCGCGGTGTCCCAGCCCTGGCCGTCGTACGTCGGCTGCTGCGGCGGGGCGTAGCCCTGCTGCTGTTCCACGAACTGCGGGTACTGCGCGGGGTATTCCTGGTACTGCTGGTGCTGCTGTGCGTACTGCTGCTGTGCGTACTGCTGCTGCTGCTGCTGTGCGTACTGCTGTTCGGCGTACTGCTGCTGGTGCTGCGGCTCCTGGGAGTACTGCGGTTCCGGCGCGTACTGCTGCTGCGGGTCACCGCCATAGGGCACCTGGCCCTGCTGGGTCTGGGACGCGGTCCACCCCTGGTCCCCGTAGAGGGGATCAGCGGGGTGCCACGGTTCGGAGCCACCGCCCCGGCCATACTCGGTCATCGGTCCCCTAGAGCCGCGAGACGAAGGCCACGGCTTCCGTCGGCCGCGACACCCGGTTCCGCCTCTTCAGTGGTGGGCGACGGCTGTTCGAATGCCGTCTCATCGCGCGGAACGTTACCGTATCGCGATCAGACAACCACTTCGACGCACTCACCGGGCGGATTACCTGATACCCGTTCGGTCTCCAGAGCGTTCTGCAGGATGACCACAGCGGCCGCCTGGTCGATGACCGAACGGCCCTTCTTCGCGTTCCTCCCCGAGGCCCGCAGGCCCTGGGCGGCGGTGACCGTGGTCATCCGCTCGTCCACCAGCCGGACCGTCACCGGCTTGATTCCCTTGGCCAGTTCGTTCGCGAAGGCACGCACCTTGGCCGCGGCGGGCCCCTCCCGCCCGCTGAGCGAGCGGGGGAGGCCGACCACGACTTCGAGGGGCTCGTACTCCTCGACGAGCTGCCGCAGCCGCCTGTGGGCGAAGGGGATGTCCCGGCCCGGCACGGTTTCGACGGGTGTGGCCAGCACCCCGTCGGGGTCGCAGGACGCGACCCCGATCCGGGCGTCGCCCACGTCGATGGCCAGTCGGCGGCCGCGGCGCAACGTCATCGTCAGACCGTCTCCACTACGAGGCGCTCGACGGCGCTGATGGCCTCCGGGATGGCTCCCGGGTTCTGGCCGCCGCCCTGGGCCACGTCCGGCTTGCCGCCACCGCCGCCGCCGAGGGTCTTGGCGGCGGTACGGACCAGGTCGCCGGCCTTGAGGCCGCGCTCGCGGGCCGCCTCGTTGGTGGCGATCACGGTCAGCGGGCGATCGTTCGCCACGGCGAACAGCGCGACGACGGCGGGACGGTCCCCCTGCCCCGACATGTGACCGAGCCGCCCGCGCACGTCGAGGACCAGCTTGCGCAGGTCGTCGGCGCCGGTGCCGTCCGGCACCTGACCGACCACGAAGGCCACGCCGCGGATGTCCTGGGCGTTCTCGGCGAGTCCGGCGGCGGCCTGGAGGACCTTCTCCGCGCGGAACTTCTCGATCTCCTTCTCGGCGTCCTTCAGCTTGCCGAGCATGGAGGCGATCTTCTCCGGCAGCTCCTCCGGACGGCCCTTGACCAGCTCCTGGAGCTGGGCGACGACCGTGTGCTCCTTGGCGAGGAAGTTGTACGCGTCCACGCCCACCAGCGCCTCGACGCGGCGGACGCCGGAGCCGATGGAGGACTCGCCGAGCAGCTTCACCAGACCCAGCTGGGCGGTGTTGCCGACGTGCGTGCCGCCGCACAGCTCCTTGGAGAAGTCGCCGATGGTGACGACGCGCACGCGCTCGCCGTACTTCTCGCCGAACTCGGCGATGGCGCCCTGCTTCTTCGCCTCGTCGATGCTCATGATCTCGGCGGTGACGTCGAGCTCGCGCGAGAGCACGTCGTTGATCTTCTGTTCGACGTCGGTGAGCACCGTGCCGGGGACGGCGTTCGGGGAGCCGAAGTCGAAGCGGAAGCGGCCGGGCGAGTTCTCGGAGCCGGCCTGGGCGGCCGTCGGGCCGAGGGCGTCGCGCAGCGCCTGGTGCGTCAGGTGGGTGGCCGAGTGGGCGCGGGCGATGGCCCGGCGACGGTTGACGTCGATGGCGGCGTACGCGGAGGCGCCCACCGTCACCTCGCCGACCTGGACGGAGCCCTTGTGGACGGAGACGCCCGGGACCGGCTGCTGCACGTCGCGGACGACGATGACGGCGCCCGAGTCGAGCTTGATCCGGCCCTGGTCGGCGAGCTGGCCGCCGCCCTCGGCGTAGAACGGGGTGCGGTCGAGGACGACCTCGACCTCGTCGCCCTCGGAGGCGGCCGGCGAGGAGACGCCGTTGACCAGCAGGCCGACGATGGTGGCCTCGCCCTGGTTGGTGGCGTAGCCGGTGAACTCGGTGGCGCCGGAGCCGTCGGCGATCTCCCGGTAGGCGGACATGTCCGCGTGGCCGGTCTTCTTGGCCTTGGCGTCGGCCTTGGCGCGGTCGCGCTGCTCCTGCATGAGGCGGCGGAAGCCCGGCTCGTCCACGGAGAGGCCCTGTTCGGCGGCCATCTCCAGGGTGAGGTCGATCGGGAAGCCCCAGGTGTCGTGGAGCAGGAACGCCTTGTCGCCGGAGAGGACCGTGCCGCCGGAGGCCTTGGTCTCGGTCACGGCGGTGTCGAGGATGTTCGTGCCGCCCTTGATGGCCTTGAGGAAGGCGGCCTCTTCGGCGAGCGCGACGGTCTCGATGCGCTTGCGGTCGGTGATCAGCTCCGGGTACTGCTGCCCCATCGTGTCGATGACGACGTCGATGAGGTCCTTGACCACGGGGCCGGTGGCGCCCATGAGGCGCATGTTGCGGATGGCGCGGCGCATGATGCGGCGCAGCACGTAGCCGCGGCCCTCGTTGCCGGGGGTCACGCCGTCGCCGATGAGCATCACGGAGGTGCGGATGTGGTCGGCGACCACGCGCATCGAGACGTCGGTGTTCTGGGCGGCGCCGTAGCGGACACCGGTCAGCTCGGTGGCCTTGTCCATGACCACGCGCAGCGTGTCGGTCTCGTACATGTTCCGCACGCCCTGCAGGATCATCGCGAGGCGTTCGAGGCCGAGGCCGGTGTCGATGTTCTTCGACGGCAGGTCGCCGAGGATCGGGAAGTCTTCCTTCCCGTCGCCGGCGCCGCGCTCGTACTGCATGAAGACCAGGTTCCAGATCTCCACGTAGCGCTCGTCGTTGACGGCCGGGCCGCCCTCGACGCCGAACTCGGGGCCGCGGTCGTAGTTGATCTCCGAGCAGGGGCCGCAGGGACCCGGGACGCCCATGGACCAGAAGTTGTCCTTCTTGCCCAGACGCTGGATGCGCTCGGCGGGCACACCGATCTTCTCGCGCCAGATCTGCTCGGCCTCGTCGTCGTCGAGGTAGACGGTGATCCAGAGCTTCTCGGGCTCCAGGCCGTAGCCGCCGTCCGCCACGGAGCTGGTCAGCAGCTCCCAGGCGTACCGGATGGCGCCTTCCTTGAAGTAGTCCCCGAAGGAGAAGTTGCCGCACATCTGGAAGAACGTGCCGTGGCGGGTGGTCTTGCCGACCTCTTCGATGTCCGGCGTACGGACGCACTTCTGCACGCTGGTGGCGCGGGGGGCCGGGGGCTTGGTCTCGCCGAGGAAGTACGGCTTGAAGGGCACCATGCCCGCGTTGACCAGCAGCAGAGTCGGGTCGTCCGCGATGAGCGACGCCGAAGGGACAACGGTGTGACCGCGCTCCTCGAAGAAGCTCAGCCAGCGGCGGCGGATTTCAGCCGACTCCATCAGTGGTCCTCATTCCGGTTGTACGAAAACTTCGGGGTGGTCTTGTCGTTCTGGATGGCCCGCAGCCGCCGCGGCCCCGGGAGGGCGGTGACGTTGTCGGGCCGGTCGGGGTCCTGGTGGAGCCCCAGTGCGTCGTTCAGCTCGTCCTCGCGCTGTGTCATTCCCGCCTTGACGTCGAGGGCGAAGTCCTTGAGGCGGTGGCCCGCTTCCACGGCCTTGTCGGCGGCCTGGGCGGCGAGGCTCTCCGGCGTCAGCTTCTTCAGCTGCCGGTTGACCTTGGTGGTGGCCCACACGCCGGCGGCGGCGCCTGCGGTGAACCAGAAGGCTCGGCGGAACATCGGAGGTCTCAGCCCTTCTGCTTCCGGCGACCGGGCGCCGGCACGGTACGGCCGACGATCACGGTGCGTCGGGGTGTCTTCGCGGGCGCCCCCTCCGTCCGGCCCAGCGCCTTGCGGACGCCGTAGCCGAAGGCCGCGACCTTGACCAGCGGGCCGCCGAAGGTGGAGGCCACGGTCGAGGAAAGGGCGGAGGCGTTGGAGGTGACTTCCTGGACGTCGCTCGCGATGGCGTCGACCCGGTCGAGTTGGGTGCGCGCGGAGCGGACGGTGGTGGACGCGTCGGCGAGCAGCGGGACGGCCTGCTCGGTCACGTCGGCCACGAGTTTGGTGGTCGCCTTGAGCACCTGGGCGAGCCTCGCCAACGCGAGGGCGAGGAAGGAGACCAGGATGGCCCAGAAGACGGCCACGAGGATCCCGGCCACCTCTCCACCGGACACTTTGCACCGCTTCCTGAACTGGGAAACCCGACGAGAAAAAGTCTCCTCCGACCCTATCGCGCCGGAGATCCGCCGCAGTACCGGAATTCGGAGGTCGGGGCCGGGTACGGGAAAGCCCGCCGCCCCCCTGAGGGGACGGCGGGCCGACACCAGCCTGTGAGGGCTACGGCCGCTGGATCAGCGGGCGTAGTACTCGACGACGAGCTGCTCGTCGCAGATGACCGGGATTTCCTTGCGGTTCGGGTCGCGGTCCAGGCGGAAGGCCAGGGCCTTCAGGTTGACCTGCAGGTAGCGCGGGGTCTCGCCCTCGCCTGCGTAGCCACCCTCACGGGCAACCTGGAACGGAACCTTCTCGCGGCTGCGCTCGCGGACGGTGATGACGTCGTCCGGGCGGACACGGAACGACGGCTTGTCGACCTTGGAGCCGTTGACCTCGATGTGGCCGTGAACGACCATCTGGCGGGCCTGGTAGATGGTGCGGGCGATGCCCGAACGCAGGACCAGGGCGTCGAGGCGACGCTCGAGCTCGACGACCAGCGCCTCGCCCGTCTTGCCTTCGGCCTTCTTCGCACGGTCGTAGGCGCGAGCCATCTGACGCTCGGAGATGTCGTACTGGGCGCGCAGACGCTGCTTCTCGAGCAGACGGACCTTGTAGTCCGAGTTCTGCTTGCGGCCACGGCCGTGCTCGCCCGGCGGGTAGGGGCGGGCCTCGAAGTACTTGACAGCCTTCGGCGTCAGGGCGATGCCGAGGGCACGCGACTTCTTGACCTTGGGTCGCTTCTGGTTCACGGGGAACCTACCTCCATGTAAGTTAGGTGAGGCTTACCTTAGCGAGGAGGACGTAATGTCTCGACCACATGGGATCCCCCTGCCCAGTGCGCGTCGAAGTTCGGATTCCAACGAAACGGAATCCGCTTTCGACGACGATAAGCAAGGTCAGCCGCGTCCCAGGGAAGGCGTTCGGCAGCTCACCGGAGCCGAACGCGTACGAACCCTCGTAGAGTCCAACGCCTCAGTATCCCTCACCGTGCCGGGTGCTTTCGACCAGCTGCGGTCTCTTGACCAGGCGGAGTACGGGACAGGGATGCCGGCCGCGCGGACCGTCACCCCGGACGGGGACGTGATTCTCCTTGTCTCAGGGGAATCCGCGGCTGCCAGGGCAGCCGCTCACGCCCAGGACGACGACCTCACCGCCGTGATCGAGATCACGGATGTGGCGCCGGTGTCCGTGCCCCATCGTATACGGGGCCGCGCCTGGCTCGCCGGGTGGCTGACGCCGGTACGCGGCGACGACCGGGCCGCCTGCGCCGCCCTGCTCGCCGAGCGCCGGCCCGTGGGCGAGCTGCTCGGGATGTCGGAATCGCTCGACGCCCCCGCCACCGGCCGCCCCGCCTGGACGATGCTGCGCCTGGAGGTCGGCGAGATCTCCGTGGACGACCTCTGGGGCGCCGAGCACGTGGACCCGGAGGAGCTGGCGAGCGCCGCGCCCGACCCGGTCTCGGCCCACGAGGCGGAGCTGCTCCAGCACCTGCACACCGCGCACGCCGAGCGGATCGCCGACCTGTGCGCGCTGCTGGGCGCCCGCGACACCGCCGGCATGACCGCCGTCCCGCTCGCCCTGGACCGCCTGGGCCTGCGCGTACGCTTCACCGCCGGACCCGGCCGCGCCTCCTTCGACGCCCGCTTCGACTTCCCGGAGCCGGTGGCGGACATCTGCGGACTGCGCCGGGCGATGCGGAGCCTCTTCGCGGCGGCCTCCCACTGAGATCAGGAGCCGCCGCCGCGCAGCCGTTCGCGGACCTTGTCCACCACGTCCGCGTACCGCGCCTCCGCGCCGTAGCGGGTGGGCTCGTAGTACCGCTTGCCGTGCAGCTCGTCGGGGGCGTACTGCTGCGCCGCGATCGCGCCGGGCACGTCGTGCGGGTAGACGTAGCCGACGGCGTGGCCCAGCTTGGCCGCGCCCTTGTAGTGCCCGTCGCGCAGGTGCGCCGGTACGGCGCCGGCGAGCCCGGCCCGTACGTCGGCCAGGGCCGCGCCGATCGCGGTCGTCGCGGTGTTCGACTTGGGGGCCAGCGCGAGGGCGATCGTGACGTGCGACAGGGTGAGGGCGGCCTCGGGGAAGCCGATCATCGCCACCGCCTGGGCCGCCGCCACCGCGAGCGGCAGCGCCGTCGGATCGGCCAGGCCGATGTCCTCGCTGGCCGAGATCATCAGCCGCCGCGCGATGAACCGGGGGTCCTCCCCCGCCTCGATCATCCGGGCCAGGTAGTGCAGCGCGGCGTCCACGTCGGAGCCGCGGATCGACTTGATGAGGGCGCTCGCCACGTCGTAGTGCTGGTCGCCGTCCCGGTCGTACTTCACCGCCGCCCGGTCGACGGCCTCCTCCAGGGTCTGGAGGGTGATCTCCGCCTCCCCCTTGGCGAGGGCCGAACCGGCGCCGGCCTCCAGGGCCGTCAGCGCCCGGCGCGCGTCGCCGCCGGCGATGCGCAGCAGGTGCGCCTCGGCGTCGGCAGGCAGGGACACCGCCCCGCCCAGGCCCCGCTCCTCGGTCAGGGCCCGGCGCATCAGGGCGCTCAGGTCCTCGTCGGTCAGCGGTTCCAGCGTGAGCAGCAGCGAGCGCGACAGCAGCGGGGAGATGATCGAGAAGTACGGGTTCTCCGTGGTCGCCGCGATCAGGGTGACCCAGCGGTTCTCCACGGCGGGCAGCAGCGAGTCCTGCTGCGCCTTGCTGAAGCGGTGGATCTCGTCGAGGAAGAGGACGGTCTCCTTGCCGTACCCGCCGGCGGCGCGCTTGGCGCCCTCGATGACCGCCCGGACCTCCTTGACCCCGGCCGTGATCGCCGACAGTTCGACGAACCGCTTCCGCGTGGCCTGGCTGACCACATAGGCGAGGGTGGTCTTCCCGATGCCGGGCGGGCCCCAGAGGATCACCGACGAGGCCCCGGCCGGCCCTCCGGCGCTCTCCCCCACCAGCCGCCGCAGCGGTGAGCCGGGCTTCAGCAGGTGCTGCTGGCCGACCACCTCGTCCAGCGTGCGCGGGCGCATCCGGACGGCGAGGGGGGAGGCCGAGGGGTCCTTCTCCTGACGGTCCTCGGCGGCGGCGGTGAAGAGGTCTGGTTCCACACCGAAAGCCTATGCGAGGCCACCGACAGCGCCGCCGGTCCGCCGATCGGGAGGGGTCCCGATCAGGAGGTCCAGAAGTCCCACCAGCGCGTCAGGATCAGCATGCCGATGATCCCGACGTGCAGCACGGGCAGGACCCAGGTGAACTCGTCGAGGAAGCCGCGCAGCCAACCGGGGGCGGGCAGCAGGCCCTGGCGCACGTTGTGCGAGGTGACGTACCAGAACATGACGATCGTGGCGACCCAGGCCAGGCAGCACCACAGGCACAGGGAGTTGATGGTGTACAGCGACTGGTACATCAGCCAGGCGCAGAAACCGACGCCGAACAGGGTGCCCGCGTTGAGGGTGAGCCAGTACCAGCGGCCGAACCGGGCCCCGGCGAGCAGGCTCATGCCGACGCAGATCACGATCCCGTAGGTGACGAGCCCCAGCATTGGGTTCGGGAAGCCGAAGGCCGCCGCCTGCTCGCTCTTCATGATGTTGCCGCAGGAGACGATCGGGTTCAGGCTGCACCCCGGCGTGAAGTTCGGGTCCTCCAGCAGCTTGAACTTGTCGATGGTGATCACCCAGGCGGCCAGGAGCCCTGCCGCTCCGCTGATCACGAGCAGCAGGGCCAGTGCCCGGCTGCCGCCGTACGTCCGCGGCGCGGTATCCGCCCCGGCACCCGTTGTCGTCATACCCGCCCGCTCCACATCCGCAAGGTCATCCAGCACCGGCGCCATTGTGCCGTACCTGCCCGCCCGCCCACCGTTCGGTGGAGATAAAGGAAGCGGGGCGGGGGAGCCTCTCCCCCGCCCCGCTTCCGCCCGCCCGATCAGGCCAGACGGGTCTTGACCACCTCGACGAGGTCGGCCAGGGCGACCGGGGTCTGCTCGCCGGCCTCCATGTCCTTCAGCTGGACGACGCCCTCGGCGAGGTCGCGCTCGCCGGCCACGACGGCGAACCGCGCGCCGGAGCGGTTCGCGTCCTTCATGGCGCCCTTGAGGCCCTTGCCGCCGTACGAGAAGTCCGCCGCGATCCCGGCCCGGCGCAGCTCGGTCACCTTGCCGAACAGCACCCGGCGGGCCTCGTCGCCCAGCGCCACCGCGAAGACGGAGGTGGCGGCGGGGATGTCCAGCTCGACGCCCTCGGCCTCCAGGGCCAGGACGGTGCGGTCCACGCCGAGCGCCCAGCCGACGGAGGGCAGCGCCGGGCCGCCGATCATCTCGGACAGGCCGTCGTAGCGGCCGCCGCCGCCGACGGCGGACTGCGAGCCCAGGCCGTCGTGGACGAACTCGAAGGTCGTGCGGGTGTAGTAGTCGAGGCCGCGCACGAGCTTCTCGTCGTCCTCGAAGGCGACCCCGGCGGCCGTGATCAGCGCCCGGACCTCCTCGTGGTACGCCTTGCACGCGTCGCACAGGTAGTCGCGCAGCATCGGGGCGCCGACCAGCTGCTTCTGTACGTCGACCCGCTTGTCGTCGAGGACGCGCAGCGGGTTGATCTCGGCCCGGCGGATGGTCTCGGCGTCGAGGTCGAGGCCGCGCAGGAAGTTCTGGAGGGCCTCCCGGTACACCGGGCGGCACTCCTTGTCGCCGAGCGAGTTCAGCAGGATGCGGAAGTTCCGCAGGCCCAGGGAGCGGTAGGCCTGGTCGGCCAGGATGATCAGCTCGGCGTCCAGCGCCGGGTCCTCGGCTCCGATCGCCTCGGCGCCGACCTGCGAGAAGTGGCGGTAGCGGCCCTTCTGGGGGCGCTCGTAGCGGTAGTAGGAGCCGGAGTACCAGAGCTTGACGGGCAGGTTGCCCTGCTTGTGGAGGCTGGCCTCCAGGGCCGCGCGCAGGACGGAGGCGGTGCCCTCGGGGCGCAGGGCGAGCTGGTCGCCGCCCTTCGTCTCGAAGGCGTACATCTCCTTGGAGACGATGTCCGTGGACTCGCCGACGCCGCGCGCGAAGAGGCCGACGTCCTCGAAGCCGGGGGTCTCGATGTAGCCGTAGCCGGAGTTGCGCAGCGGAGCGGAGATGGCCTCGCGTACCGCCAGGTACTTCACGGAGACCGGCGGGATCAGGTCGTACGTGCCCTTGGGGGCCTTGAAGGTGCTCACGAAACTCTCGTCACATTCCTCGTCGTGGGGCGGCGGTGCCGTTCCCCAGGCCGGCGGCAACTTCCCGCAGGTACGGGTTGGTCGCGCGCTCGCGGCCGATGGTGGTCTGGGAACCGTGGCCGGACAGCACCACCGTCGAGTCGTCCAGGGGCAGGCACACGCGGGCCAGCGACTGGAGCATCTCGGCGTGGGAGCCGCCGGGCAGGTCGGTGCGTCCGATGGAGCCGGCGAAGAGCAGGTCGCCCGAGAAGAAGACCGACGGGATGTCGGCCAGCTCGGGCATCCGGAAGGTCACCGACCCCTTGGTATGACCGGGCGCGTGCGCCACCGTGAACTCCATCCCGGCCAGCTTCAGGGTGCTGCCGTCGGTCAGCTCGCGGACGTCGTCCGGCTCGCCGACGGTCAGTTCCCCCATGAGCGGCTGCCCGATGGAGCGGCCCAGGGCCTTCTCCGGGTCGCTCATCATGTAGCGGTCCTCGGGGTGGATCCAGGCCGGTACGTCGTGTGCTCCGCACACCGGGACCACGGAGGCCACGTGATCGATGTGTCCGTGGGTCAGGACGACCGCGACGGGCTTGAGCCGATGCTTCTTCAGCGTCTCCTCGACACCCTGGGTGGCCTGGTGGCCCGGGTCGATGATCACGCACTCCTCACCGGCGGCGGGGGCGACCAGATAGCAATTGGTCCCCCAGGCCCCGGCGGGGAACCCGGCAATCAGCACGTTCGTCCCTCAATCGTCGTCCGGCGGGCTACAGCGGATGGGAATCTGCTGCTCAGAGCCTACCGGCGCCCCTCATCTCACAGCGAACCCATATACGGTACGGCCTAACCGAGCCCGGACAGCGGTACCAGAGACGTACAAGGAGACGACCCGGTGGTCACGAGCGATCAGCGGCGGCGACAGCTCGCCAGGGAGAAGTTCGAGCGTCAGCAGAAGCGCCGGGCGGAGGCCCGCCGCAAGGCGCGGCAGCGCTGGGCAATCGCCGGCGCGGCCGGGGCCGTGGTGGTGGCCACGCTGGTCGGCCTCGTCGTGGGCGGTGTCTTCGACTCGAAGGACACGAAGGACTCGGCGGCGGAGCCCTCGCCGTCCGCCTCCGCGCCGACCCCGAAGCAGTCGCCGTCCCCGGCGATGGCGATCGACGACAAGGCGAAGTACACGTTCGCCCTGAAGACGAGCGCGGGCGACGTCCGCTTCGAGATGGACGCGGCGAAGACCCCGCAGACGGTGAACTCGTTCAAGGCGCTCGCCGACAAGGGCTTCTTCGACAACACCAAGTGCCACCGCCTGGTGACCGGCGGGATCAAGGTGCTCCAGTGCGGTGACCCGGAGGGCACCGGCCGGGGTGGTCCGGGCTACAACATCCCGGACGAGAACCTGGACTCCCTCGGCAAGCCGAACGAGCAGGGTCAGGTGGTCTACCCGGCGGGCACGGTGGCGATGGCCAATACCGGCCGGCCGGGGACGGGCGGCAGCCAGTTCTTCCTCGTCTACGAGGACAGCCCGCTGGCCCCCACCTACACCCCGTTCGGCAAGATCGACGCGGCCGGCCTGAAGGTCGTCCAGGACATCGCCAAGGCGGGCACGGCCGACGGCGCGCAGGACGGCGCCCCGAAGACCCCCGTGACCATCGAGAAGGGCAGCGTCACCAAGAACTAGACACGATCCGGCGCCGCCGGGGCCGGCCGGCCGCTCGCCCGTACGTCGATATTGCGTCGTGCTGGATGCGGACAGCCGGCCCGACGGTCGCCTATGTTGGCGTTGTGCAGGGCGGGCGGTGCCCGCCCCAGGAAACTGTGGACGATGCCCGGGGGGTGAACCCCTCACGGGCATCAGGTGGAGGAGGCGCTGTGAGCAGCGACCCGTGGGGCCGAGTCGACGAGACCGGCACCGTGTACGTGCGTACTTCCGAGGGCGAGCAGGTCGTCGGCTCGTGGCAGGCGGGCACCCCTGAGGAGGCCTTGGCCTACTTCGAGCGCAAGTACGAGGGCCTGGTGGTCGAGATCGGCCTCCTCGAACGACGGGTGCGGACCACCGACCTGTCCGCCAAGGACGCCCAGACGGCCATCGAGCACCTGCGCACGCAGGTGGACGAGCACCACGCCGTGGGCGACCTGGAGGCGCTGCGCGTCCGGCTCGACAAGCTGGTGGCGACCGTGGAGTCGCGGCGCGAGGAGCGCAAGGCCCAGAAGGCCAAGCAGGCGGACGAGGCGCGGAGCGCCAAGGACGCCCTGGTCACCGAGGCCGAGCAGCTGGCGCAGAGCGACCAGTGGCGCAGCGCCGGCGAGCGGCTGCGGGCCCTGGTGGACATCTGGAAGGGTCTGCCCCGGCTCGACCGCAAGTCGGACGACGAGCTGTGGCACCGCTTCTCGCACGCCCGTTCCGCCTTCTCCAAGCGTCGCAAGGCGCACTTCGCCGCGCTGGACGCCCAGCGCGAGGACGCCCGCAAGGCGAAGGAGAAGCTGGTCGCGGAGGCCGAGTCGCTGTCGAAGTCGACGGACTGGGGTCCGACGGCGGCGCGCTACCGCGAGCTGATGGACAGCTGGAAGGCGGCCGGCCGGGCGCAGCGCGAGGCCGAGGACGACCTGTGGAACCGTTTCCGCGGGGCGCAGGACGTCTTCTTCGCGGCTCGCAGCGAGGTCTTCGCCGAGCGCGACGCCGAGCAGGTCGAGAACCTGAAGCTGAAGGAGGAGCTGGCCGTCGAGGCGGAGAAGCTCGTCCCGGTGACGGACCTGAAGGCGGCCCGCGCCGCGTTCCGTTCCCTCAACGAGCGCTGGGAGGCCATCGGTCACGTGCCGCGGGACGCGCGTCCCAAGGTCGAGGGCCGGATGCACGCCGTGGAGCGGGCCATCCAGGAGGCCGAGGAGGGCGAGTGGCGGCGTACGAACCCGGAGGCGCGGGCCCGCGCGGCCGGTCTGACGGGGCAGCTGCAGGCGGCCGTCGACAAGCTGCGTGAGCAGATCGACGCCGCGCGCGCCGCGGGCAACAACGCGAAGGCGGACAAGCTGGCCCGGGAGCTGGAGGGCCGGCAGGCGCTGCTGGACCAGGCGCTGAAGGGCCTGGAGGAGTTCGGCGGCTGACGCCACGCCGGCGAGCCTCGCTCTGATGTACGGGCACCACCGGATCCGTCGGGTGGTGCCCGTACGCGTCTTTGACGCGCACGGTGACGCGCACTGTGACGCGCACCCCATTTGTTACGTGGTCTCAACACAGGGTGCGCGCCTGCGGCACCGGACACCTGTGTACCGTTGTACGGTGCCGCAGGTGGCGGCCTTCTGCCGGGCGACGACCAGGATCGAATGTGACGCATACCCAGATACGCGCTGATGTCCCCGACTCACTCCTCGTCGCCGAGCCGCTCACCGGCGCGAAGGACTCCGGGCTTCGAGGTGTCGGACGGCGCGTACGCGACAGCCTGGTGCGCGCCCGGAAGGCACTGCTGATCCACATCGCCCTGCGTGCCACCGGTCTCGCCGTCATGGCGATCTGGGCGGAGCGCAAGGACGTGCGGCCGCTGGAGATCCTCGGTGGGCGCTGGGACGCGATCTACTACCTGCACATCGCCGAGAACGGTCTGACGACCCCGCTGGCGACCCCGTCGCCGTGTGCCTTCGCGGGGCCGAGCTGCCAGATGGCGTTCTTCCCCGTCTACCCGATGCTGACGCGCTGGACCTCGTACGCCACCGGGCTCCCCATGAACTGGGTGGCGATGGGGCTGGCCCTGCTGGCGTCGGTCGTCGCGGCGTGGGGCATCTTCGCGGTCACCGACAAGATCTACGGTCGTCGCGTCGCGCTGTTCACCTGCGCCCTGTTCGCGATCGTGCCGGCCGCGCTGGTCCAGTCGATGGCGTACACCGAGCCGCTGTTCCTGGCCCTGTCGGTGTGGGCGATGTACGCGGTGATGACGAAGTCGTGGCTGACGGCGGGTGTGCTGGCGTTCTTCGCGGGTGCGACCCGGCCGTCCGGTTCGGCCATCGTGGCGGCCGTGGTGCTGGCGGGTGTCTGGGAGTTCGTCCAGTGGCGGCGGGGCCGGCGCGCGCAGCGGCCTCCGGTGGGGCGGATCGTCGCCGCCTCGTTGATCGCCCCGCTGGGGTGGTTCGGGTACGTCGGCTACGTCGGCTGGCACTTCGGGCGCTGGGACGGCTACTTCGAGCTCCAGCGCCGGTGGGGTTCGGTCTACGACGGCGGCTTCGACACCCTCAACGAGCTGAAGAAGACGTTCACCGAGGTCCACACCACCCTCAACCACGTGGTGGTCTCGCTGACGGTGGTCACGGCCGTGGTGCTGTTCGTCCTGATGACGCGCAAGCGCCGACCCCCGATGGTCGTGTGGATCTTCGCCGCGATGATCATGCTGATGGCGCTGGGCGGCGCGGGCTTCTACTTCTCGAAGATGCGCTTCATCATGCCCGCGTTCCCGCTGCTGTTCCCCTTCGCGCTGGCGCTGGCGCGGGCCCGCAGGAGCACCGTCGTGTGGATCATCGGCTCGGCGACGGTCGTCTCGGCGCTCTTCGGCGGCAACCTCAACTTCGTCTGGTGGGGTTGTCCCTGATCCGCTCACCGATCCGCCCCGGACGCCACCTGTCCTCATGACGAAGGGCGCCACCCCCGAGGGGTGGCGCCCTTCGTCGTGTCGCGGCGCCCTACGGCCTGC
This sequence comes from Streptomyces sp. RerS4, assembly GCF_023515955.1. Lineage (GTDB taxonomy): Bacteria > Actinomycetota > Actinomycetes > Streptomycetales > Streptomycetaceae > Streptomyces. Next base: position 1,506,601 of record NZ_CP097322.1, read on the forward strand.
GGGCCGAGGTCACGCGATAGACGTCGTAGACGCCCTCGACGCCCCGTACGGCCTTCAGGACGTGGCCCAGGTGCTTCGGGTCGCCCATCTCGAAGGTGAACCGGGAGGTCGCGACCCGGTCCCGCGAGGTCTGCACGGCGGCGGAGAGGATGTTGACGTGCTGGTCCGACAGGACCCGCGTGACGTCCGACAGCAGCCGGGAGCGGTCCAACGCCTCGACCTGGATGGCCACCAGGAAGACGGAGGACTGGGTCGGCGCCCACTCCACCTCCAGCATCCGCTCCGGCTGCTGGGAGAGGGAGTCCACGTTGACGCAGTCGGCGCGGTGAACCGATACGCCACTGCCGCGGGTGACGAAGCCGATGATCGGGTCGCCGGGCACCGGCGTGCAGCAACGGGCCAGCTTCACCCACACGTCGTCGACGCCCTTGACCACCACGCCCGGGTCGGCGCTGCCGCGCCGCTTGCTCCGCCCGCGCGCCGGCGGAATGCTCTCCTCGATGTCCTCGCCCGCGGCCTCCTCGCCGCCGAGGGCCTGCACCAGCTTCTGCACGACGCCCTGCGCGGCCACATGGCCCTCGCCGATCGCCGCGTAGAGGGAGGAGATGTCGGGGTAGCGCATCTCGTGGGCGAGGGTGACGAGGGAGTCGCCCGTCAGGATCCGCTGGATCGGCAGGTTCTGCTTGCGCATGGCCCGCGCGATGGCGTCCTTGCCGTGTTCGATGGCCTCGTCGCGCCGCTCCTTGGAGAACCAGGCGCGGATCTTGTTGCGGGCCCGGGGCGACTTCACGAAGCCCAGCCAGTCGCGGGACGGGCCCGCGCCCTCGGCCTTGGACGTGAAGACCTCGACCAGGTCGCCGTTGTCGAGGGTCGATTCGAGCGGCACCAGCCGCCCGTTGACCCGTGCGCCTATGGTGCGGTGACCGACCTCGGTGTGGACGGCGTACGCGAAGTCCACGGAGGTCGCCCCGGCGGGCAGCGCGATGACGTCGCCCTTGGGGGTGAAGACGAAGACCTCGTTGCGGGAGAGGTCGAAGCGCAGCGAGTCCAGGAACTCGCCCGGGTCCTCCGTCTCCTTCTGCCAGTCGAGCAACTGCCGCAGCCAGGCCATGTCGTTGACGGTGTCCTGGCCGGCGCTGCCCTTGGCGGCCTGCGGGACGTCTGTGCGGACCTTGGAGGTGCCGGCGACGGTCTGCTGCTTGTACTTCCAGTGCGCGGCGATGCCGTACTCGGCGCGGCGGTGCATGTCGAAGGTGCGGATCTGGAGTTCGACCGGCTTGCCGCTGGGTCCGATGACCGTCGTGTGGAGCGACTGGTACATGTTGAACTTGGGCATCGCGATGTAGTCCTTGAACCGGCCGGGGACCGGGTTCCAGCGCGCGTGCACCGTGCCGAGGGCGGCGTAGCAGTCACGGACGGTGTCCACGAGGACGCGGATGCCCACCAGGTCGTAGATCTCCGCGAAGTCACGGCCGCGGACGATCATCTTCTGGTAGACGCTGTAGTAGTGCTTGGGGCGGCCGGTGACCGTGGCCTTGATCCGGGCGGCTCTGAGGTCGGCCTGCACCTCGTCGGTGACGACGGCCAGGTACTCGTCGCGCTTGGGGGCGCGCTCGGCGACGAGGCGGACGATCTCGTCGTACATCTTGGGGTAGAGGATCGCGAAGGCGAGGTCCTCCAGCTCCCACTTGATGGTGTTCATGCCGAGGCGGTGGGCCAACGGCGCGTAGATCTCCAGCGTCTCGCGGGCCTTCTTCTCCTGCTTCTCCCGCTTGAGGTAGCGCATGGTGCGCATGTTGTGCAGGCGGTCGGCGAGCTTGATGACCAGGACGCGGGGGTCCTTGGCCATGGCCACGACCATCTTGCGGACGGTCTCGGCCTGCGCGGCCTCGCCGAACTTGACCCGGTCGAGCTTGGTGACGCCGTCGACGAGCAGGGCCACGGCGTCGCCGAAGTCACGGCGCAACTGGTCGAGGCCGTACTCGGTGTCCTCGACGGTGTCGTGCAGCAGGCCCGCCATCAGGGTGGCGGGGTCCATGCCGAGCTCGGCGAGGATGGTGGTCACCGCGAGCGGGTGGGTGATGTACGGGTCGCCGCTCTTGCGCTTCTGGCCGCGGTGCCAGCGCTCGGCGACCTGGTAGGCCTGCTCGATCTGGCGCAGCGTCTCCGTGGGGATCTTCGGGTCGTTGCCGCGGACTATGCGCAGCAGCGGCTCCAGTACCGGGTTGTACGGGTTGGAACGCTGCACGCCGAGGCGTGCCAGCCGGGCGCGCACCCGGTTGGAGGACCCGGCCGGCTTCGCCGGAGCGGGCTTGACCGGCGGGGCCGGCGGGGGCGTGGCTGCGGCCGCCGCGGGCTGCGGGTCGGGCTGCGCGGCGGAGAGTGGCTGGACCTCGTCTGGCAAGAGCGCTCCTCATGAGGATCCGGGGCCCCGGTCAGGTCCGGATAACCCATGGTAGCGAGGGTTCCGCCGGCCCGTTCCCCCGCGCCCGTCCGGCGAGACGGCGCCCCCGTACGCGGCCGTGGAGCGCCCGTATGACGAAGCGGCGGGCACCCGGGAGGTTCCGGGTGCCCGCCGCTTCGGGTCGTGCGGGGGGTCAGACCACGATCAGCGCGTCCAGCGGCGCCCCGGCGAGGGTGCCGGTGAGCCGTTCGCGGCCCGGGAGGAAGGACAGCTCCATCAGGACCGCCACTCCCGCGACCTCCGCGCCGGCCCGCCGGATCAGCTCCAGCGAGGCTTCGGCGGTGCCGCCGGTGGCCAGGACGTCGTCGATGACCATGACCCGGTCACCGGCGGAGAGGTCCTCGGCGTGGACCTCGATCTCCGCGCTGCCGTACTCCAGCTCGTAGGACTGGGCGAGCGTGGCACCGGGGAGCTTGCCGGCCTTGCGGACCGGCACGAAGCCGATGCCCGCCTGGACGGCGACGGGGGCGGCGAGGATGAAGCCGCGCGCCTCCAGGCCGACGATCTTCGTCGCGCCGTACCGGCCGGCGAGGTCCACCAGCGCCTGGGTGAGCGCGCCGAAGGCCTTCGGGTCGGCCAGCAGCGGGGTGATGTCCTTGAACATCACGCCCGGCTTCGGGTAGTCCGGGACGTCCTTGATCCGGGCGAGCAGCAGCTCGCGGATCTCGGGGGTGCAGGGCGCGGTGGTCACCGGCGACGCCTCCCCTGGCCGCCCTGGCCCACGACCTGCGGCGCGTCCCCGGAGGCGTCGTCCGCGTCGTCCTCGGGCGACTCGCCCTTGGCGGCGGCGGCCGCGCGCTTGGCGAGGACGCGCTTCTTCAGCGCCTTCATCGCCGGCTCGCGCTCCTTCAGGTCCACGACCAGCGGGGTCGCGATGAAGATCGAGGAGTACGCACCGGCCGCGAGGCCGACGAACAGCGACAGCGAGATGTCGTTGAGCATGCCCGCGCCCAGGAAGCCGCCGCCGATGAACAGCAGCGCGGCGACGGGCAGCAGCGCGACGACGGTCGTGTTGATGGAGCGGACCAGCGTGCCGTTGATGCTGCGGTTGGCGATCTCGCTGAAGGTGAAGCGGGTCTGCTTCGTGATGTCCTTCGAGCCCTCCTTGAGACCGTCGAAGACGACGACGGTGTCGTAGAGGGAGTAACCGAGGATCGTGAGCAGACCGATCACGGTGCCCGGGGTGACCTCGAAGCCGACCAGCGCGTACACGCCGACGGTGATGGTGAGGTCGTGGACGAGCGCGATCAGCGCGGCGACGGCCATCCGCCACTCGAAGGCGATGGCCAGGTAGATCACCACGAGGATCATGAAGATGCCGAGGCCGGTCCACGCCTTGTTGGCGATCTGCTCGCCCCAGCTCGGGCCGACCAGGTCCGCGTTGATCTGCGCCGCGTCGACCTTGAAGTCGGTCGCGAGCTGCTTCTTCACGGACGCGGCGTCGTTCGTGTCCAGACCGGAGATCTGGATGCGCATGCCGCCGCTGCCGAGCTCCTGGACGATCGCGTCGTGGCCGGAGGCCTTCTCCGCGGCCTCGGTCGCCTGGGCGACGGAGACGGCCGCCTTCGGGGTGGTGAAGACGGCACCGCCCTTGAACTCGATGCCCATGTTGAGGCCCTGAACGGCCAGGGCCGCGATCGCCGTGATGGTGATCAGGATGGAAACGCCGTACCAGAGAAAACGCTTGCCGACGAAGTCGTACCCGACCTCACCTCGGTACAGCCTGGCGCCGAGATCTCCCAGCTTCGACATCTCTCACGCCTCCTTTGCGTCGACGGGGGCGGGGACGGGACCGCTGCGGCGCGACCGGCGCAGCGGCGGCTTGGCGCCGAGCCGCTCGGGGTCGAGCCCGGACCACGGGTGACCGCTGGAGAAGAACTTCGTGCGCGCGAGCAGCGTCATGACGGGCTTGGTGAAGAGGAACACCACGACCACGTCGAGCAGGGTGGTCAGACCCAGCGTGAACGCGAAGCCCTGGACCTTGCCGACGGTGACGATGAAGAGCACCGCGGCGGCGAGGAAGGACACGAAGTCGGAGACCAGGATGGTGCGACGGGCGCGCGGCCAGGCGCGCTCGACGGCCGGACGCAGGGTGCGGCCCTCGCGGATCTCGTCGCGGATGCGCTCGAAGTACACGATGAACGAGTCCGCCGTGATGCCGATGGCGACGATCGCGCCACAGACGGCGGGCAGGTTCAGGGCGAAGCCGATGCCCTTGCCGAGCAGCGCCATGATCGTGTACGTGAGGATCGCGGACACCAGGAGGCTGATGATCGCGATGAAGGCCAGACCGCGGTAGTACACCAGCAGGTAGATCACGACGAGGGCGAGGCCGATGGCGCCGGCCAGCAGACCGGCCTTCAACTGCTCGCCGCCGAGCGCGGCGGTGACGGTGGTGACGCTGTCCTCCTGGAAGGACAGCGGCAGGGCGCCGTAGGAGAGCATGTTGCCCAGGTCCTGGGCGCTCTGCTGGGTGAAGCCGCCGGAGATCTCGGCGTTGCCGCCGGTCAGCGCCTGGCTGACGGACGGGTCGGAGATGACCTCGCCGTCGAGCACGATCGCGAACTGGTTCTGCGGGGACTGCTTGGTGGCGAGCTCACCGGTGATCTTGGCGAACTTGTCGGCGCCCTTGTCGGTGAACTGCATCGTGACGATCCACATGCCGCGCTGCGGGTCGATGACGCCCTTGGCGTCCTTGACGTCCTGGCCGTTGACCTGGGCCGGGCCCAGGACCCACTTGCCCCAGACGTCGCCGCGCTTGCCGCAGGCGATCATCGGGTCCTCGGGCTTGGCGCCCTGGTTCGCGGCGGTGCGCTGGGCCTCGTTCGTGCAGTCCAGGGCGACGAAGCGGGCCTGGAGGTCGGCGACGGCGGGGTCCACGGGCGGCGCGCTCGGGACGGGGGTCCCGGGGGCCGACGCGGAGGGGGTCGCCTTGTTGTCGTCTGCCTTCTTCGACTCGCTCGCCGAGGGCGAGGGAGTGGGGGCGTTCGGGGCCTTGAGGGCCTCACTGAGCACGCGACCCTGGGAAGTGGCGCTGGACGACGGGGTGGCCGACGCGGAGGGCTTGCCGCTGCCTTCGGCCTTGGGGGCTCCGGATCCGCTCGCGGAGGGGGTCGGGGACGTGCTCGGCTTCGGCTCGGGCGCGGGGGCGCCGTCGGCGAAGGCCAGCACGGGGCGGAAGTACAGCTGGGCGGTGGTGCCGACCTGCTCGCGCGCCTGCTGCTCGTTCATCCCCTTGGGGATGTTCACGATGATGTGGTCCGTGCCCTGCTTTTGGACCTCGGCCTCCGAGACGCCGAGACCGTTGACGCGACGCTCGATGATGCCGATCGCCGTGTTCATGTTGGTCTCGTTGACCGCGTCGGGCTTGCCGGGCTCGCTCTTGGCCTTGAGCGTGATGCTCGTGCCGCCCGCGAGGTCGATGCCCAGACGAGGGGTCGTCTGCTTCGTGAGGAACATCCCCGCGGTGAGCGCCACCATCGCGATCAGGATGATGGCCAGGGCACGCCCCGGCCTCCCCTGAGCCCCCGTGGGCCGCCGGCCCTTCTTCGGTGCTGCCACCTTGTCGTTTCTCCCTGTCCAACCGTCCCGCGCCGGGTCAGCACGCGGACGGCCACGAAATGTGTGGTGGGGACCCCTGCCCCCCGCAGAAGTTCACTGCGGGCACCGCGACGGCCGCCGGTCAGGCGCCGTCGCGGTGCCCGGCCGGACGCTACTTGGCGCCGGCCTCGCCGTCGGACTTGCCGTCCTTGGGCTCGTCGCTCTTGCCCAGGTCGAGCTTGGGGGTCTCGTCGGCGTCGCCGTCCTTCGACAGGTCCGTCTTCGGGGACTCGGCCTCGGTCAGCGAGGAGGCGTCGTCCGGGACGACCGGCGCGTCGTCGGTGAGGGCGTCGGGCAGGCCGTGGACGATGCGGTTGTACTCCTCGTCCTCCAGCACGGCGCCGATGGAGTTCTTCGCGTAGATCGCGTGGACGCCGGGGGCCACCTCAAGGGTGACGGTGTCCTCACCGATCTCCTTCACCGTGGCGTACATGCCGCCGATGGTGCGGACACCGGTACCGGGCGTCATTTCGTTGCGCATCTGCGCGGCCGCCTGCTGCTTCTTCTTGGCGGAGCGGGTCATCAGGAACATCGCCCCGATGAGCACGATGAACGGGAGGAGTGTCACGAGATTCACGGGACGGAGATCCTTCGCACGACCGCAAGGGAGGCGGCCTTCTTCTACGGGGGTGGGCACGCCGACCTGAAGGGTCGGCATCGGCGGAGTCTAGGCGAGTCCGCACCGATGGAACAACGCCCAGCATGGCACCGCAGTTCCTGACCGGGGAAACGTCCGCGCCGTCAGGCCCCGAACAGGCCCTGTTGTCCGCTTGATCCACTGCCCGGTCCGGTGGGGGGAACGAGCCCCAGGTGGGCCCATGCGGCAGGGGTCGCGACCCGCCCCCGGGGGGTACGGGCGAGCAGCCCTTCCCGGACGAGGAACGGCTCGGCGACCTCCTCGACGGTTTCGCGCTCCTCGCCGACGGCCACGGCGAGGGTGGACAGGCCGACGGGACCGCCGCCGAAGAGCTTGAGCAGGGCCTCCAGCACGGCCCGGTCCAGCCGGTCGAGACCGCGCGCGTCCACCTCGTAGACCTGGAGGGCGGTTCCGGCGACCTCGCGGGTGATCACCCCGTCGGCCCGTACCTGGGCGTAGTCGCGGACGCGGCGCAGCAGCCGGTTGGCGATGCGGGGCGTGCCGCGCGAGCGGCCGGCGATCTCGGCGGCGCCGGCGGTGTCGATCTCCACGTCGAGCAGGCGCGCGGAGCGGTGGACGACGCGCTCCAGCTCCTCGGGGGCGTAGAACTCCATGTGGCCGGTGAAGCCGAAGCGGTCGCGCAGCGGTGGGGGCAGCAGGCCGGCGCGGGTGGTGGCGCCGACGAGGGTGAAGGGCGGCAGCTCCAGGGGGATGGCGGTGGCTCCGGGGCCCTTGCCGACGATGACGTCGACGCGGAAGTCCTCCATGGCCATGTAGAGCATCTCCTCGGCGGGCCGGGACATGCGGTGGATCTCGTCGAGGAAGAGGACCTCGCCCTCCTGGAGGGAGGAGAGGATCGCGGCGAGGTCGCCGGCGTGCTGGATGGCGGGGCCGGAGGTGATCCGGATCGGGGCCCCCATCTCGGCGGCGATGATCATCGAGAGGGTGGTCTTGCCGAGGCCGGGGGCGCCGGAGAGCAGGACGTGGTCGGCGGTGGCGCCGCGCTGACGGGCCGCCTTCAGAACGAGGTCGAGCTGTTGGCGGACCTTCTCCTGGCCGACGAACTCGCCGAGGTCCTTCGGGCGCAGCGCGGCCTCGACGGCGGTGTCCTCGCCGTCGGCGGCGGGCGCCACGATCCGCTCGTCGCTCTCGTCATACCCGTTCACGGTGTCTGTCTGCCTTCTCGGTCGGTACGGGGGTCCCTGCGCCGGGCGCGCGCTCAGCGGGCCCGGTTGAGGGACTGGAGGGCGGCGCGCAGGAGCTGCGGAACGGGGGCGGAGCCGCCGGCGGCGATGGCCTCCTCGGCCTGCGGGGCCACGGCGGCGACGGCCTCGTCGGCCTCGCGGGCGGCGTAGCCGAGGCCGATGAGCGCGGCCTGGAGCTGCTCGGTCCACGGGGCGGGGCCGGTGGCGGCGGCGCGCTGGGCGCCGACGAGTCCGCTCGCGCCCAGCGGGGTGCCGAGCTTGCCCTTGAGCTCCAGCAGCAGCTTCTGGGCGCCCTTCTTGCCGATGCCGGGCACCGCCATCAGTGCCTTCTCGTCGCCGGTGGAGACCGCGAGGCGCAGCGCGTCGGGGCTGTGGGCGCCGAGCATGGCCTGCGCGAGGCGCGGTCCGACGCCGCTCGCGGTCTGGAGCAGCTCGAAGACCTGGCGTTCGTCGTCGTCGGCGAAGCCGTACAGGGTCAGCGAGTCCTCGCGCACGACCAGGGAGGTGGCCAGCCGGGCCGGCTCGCCCGTGCGCAGGCCGGCGAGGGTGTTGGGCGTGCAGTGGACGGCCATGCCCACTCCGCCGACCTCGATGACGGCCTGGGTGGGGGCGAGGGCGGCCACCTGGCCGCTGACGAACGCGATCATCGGGTACGGCCTTTCGAGGCGTGCTGGGCGACCGCCCGCTGGAGGCGGCTTTGAGCGGGGGCCCGCCAGATGTGGCAGATGGCGAGCGCGAGGGCGTCGGCGGCGTCGGCCGGTTTGGGTGGGGCGGCCAGCCGCAGCAGGCGGGTCACCATCGCCCCGACCTGTGCCTTGTCGGCGCGGCCGGTGCCGGTGACGGCTGCCTTGACCTCGCTGGGGGTGTGCAGGGCGACGGGTATGCCCCGGCGGGCGGCGCACAGCATGGCGACGGCGCTGGCCTGGGCGGTGCCCATGACGGTGCTGACGTTGTGCTGGCTGAAGACCCGCTCGACGGCGACGACTTCGGGGCGGTGCGCGTCGAGCCATTCCTCGATGCCGCGCTCGATGGCGACGAGCCGATCGCCGAGCTCCGCCTCCACGGGCGTGCGGACGACGCCGACGCCGATCATCGTCAGGGGCCGGCCGGCGACCCCCTCGACGACCCCGACACCGCACCGGGTCAGCCCCGGGTCCACTCCGAGTACGCGCACCGCCCACCCCCCTTTGTCGATCGCCTGTGCGTGCCCGTGCAGGCTATCGGGCGTCACTGACATCCGGTGTCACCGACAAAGCGACGGGCCGACAGGGTGTGTCCTGTCGGCCCGTCGCGTCGATCGGGAGATCGGAGGCTCGGGAGGGTCAGGCGTCGACCTTGGCCATGACCTCGTCCGAGACGTCGAAGTTGGCGAAGACGTTCTGGACGTCGTCGCTGTCCTCCAGCGCATCGATCAGCTTGAAGATCTTGCGCGCGCCCTCTTCGTCCAGCTCGACCTGCATGGTCGGCAGGAAGTTCGAGTCGGCCGAGTCGTAGTCGATGCCCGCCTCCTGGAGCGCGGTGCGGACCGCGACCATGTCGGTGGCCTCGCTGATGATCTCGAAGCTGTCGCCGAGGTCGTTGACCTCCTCGGCACCGGCCTCCAGGACCGTCTCCAGCACGTCGTCCTCGGAGAGCTCGCCCTTGGGCAGGATGACGACGCCCTTGCGGTTGAACAGGTACGAGACCGAGCCCGGGTCCGCCATGGAGCCGCCGTTGCGGGTCATGGCGACGCGCACGTCGGAGGCGGCACGGTTGCGGTTGTCGGTGAGGCACTCGATGAGCACCGCGACACCGTTCGGACCGTAGCCCTCGTACATGATCGTCTCGTAGTCGGCGCCGCCGGCCTCCAGGCCGCCGCCGCGCTTGACCGCGGAGTCGATGTTCTTGTTCGGGACCGAGCTCTTCTTGGCCTTCTGCACGGCGTCGAAGAGGGTCGGGTTGCCGTCGATGTCGGCACCACCCATACGGGCCGCGACCTCGATGTTCTTGATCAGCTTCGCGAAGAGCTTGCCGCGCTTGGCATCGATCACGGCCTTCTTGTGCTTCGTCGTAGCCCATTTAGAGTGGCCGGACATCCGCCTGTCTCCTTCGCGTAACCAACAGTGTTCGTCTCCGATCCTACCGGGAGCTCGTCACAGCCCCGCGCGCACCATGTCGACGAAGTACGCGTGCACGCGGTCGTCGCCGGTCAGTTCGGGGTGGAACGAGGTCGCCAGCACGTTGCCCTGGCGCACGGCGACCGTGTGGCCGTCGTACGTCGCGAGCACCTCGGCGCTCGCGCCGACCGACTCGACCCAGGGGGCGCGGATGAAGACGCCCTCGACGGGCCCGCCCGCCACGCCGGCGAAGTCGATCCGCGCCTCGAAGGACTCGTTCTGACGACCGAAGGCGTTGCGGCGCACGATCATGTCGATGCCGCCGAGCGTCTCCTGGTCGTCACGGCCGTCGAGGAGCTTGTCGGCGAGCATGATCATGCCGGCGCAGGTGCCGTAGACGGGCATGCCGGCCTTCACGCGCTCGCGCAGCGGCTCCAGCATGCCGAACAGCACGGCGAGCTTCGACATGGTCGTCGACTCGCCGCCGGGGATCACCAGGGCGTCGACCTCGGCGAGTTCCTCGGGACGCCGGACCGGCCTGGCCACGGCGTCCGCCGCGGCCAGGGCGATCAGGTGCTCCCGTACGTCGCCCTGGAGGGCCAGGACACCAATCACGGGGGTGGTCATGGCAGGGACTACCAGCCGCGGTTGGCGTAGCGCTCGGACTCGGGGAGGGTGTCGCAGTTGATGCCGACCATGGCCTCGCCCAGGTTGCGGGAGGCGTCCGCGATGATCTTCGGGTCGTCGTAGAAGGTGGTGGCCTTCACGATGGCGGCGGCGCGCTTGGCCGGGTCGCCGGACTTGAAGATGCCGGAGCCGACGAAGACGCCCTCGGCGCCGAGCTGGCGCATCAGGGCGGCGTCGGCCGGGGTGGCGACGCCACCGGCGGAGAACAGCACCACCGGGAGCTTGCCGAGCTCGGCGACCTCCTTGACCAGCTCGTACGGGGCGCGCAGCTCCTTGGCGGCGGCGAACAGCTCGTTGTTGTCGAAGCCGCGCAGGCGGGCGATCTCGTTCTTGATCTGGCGCAGGTGACGGACGGCCTCGACGACGTTGCCGGTGCCGGCCTCGCCCTTCGAGCGGATCATGGCCGCGCCCTCGGCGATGCGGCGCAGGGCCTCGCCCAGGTTGGTGGCGCCACAGACGAAGGGGGTGGTGAAGGCCCACTTGTCGGAGTGGTTGACCTCGTCGGCCGGGGTCAGGACCTCGGACTCGTCGATGTAGTCGACGCCGAGGGACTGCAGGACCTGGGCCTCGACGAAGTGGCCGATGCGGGACTTGGCCATGACGGGGATGGAGACCGCGCCGATGATCTCTTCGATCATGTTCGGGTCGGACATGCGGGCCACGCCGCCGTCCTTGCGGATGTCGGCCGGAACCCGCTCCAGGGCCATGACGGCCACCGCGCCGGCGTCCTCGGCGATCTTCGCCTGCTCGGCGTTGACCACGTCCATGATCACGCCGCCCTTGAGCTGCTCGGCCATGCCGCGCTTGACGCGGGAGGTGCCGATGGCCGACTCGAAGGACGGGGAAGAGGTGGGAAGCGTGCTCACGGGTTGACCTCACTCGGAAGGAAGACGGGGTACTACTGGTGGTACCTGGCTGAGAAAACCTCACCGACCAGTCCACTGCAAGGGCCAATGTGGAGCCGGTGGCTCTTCGACTTGTCCCTCGTGGCCCTGGACCGTCCCCGCGCGCCGGCGCCGGAGGGTCGGGCCGACGCGGTCGCAGGGCGTCAGGCGGGCCGGTCCGCGAGGTCCGCCGGGGGCTCGTCGTCCATCTCGAAGGCGAGCGGGAACGGGGCGTGCCCCGCGAGCCTGAACCACCGCACCTTGCGGTGCCGGCGCAGCGCGCGGGCCGCCCGGACCGCGTCGTTGAGGAACCGCCGCGCCATCGGGACCCGGCGCACGGCCGCCGCCAGGTCCTCGGCGGCCGCCTCTCCCCCGGGCGCCGCCTTCAGCACCTCGACCTGGGCGGCGTCCGCGAACACCGCGCGCAGCGCCTGGCTCAGCTCGCTCTCGGCGACCTCGCGGTTCTCCTCCTCGGCCTGCCGGGCCGCGTGCGCGGCCTCGTAGAGCACCAGCGAGGAGGCGGGGTCGAGCGCCCCGGACGTCGCCACCTCCAGCACCACCGACGCCCGCCGCACGAGCTGCGCGTCGAGCGCGGCCCGCGCGGCGTCCATCCGGGTGTGCAGGCGGTCGAGCCGCCCGGCGGTCCAACTGAGGTAGACGCCGACGACACCGAGCGCCACGGCGATCCAGACAAGGTTTTCGATCACGGGCGGCGACACTACCCGTCCGGCCGTCCCCCACGCTCATCCCCGGCGGGCCCGGGGCCACGGGGCCCACGGGGCCACGAGCCGCCGGCCGCGGGCCGTCAGTCGCGGGCCGTCAGTCGCGGGAGAAGCCGAGGCGCGTGCGCAGGGAGACGCGTTCGTCGGCGGCGACGGCCGCCGCGCCGTCCGTGACCGTCTCGTAGACCGCCAGGATGTCCGCGCCGACCGTCGACCAGTCGAAGCGGCGTACGTGCGCCGAGCCGCGCGCGCTCAGCTCCGCGCGCCGGGCCGGGTCGCGCAGCAGGGCGATCGCCGACGCCGCGAGGGAGGCGGCGTCCTCGTTCGCGAACAACTCGCCCGCCGCGCCCTGGTCCAACACCTGGGCGAAGGCGTCGAGGTCGGAGGCCAGCACGGCGGCGCCGGCCGAGAGGGCCTCCACCAGGATGATCCCGAAGCTCTCGCCGCCGGTGTTCGGGGCGACGTAGACGTCGACGCTGCGCAGCAGCCGCGCCTTGTCCTCGTCCGAGACCATGCCGAGGAACTCGACGCGCGCGCGCAGCTCCTCGGGCAGGGAGGCCACGGCCTCCTCCTCGTCGCCCCGGCCGGCCACGAGGAGGCGCACGTCGGGACACGCCTCGACGATCGCCGGGAAGGCCGCCATGAGCACCGGCAGGCCCTTGCGGGGTTCGTCGATGCGGCCGATGAACCCGAGGGTCTGGCCGCCCCACTCCGGCTTCGGCTCGGCGCGCGCGAAGAAGTCCACGTCGACGCCGTTGGGGATGACGACGGCGTCGCCGCCCAGGTGCTCGACGAGCGTGCGGCGCGCGTACTCGCTGACCGCGATCCGGGCGCTGATCTTCTCCAGCGCCGGCTGGAGGATCGGGTACGCCGCGATCATGGCCCGGGAGCGGGGGTTCGAGGTGTGGAACGTCGCCACGATCGGGCCCTGCGCCGCCCAGCAGGACAGCAGCCCCAGCGAGGGCGAGGCGGGCTCGTGGATGTGGATCACGTCGAAGACCCCGTCGTGCAGCCAGCGGCGCACCCGGGCGGCGGAGAGGAAACCGAAGTTCAGGCGGGCCACGGACCCGTTGTACGGCACCGGCACCGCCCGCCCCGCCGAGACCACGTAGGGCGGCAGCGGGGTCTCGTCGTCGGCCGGGGCCAGCACCGACACCTCGTGGCCCAGGCGGATCAGGTGCTCCGCCAGGTCACGGATGTGGAACTGGACGCCGCCCGGGACGTCCCACGAGTACGGGCACACGATGCCGATCTTCACTACGGGCGCTCCTCCAGGTCATCGAGCCACAGGCGCTGGAGCATGTGCCAGTCCTGCGGGTGCTCCGCGATCCCCCGGGCGAACGCGTCGGCGACCGCCTGGGTCATGGCCGCGGTCTTCTCGACCCGCGTCCCGTCCTTCGGCACCTCCACCGCGGGGTGGACGCGGCCGTACAGGTACGGCGCGTCGCCGTAGTACAGGGTGACCGGGAGCAGGATCGCCCCGGTCTGCTGCGCGAGCAGCGCGGGCCCGGCCGGCATCCGCGCCGTCGACCCGAAGAAGTCCACCTCGACCCCGGAGGACGACAGGTCGCGGTCGGCGACCAGACAGATCAGGCCACCGGAGCGCAGCCGGCGGGCGAGGGTGCCGAAGGAGGCGCCGCCGTTGTGCGGGAGGACCTCCATCCCCAGGCTCTCGCGGTAGGCGACGAAGCGGTCGTAGAGGGATTCGGGCTTGAGGCGTTCGGCGACCGTGGTGAAGGGGACGCCGAGGTGGCTCGTGACCCAGGCGCCGGCCAGGTCCCAGTTGGCCAGGTGCGGCAGGGCCGCGACGACGCCCCGGCCCGAGGCTATGGCCTCGCGCAGGACGTGGTCGTCCTGGAGGCGGACCTCCCGCCCGAAGCGCTCCGGGTCCATCGTGGGCAGGCGGAAGGATTCCATCCAGTAGCGCATGTACGAACGCATGCCCGCGTGCGACAGCTCGCGCAGCCGCTCCGGCGTGGCGTCGGGCACCACGCGGGCCAGGTTCGACTCCAGGCGCAGCACGCTCTTGCCGCGCCGCTTCCAGGCCACGTCGGCGATCTTGCGGCCGAGGGCCGCGGCGGCCGGCTCGGGGAGCTTCTTGACGCCCGCCCAGCCGAGCCCGTAGAGACCGTCGACCAGCCTGTCTTGCGTCGCGCCCATCAGCGGGAGCCCCCTTCGGCGGTCGCCGCGTCGGCCTCGGCGGCCTCGCGGCGTACGGTGACCACCCGCTGGATCAGCGTGACGAGCGAGCCCACCGCGACGATCCACAGCGCGACCGGCAGCAGCACCCCGATCCACGAGGGCACCCCGAAGGTCTGGAGCCCCGAGAGACCGGCCGCGACCAGGGAGATCACCAGGCGCTCGGCGCGCTCGATGAGCCCGTTGACGGCGACCGGCAGCCCGATCGACTCGCCGCGAGCCTTGGTGTACGAGACCACCTGGCCGCTGGCCAGGCAGAAGATCGCGACCGCGCACAGCACGTTGTCGGCGCCGGAGCCCGCGTACCAGAGCGCGAGGCCGCCGAAGATCGCCGCGTCGGCGACCCGGTCGAGCGTCGAGTCGAGGAACGCGCCCCACCGGCTGGACGTTCCGGCCTGGCGGGCCATGTTCCCGTCCACCAGGTCGGAGAAGACGAACAGGGTGATGGTGATCGTGCCCCAGAAGAACTCGCCCCGGGGGAAGAAGACCAGCGCTCCCGCCACCACTCCGGCGGTGCCGATGAGGGTGACCGCGTCCGGGCTCACCCCCCGACGGAGCAGAAACGCGGCGAACGGCGTGAGAACACGCGTGAAGAACGCACGCGCGTACTTGTTCAGCATGGCCTTCCCAGAGGGTCGCTGGGCCGCACGGCCACCACGGCCACCGGCTGGCCCATCGTAGCCGGCGGCCCCGGCTCGTCACGCCGCACACCCACCGGTTCGCCCCCGGCAATCCTCGCGCGCCCCCTATGTAAGGGCGGCGTAAGGATCGCGCAGGCGGCGCTTCACGCCGCCTTCCGTGACCGGTACGCCGTATGGACGCGGTGTGACGCCAGTGCAAAGCTCGAAGGACCCCGATCAACCTCCTCACCGCGACACCGGGAGGCACGAGCACCATGGGAGCCACATCACACCAAGCCGGGGCCGCCGGCAGGGCACTGACGGCCGACCGCCCCGCTTCCGTACGGAACGTCGTGCTGGTCGGCCACAGCGGCGCCGGCAAGACCACGCTCGTCGAGGCCCTGGCCCTCACCGCGGGAGCCGTGAACCGGGCCGGTCGGGTCGAGGACGGCACCTCCGTCTCCGACTACGACGACATCGAGCACCGCCGCCGGCGCTCGGTCCAGCTCTCGCTGGTCCCCGTCGAATGGGGCGGCATCAAGATCAACATCCTGGACACCCCCGGATACGCCGACTTCGTCGGCGAACTCAGGGCCGGTCTGCGCGCCGCGGACGCGGCCCTCTTCGTCGTCTCGGCCGCCGACGGGATCGACGGCGCCACCCGCATGGTCTGGGACGAATGCGAGGCCGTCGGCATGCCCCGCGCCATCGTCGTCACCCACATGGAGGCAGCCCGCGCCGATTATTCGCAGATGACCGCCGTCTGCGGCGAGATCTTCGGAGCCGACGACCCCGACGCCGTCATCCCCCTCTACCTCCCCCTGCACGGACCCACCGGACCCGACGGCCACGCCCCCGTCACCGGACTGCTCGGCCTGCTCTCCCGCCGCGTCTACGACTACTCCTCCGGCGAACGCGTCGAACGCGACCCCGACCCCGCCGAGCTGGCCCTCATCGACGACGCCCGCTCCCGCCTCATCGAGGGGATCATCGCCGAGAGCGAGGACGAGAGCCTCATGGACCGCTACCTCGGCGGCGAGGACATCGACCTCAAGACCCTCGTCGACGACCTGGAGCGCGCCGTGGCCCGCGGCACCTTCCACCCCGTCCTGATGGCCGCCCCCGCCGCCGACGGCGCCCGCCAGGGCCTCGGCACCGTCGAACTCCTTGAACTCGTCACCGGCGGCTTCCCCACCCCCCTCGAACGCGCCCCCGTCGCCGTCACCTCCCCCGACGGTGCCTCCCGCCCGGCCGTCACCTGCGACCCCGCCGGACCGCTCCTCGCCGAGGTCGTCAAAACCTCCTCCGACCCCTACGTCGGCCGCGTCTCCCTCGTCCGCGTCTTCTCCGGCACCCTGCGCCCCGAGGCCACCGTGCACGTCAGCGGCCACGGCCTCGCCGACCGCGGCCACGAGGACCGACGACTTCGAGACTCGGACGAACGCATCGGAGCCCTCACGGGCCCCTTCGGCAAACAGCAACGCCCCCTCGGCCAGGTCGTCGCCGGCGACCTGGCCTGCGTGGCCAAACTCACCCGCGCCGAGACCGGCGACACCCTCTCCGACAAGGACGCGCCGCTCCTCATGGAGCCCTGGGCCATGCCCGAGCCCCTGCTGCCGCTGGCCATCGAGGCGCACAGCAAGGCCGACGAGGACAAGCTCTCCCAGGGCCTGGCCCGCCTCGTCGCCGAGGACCCGACCATGCGCCTGGAGCAGAACCCGCACACCCACCAGCTGGTGCTGTGGTGCCTCGGCGAGGCCCACCAGGACCTCGCGCTGGAGCGCCTGCGGACCCGCTACGGAGTCCAGGTCGACCCCGTCCCCCACAAGGTCAGCCTCCGCGAGACCTTCGGCGCCAAGGCCGAGGGCCGCGGCCGGCACGTCAAACAGTCCGGCGGCCACGGCCAGTACGCCATCTGCGAGATCGAGGTCGAGCCCCTGCCCCCCGGCAGCGGCATCGAGTTCGTCGACAAGGTCGTCGGCGGCGCGGTGCCCCGCCAGTTCATCCCGTCCGTGGAGAAGGGCGTACGCGCCCAGGCCGCGCGCGGCGTCGCCGCCGGCTACCCGCTGGTCGACGTACGGATCACCCTGCGCGACGGCAAGGCGCACTCGGTGGACTCCTCCGACGCCGCCTTCCAGACCGCCGGCGCCCTCGCCCTGCGCGAAGCCGCCGCCGACACCCCCATCCACCTGCTGGAACCCGTCGCCGAACTCGACGTACTGGTTCCCGACGAGTACGTCGGCCCCGTCATGAACGACCTCGCCGGCCGCCGGGGCCGCGTCGTCGGCACCGAACAGGCGGGCGCCGGCCGCACCCGCGTACGCGCCGAGGTCCCCGAGATCGAGATCGGCCGCTACCCCGTCGACCTGCGCTCGGTCTCCCACGGCACCGGCCGCTTCAGCCGGACCTACGCCCGCCACGAACCCATGCCCCCACAACTGGCGGACAAGGTGCGCGAACAGGCAGAGAAGGGAAGCAAGTTGACATAGCGCCACGGGTACCGCCCACCCAACCCGCTTGCGGTGGGCGGTATTTCCCTGTCCCATGACCATGGGGCAGGCTGCGCC
The DNA here is from genome assembly GCF_023515955.1 of Streptomyces sp. RerS4. Classification (GTDB taxonomy): domain Bacteria; phylum Actinomycetota; class Actinomycetes; order Streptomycetales; family Streptomycetaceae; genus Streptomyces. The sequence goes on from NZ_CP097322.1 coordinate 1,524,282, forward strand.
GATAGGCTTTTCGGCGCGACTCGACGGCACGACAGCACGACAGCACGACACATGCACAGAGGCACGGCGATGGGGGCAGCGGTGGCGGACGACGGTTTCGACTTCAGGCCCGGCGCACAGATTCCACTCCAGGGGGGTGGCGGCCAGACCGCGGCGACCAACGCGCTCGCGTCCGCCGCCTACCGCGACGGCGGCAAGGACACCAAACTCTCCTCCATCCTCACGGCCAACACCGAGAACCACCCGGCGTCCGTGAAGGATCCGAAGATCTCCCTCTTCGAACCCAGCCTCGGCGAGGCCTTCTGCCGCGCCGTCGAGGCCCGCACCCTGAGCCCCGGCCGCAAACCCCTCATCCAGTCCTTCGGCGCCGACCCCCAGACGGTCGTGGAACACTGCCTGGCCGCCTCCCGCATCCGCAAGGAACGCGACCGCAGGCTGCGCCTGATCATGCTGGTCTGCGGCGTGCTGTTCCTGCCCGGCCTGCTGCTGTGGCTCGGCCTCTTCCAACTCCGCAAGACCCTCGCCGACGGCGGCGCCCGCAAGAGCACCTGGATCGGCACCGCCCTGCTCGTCGGCGTGGTCGGCATGGCCGCCGTCCTCCTCTACCGCCTGCTCCAGCGCGAATCCGGCGGCGGGCTCCTGGAGCTGTACCTGCTCGGCGCGCTCGTCGCCCCCGTCCTCGGCTGGTACCTCGCCCGCCGCATCTGCGAGCGCACCGCCGCCGACATGCGCTCCCGCTGGGACGGGCTCCTCGGCGGAGGCGGCGTGGTGACCGCGAAGATCCCGGAGGCGGTCCCCGGCAACCCCGACGAGAAGGCCCGCGAGGACCTGCGCCACCAGCTGGCCAAACTCACCGCCGAGGACCGCAGCAACTCCGTCTTCTACGCCGGCCCCAAGGGCATCCTCGGCATGGGCACCCGCTGGGGCAGCTGGCAGATGGCCGAGGAACTCACCCCCAAGAACGAGGGCGCCGAGATCCACCCGTTCCGCAGCTGGGACGTCATACGCGCGATCGACACCCAGCTGCGCAAGCTGGAGCGCGGCCCCCTGCACACCGGCGGCTTCCCGCCCGCCTCGATCCAGCACTGGATCGTCACCCCCGTCGGCGAAGGCGCCACGGAGGTCGCCCGCCCGACCGGCGAGGACGTGGACACCTTCGTCATCAAGCCCCACGAGATCACCCGGATCTGCAACGAACAGCAGTTCAGCGCCGGCAACCGGCACTACCTCGGCATCCAGTACCCGCTGTGGGACGGCCAGCTCGTCATCACCATGCTGGTGACCGTCACCGTGCTCTACAAGACGCTGCGCGTCGACGTCACCGCCCACGCCCTCGGCCCGGTCGCCGGCCTCTTCACCACGAAGTCCAAGGCCCCGGTGATCGAGGTCCCGAAATCCATCCGCTTCTGGGAGACCGTGGAGCGCCCGCTCCCGCTCGTGGACGCGCAGGAGGTCGTACGTCTCGCCGTACGCGCCCCCCTGACCTGGTACCCGCCACTGCTGGACTACTTCGGCGGCAAGCTGGTCCTCCCCGAGCCGTTCGGCCTGCGCCACGTGTGGGCGGGCTCGATGTGGCGCCACCGCTTCATGGCGGACGACGCCCTGCGCACGGTGGCCCCGGTCCTGCGGGCGGTGCACCAGGCGGCCTTCAGGGTGCTGGAGGAGAACGGCGTGGACACGTCGGCCTTCACCAACCGCTCGTCGATCATGAACGGCCTGATCCAGGAGCCTGCCCCGCGCAAGGCTGACGTGTACGACGCCTGACCGGCGGCGCCGGTTACGCTGACAGGGCAGGGCCGAGGACAGTGCGGGTGGGGCACGAGCCGAGGAGGCACCGACCGTGACGGAACGCAAGCCGCCGGGCGTCAGCTTCGAGTCCTTCGTGGACCGGCAGATCAAGGAAGCCGGCGAACGGGGCGACTTCGAGCGGCTGCCCGGCTTCGGCAAGCCCCTGGCCTCGCTCGACGCGCCCTACGACGAGCTGTGGTGGATCAAGGGGAAGATGCACCGCGAAGGCTTCTCCTCCCTCCCGCCGGCCCTCGCGCTCCGCAAGGAGGCCGAGGACGCGCGGGAGGCCGCCCTGGCCGCCCGCAGCGAGCGCCAGGCGCGGGAGATCCTCACGGAGATCAACGAGAAGATCGCGGCGGCCCTGCGGATGCCCCCGCCGGGGCCCCCGCTGAACCTCACCCCGTTCGACGTCGAGGCCGTCCTCACGCAGCGGCGCGAGGGCCGCACGCCGGACGAAAGGGCCTAGACGACAGGCCCTAGTCGACGGGCCAGGCGTCGGCGAGCATCTGCCGGGTGTCCGCGAGGAGCTGCGGCAGGACCCGCGTGTGGCCGACGATCGGCATGAAGTTCGTGTCCCCGCCCCAGCGGGGCACGATGTGCTGGTGCAGGTGCGCGGCGATGCCGGCGCCGGCGGCCACGCCTTGGTTCATGCCGATGTTGAACCCGTGAGCCCCGGACGCCTTGCGCAGCGCGACCATGGCCCGCTTCGTCAGGTCCGCCAGCTCGGCGGTCTCGGGCCCGTCCAGCTCGGTGTAATCGGCGACGTGCCGGTACGGGACGACCATCAGGTGGCCGCCGTTGTACGGGTAGAGATTCAGCACGGCGTACACGTGCTTGCCCCGCGCCACGACCAGGCCGTCCTGGTCCGACATCTCCGGAATCCCGCAGAAGGGACAGCCGTCCCCGGCCTCGGGGCCGGTCGGCTTGTTCTCGCCCTGGATGTAGGCCATCCGGTGGGGTGTCCACAGACGCTGGAACGCGTCCTGCGTGCCCACACCGATCTGCTGCTCCGGCTCAATCGTCATAGGACGCAGCATATGACCTCGCCCGCGCGAACGAGGAAGGCCCCCGGAAAGTGATCACTTTCCGGGGGCCTCGCGTCATGGACGCCGGGTGGATCAGACCTGGACGCGGTCCGCGACCACCTTGGCGAGCTTCGCCAGCGCCTCGGCCTTGGGAATGCCGTTCTCCTGCGAACCGTCGCGGTAGCGGAAGGAGACGGTGCCCGCGGCCATGTCCTCGTCACCGACGATGATCATGAACGGGACCTTCAACTTCTGCTGGTTCCTGATCTTCTTCTGCATGCGGTCCGAGGACGCGTCCACCTCGACCCGCAGGCCCTGCTTCTTCGCCTCGGCGGCGAATTCCCGCAGGTACTCCACGTGCCCGTCGCCGATCGGGATGCCGACCGCCTGGACCGGGGCCAGCCACGGCGGCATGGCGCCCGCGTAGTGCTCCAGCAGCACCGCGAAGAACCGCTCGATGGAGCCGAACAGCGCACGGTGGATCATGACCGGCCGCTGGCGGGAGCCGTCGGGCGCGGTGTACTCCAGGTTGAAGCGCTCCGGCAGGTTGAAGTCGAGCTGGACGGTCGACATCTGCCAGGTACGGCCGATGGCGTCGCGCGCCTGCACCGAGATCTTCGGACCGTAGAAGGCCGCGCCGCCCGGGTCGGGGGTCAGGGGGAGGCCCTGCTTCTCGGCGACCTGCTGGAGGACGGCGGTGGCTTCCTCCCACACCTCGTCCGAGCCCACGTACTTGACGGGATCCTTGGTCGACAGCTCCAGGTAGAAGTCGGTCAGACCGTAGTCGCGCAGCAGGTTCAGCACGAAGGTGAGCGTGCGGTCGAGTTCCTCGGCCATCTGCTCACGGGTGCAGTAGATGTGCGCGTCGTCCTGGGTGAAGCCCCGGGCGCGGGTCAGGCCGTGCACGACGCCAGACTTCTCGTACCGGTACACGGTGCCGAACTCGAACAGGCGCAGCGGCAGTTCGCGGTAGGAGCGGCCGCGCGCGTCGAAGATCAGGTTGTGCATCGGGCAGTTCATGGGCTTGAGGTAGTAGTCGGTACCACCGTCGAGCTGCATGGGGGGGTACATGCCCTCCGCGTACCAGTCCAGGTGGCCGCTCTTCTCGAAGAGCGCGCCCTTGGTGGCGTGCGGGGAGTAGACGAACTCGTAGCCCTCCTCCTCGTGCCGGCGGCGCGAGTAGTCCTCCATCACCCGGCGGATGATGCCGCCGCGCGGGTGGAAGACGGCGAGGCCGGAGCCGATCTCGTCCGGGATGGAGAAGAGGTCGAGCTCGTTGCCGAGCTTGCGGTGGTCTCGCTTCTCGGCCTCGGCGAGGAAGTCGAGGTGGGCCTTCAGCTCGTCCTTCGAGGGCCAGGCGGTGCCGTAGATGCGCTGGAGCATCGGGTTCTTCTCGCTGCCGCGCCAGTAGGCGGCCGCGTTGCGCATCAGCTTGAACGCCGGGATGTTGCGGGTGGTGGGCAGGTGGGGGCCTCGACAGAGGTCCTTCCAGCACAGCTCGCCGGTCTTGGCGTCGAGGTTGTCGTAGATGGTCAGCTCGCCGCCGCCCACCTCGACGTTCGCGCCGTCGTCGGTCGAGGCCGCGCCCTTGATGCCGATGAGCTCCAGCTTGTACGGCTCGTCGGCGAGCTCCTCGCGGGCCGCCTCGTCGGTGACGACACGGCGGGAGAAGCGCTGGCCGCGCTTCTGGATCTCCTGCATCTTCTTCTCGATGGCCTTCAGGTCCTCCGGAGTGAAGGGCCGGGCCACGTCGAAGTCGTAGTAGAAGCCGTCCCGGACCGGCGGGCCGATGCCCAGCTTGGCCTCGGGGAAGAGCTCCTGCACGGCCTGCGCCATGACGTGCGCGGTCGAGTGGCGCAGGATGTTCAGGCCGTCCTCGGAGGAGATCTCCACCGGCTCGACGGTCTCGCCGTCCTTCACCTCGTACGCGAGGTCCTTGAGCTCTCCCGCGACGCGGGCGGCGACGATGGTGCGCTCGCCGGCGAAGAGGTCCGCCGCCGTAGTGCCCGTGGCCACCACGCGCTCGTCCCGCTCGGAATCGCGTTGGATGATCACACGGACGTCTGACACCGGTCTCTCCTGACTCAGGGGGTGCGCGAGCGATCACTGCGCGCCTGAATCGTACCGAGCCGAGCGGCCCGGCCGCTAAACGGTTACGCCCGGTCCCCTTCCGGGACGTAGCGTACGAGGCCCAGGCCCCGCCCGATCCGTCGAAGGAAGCCGCACCGTGCCGAGCCCCCAGGCCCCCCTGGTCCGCCCGCTGGACCTGACCGACGACGCCACCGCGGCCGCCGTGCACCGGATCGGCCGGGCCGCGTACGCGGTGGAGGCGCAGCTGATCGGCTTCGACGGCATCCCGGCGCTGTCCGAGAGCCTCGACGCGATGCGCGCGCGACCGCTGCGCTGGCTGGGGGCCGTCACCGGGGCGGGCGAGGCGGCGGGCGAGGGGGACGGCGAGGTCGCCGGGTTCCTCGCCTGGGAGGAGGCCGCCGACGGGGGCGTCTGCCTCGACCGGCTCTGCGTGGATCCGGCCTGGTTCCGTCGGGGCGTCGCCTCGCTGCTGCTCGACCACGCGCTGACGGAGCTCTTCCCGGGCCGCGCGGTCGAGGTCACCACGGGCGCGGACAACGCCCCCGCCGTGACCCTCTACCAACGCCTCGGCTTCCGGCGCGGCCCGGACTTCTCCCCCGCCCCGGGCCTGCGCATGGCCTCGTTCACCCTGCGCCCGTAGGCCCCCGCCTCAGTCGTCCGACGGGAGCACCTCCGAGGGGTCGAAGGGCGAGTCCAGGGACTTCATCAGCCGGTCCCGCTCCACCTCGTCCAGGGGGACGGGGGTGACGTCCGTCGCATCGGTGAGCCTGCGGAAGCCACCGCGCCGCTGGAGCCGCCCGGCGAGGCGGATCGGCAGCCCGGCCAGGTGGGCGTGGACGGCGGTCCGGTACGCCTCCTCGTCCAGCGCGGCCCGTACGCGCGGGACCTCCGCGCCGGCCAGCACCCGTAGCCGTACGGTGCCCCCGCCGCCCGACTCCGCGCGCCGCATCCGCACCACCGCCCCCACGATCCGCACGGGGACGGCCGGCTCGTTGCGCGTGTAGCGCTCGGCGGCGTCCCGCAGCACCGGCAGGTCGCCGGGCGAGAACTCCACCGGTTCCGGCCGGGCGGCGCAGCCCGCCGGGACGCCGGCCGCCGGCGCCCAGGCCAGGGTGATCCTGGCCCCTTCGGAGCCACGGACGAGGGCGATCAGGGCGTCGGCCAGTTCCCGGCTGACGCCGGCGGCCACCGCCGCGTCGAAGGCCTCCATCCCGCCGGTGGCCCGCTGGTAGTCGACGGCCTCGCGCGCCGCGTGCAGGGCGTGGTGCAGCCGGGTGACCGGTCCCCGCCCGCCGTCCACGGGGACGTACGCGGTCAGCCGGCGCCCGTCCGGGGAGGGTCCGACGAGGATCCCGTCGAGGGTGCGCTCGGCCTGGGCCTGGTGGCGGGCTCCGTAGTAGCCGGCGCGGGCGCGGTCGGCGAGGGCCGCGGCGAGCAGCGTCCGGCGGGCCGCCGAGCGCAGCTGTTCCTGGACCGGCCAGGCGGCCTCGCCCCGGAACCCGTAGGGCCCCTGCGGCACTTCGCGCTCCCAGCGGATCTCGTCGCCGGGCACGCCCAGGCCGAAGAGGACCTCGCGCGCGGAGGGCAGGCCGCTGCGGGCGAGCGCGGTGAGGGCCTCCTCCAGCAGGTCGACGCAGTCGGGGAAGGCCCGGCTCTCGGGGACGAGCAGGCTGGTGCCGCCGGGGCCGGGCGGGGTCCAGCGTCCGTAGCGGCCGGCCGCTCCCCCGCGCCGCCGCCACCCGTGCCGGCGCAGCAGCGCTCCGAGCACCTGGGGGTCGACGCGTGCGGGATCGGGGGTGGCCGGCGGGGCGAACGGCGCGGTGAAGGGCGGCGCCGACAGTGGTTCGAGGCGGGGCGGTTGCCGGTTCATCAGGGTGTCCCTCCCGACCCGACCCGGGTCATGATCTCGCACAGTGCCCGGTCGTCGAAGATCCGCGTGGTGGGGATCCGTACGGTGGTCCGGCGGCGGCCGGTCACGGGGTGGCCGGCGAGGTTGGTCCAGTAGCAGCAGTGGCGCAGGTCGAGCCGTTCGGGCCCGGCGCTCAGCCACTGGTCCCGCTCGCGCGGGACGAGCATCACGACGAGGATCTTGTGCACCGCGACCGGGGTGCGGGCCAGCTTCACCAGGTGTTCGTTGTCGAGGGTGAAGCCGAAGGTGGTCCCGGTCGGGTGCGGTGGTATCTGGTAGGTCGCCTTCAACTGCACCTTGATGGTCACCTCGTCGTCGACGACGTGTTCGGGGGCGCCGTGGCTGACGTGCCAGTCGATGCCGTTGTCGGGGAAGGGTTGGGACAGCGAGCAGCCGGCCGCGGCGGCGACGGCGTGCAGGTATCCCACCTGAAGGGTCTCCATGCATGCGGTGGTGGCGAGTGTGCCGCGCAGTGGACCGGTCCGCGGACCCGTCCGTTCCTGGAGCACCCCGTCCGGTTCGGACTGTGCGAGCGCCATGGCCGGCTCCCCGTGCCTTCCGGGCTCTGCGGGTGGGAGGGATGGGGTGACGACCGATCACGCGTGCGACCCCCCACGAGAGTTGTCTCCGTACCCGGGTGCCCGCAAACGGCGTACGGGGCAAAGGGCCCGGGTATCACGCAGTCGGGCAGGGGCTGCACGGATCGGGGCGTCGGCGCCCGGGGTGGGCCCCATCTGCCGATCGGGGACGAGGAGTTCGCCATGACGCGCTGGTATGAGGGCCCGCTGGCCGCATTCGACACGGAGACGACCGGGGTGGACGTCGAGCAGGACCGGATCGTGTCCGCCGCGCTCGTCGTGCAGGAGTGTGCGGGCGGCCGGGTCCGCTCCACCCGTTGGCTGGTCAATCCCGGTATTCCGGTGCCCAGGGGCGCCACGGAAGTGCACGGGCTGACCGATGAGCACCTTCAGCGTAACGGCCGTTGGCCGGCGCCGGTGGTGGAGGAGATAGCCCGTGCGCTCGGTGAGCAGCAGGTGGCGGGTCGGCCGTTGGTGGTGATGAACGCGCCGTTCGATCTGACGTTGCTGGACCGGGAGTTGCGTCGGCACCGGGCGTCGTCGCTGACCCGGTACCTGGACAACCGGCCGTTGACGGTGCTGGATCCGCGTGTGTTGGACAAGCACCTGGACCGCTACCGCAAGGGCCGTCGCACGCTGACGGACCTGTGCGCGCACTACGGGATAGACCTGGAGGAGGCACACGACGCCGCGGCGGACGCGCTGGCCTCGTTGGAGGTCGTACGGGCGGTGGGCCGCCGGTTCGCGGCGCGGCTGGAGCGGTTGACGCCGGCGGAGCTGCACACGCTCCAGGCGGTGTGGCACGCGGCGCAGGCGCGCGGGCTCCAGGCGTGGTTCACGCGGCAGGGGACCCCGGAGGCGGTGGATCCGCACTGGCCGCTGCGTCCGGAGGTGTCGCAGGCGGCCTAGCGCACGCGCCGTGCAATGCGGAAGGCCGGTCCGTCTGATGACGGACCGGCCTCTCCCGGTGGGCGATACTGGGATCGAACCAGTGACCCCTTCGGTGTGAACGAAGTGCTCTCCCGCTGAGCTAATCGCCCGGGAACGCACTGAACAATACAAGAGGCTCCGGGTCTGTTCAAACCGCTTCGCGCGGGGCGGCCAGCAGGGCCGCGAGGCCTCGCCGTCCGGCGCGCATCATCATGGCGTGGTTGAGCCGCAGCAGCGGTCGGGCGGGGCCGGACATCCGGCGCAGCGGGTCGGCGCGCACGTCGACCTCCTGCTCGTAGAGCGCCCGCGTGCCGGCGCCGCCGGGTCCGCGGCGGGGGCGTACGGTCCACCGCGCCCAGCCCTCGATGTCCCCGCGCAGCGCCACCTCCAGAACGCCGCGGGTGGGGTCGCGGAGCAGTCCGGTGAGGGTGACGTGGATCCCGTAGGGCAGGACGGAGCGGATCAGCGCGGTGGCGCTGCGCTCGTCGAGGGGCTCGACCTCGCGGACCTGCGGCCACCAGGCGGGGTAGCGTCCGGGGTCTTCGAGCAGGGCGTAGACGCGGGCGGGTGGGGCGTCGAGGTCCCACACGCTGCGGAACCGGTAGTGCGGTCGGCGCTGCATGCGTTCCAGTCTGCTCCGGTCGGCCGGGCGGCGCGGGGGGTTCGCCGGATCACCACCCCACCGGGTACTCAGGGCAGGCCTGAGTACCGATCCGAGTACGCGCGCCCATGTCCTGATGGCGTGACGGGCGCCACACTCCGGGCATGAACTCCCCCTTGCCGCCGGCCGAGGAGCTGACGCTCATCGAGCGTGAGCTGACGCAACTCGATGCCAGGCGCGTGTATTTGACGGCCCGTCGGGACTGGTTGCTGCGGTATGCCTTCGGCCCCGCGTCCGCGTCCCCGTCGCGGCCCGCACCGAGGTCGACCCCGGGGCAGGCCCCGGGCAAGGCCCCGGGCCCCGCCCCGAGCGCCCAGACCGTGCTGCTGACGCTGGGCGCGGTGCTGCTGGCGGTGGCGGCGCTGGCCTTCACCCTCGTCAGCTGGGGTTCGCTCGGCATCGCCGGCCGCTCCGCCGTCCTGGCCGTGCTGACGGCCGCCACCCTCGCGGCCCCCGTCGCGCTGCTGCGCCGGCGCCTGCGGTCCACGGCGGAGGCCGTGGCGGCGGTCGGGCTGTTGCTGACGGTGCTGGACGCCTACGCGCTGCGCGCCGTCGGCTTGCCCGAGACCGACGGCCTGGCGTACGCGGCGGGGCGAGCGCGGCGCTGGCGGCGCTGTGGGCGGCGTACGGCGCGGCCCTGGGCGGCTGCGGCTGCCGCTCGTGGCCGCCGTGCTGGTGGGGCAGCTGCCGCTGTCGCTGGCGGCGGCCGCCTCGGGTTCGGACGCGGTGGAGGGCGGCTGGGCGCTGCTGGCGACGGCCGCGCTGGACGCGGCCCTGGCGGTGGCGGTGTCCCGGCGGGCGGTACGGGTCCCCGCGTGGGCGGCGGCGGGGCTGCTGGGCGGGCGGCCCTGCTGGTGGGGCTCGGGGCCTCGGTGGCGCCGCCCTCGCGGCGGGGCCGCGCTGGGCGTGGCGGTGGCCTGGCGGGAGCCGAAGGCGTGGCGGCGGCGCTGGTGGGGCCTGGCGGCGGTGGCGGCGGTCGGGGCGGCGGCTCCGGCCGACCTGGGCCCGGGGTGGGGCGTGGCACTGCGGGTGGTGGCGGCGTCGGCGCTGCTGGTGCTCGTACGGGCGGCCGGCGTACGTGCGGCCGGCGTGCCGGAGCCGGTGCGGCGCGGGTTGCTGTGGGCCGGGGTGGGGGTGGCCGCCCTGGCGGCGGTGACGGGCCTGGCGGGGACGGCGGTGCTGCTCGTGACGCGGCTGCGGGTGCTGGGGGAGGTGTGGGCGGCGACGACCCCGGCTCCGGCCCGGGAGCTGCCGGTGGCGGCCTTGGCGGTGACCCTGCTGCTGACGGCGGGGGCCGGCTGGTGCGTGGCCCGGTCGCTGCCGGGCCGCCGGGAGCCGGTGGCCGTGGCGTCGGCGGTGGCGGTGGTGTGCGCCTGGGCGGGGCTGTTCGTGGCTCCGATGGCGGCCGTCATGCCGACGGCGGTGGTGCTCGGGGCGCAGCTCGGGGTGACGGCGGCGCTCGGGGCGCTCGCGCTGCGGACGCCGGCTCGCGCCGCCGTGGGGATCGCGGCGGGGTGTGCGCCGCGGTCGGGGCCGTGAGCGTGTCCGTGGCCGCCCTGGACGGCCGTCTGGCGACGTTCGCGGTGTTCGGGCTGCTGGGCCTCGGCGGGGCGCGGGCAGCGGCGTACGGGGCCGCCTGGAGGCCGCTGCGGGCGGCGGGGCGGTGGCGGCCGTCGGGTACGCGGCGGCGACCGTGGTGGCCCTGGGCGCACTGGTGGGACTTTCGGCGCCCTGGCGGGGCGTGGCGGTGCTGGTGGTGCCGGCCGCCGTGGTGGCGGTGGCGTCGAGGCTGGGGCGGGTGCGGGTGGCCGCCGAGGCCGCCGCTGGGGTGTCGGGGTGCTCGCCCTGCTGCTCGCGGCGGGCGACGGGCCGCTGTCGGCGCTGGTGCTCGCGCTGGGCGGGGTGCTCTGCGCGGCCGCCGCGCTGCGGCCCGAGCGGCGCGCGCTCGGCTGGGCGGCGGGGCGCTGGGCGTGGCGGCGACCTGGGTACGGCTCGGCGCGTCGGGGGTGGAGGTGCCGGAGGCGTACACCCTGGCCGTGTCGGCGCCGGCGCTGGTGGTGGGCGCGCTGCGCCGCCGCCGGGATCCGGGGACCTCGTCCTGGGCGGCGTACGGGCCGGGGCTCGGGGTGACCCTGCTGCCGAGCCTGTACGCCGTATGGGGCGACGCGCACTGGCTGCGCCCGCTGCTGCTGGGCCTCGCCGCGCTGGCCGTGACCCTGATCGGCGCGCACCGCCGGCTCCAGGCCCCACTGCTGCTGGGCGGCGCGGCCCTGGCGGCGGTGGCGGTGCACGAGCTGGCCCCGTACGTCGCGCAGGTGGTGGGCGTCCTGCCGCGCTGGCTGCCGCCGGCGCTCGCGGGGGTGCTGCTGCTGGCGGTGGGGGCGACGTACGAGAGGCGGCTGCGCGACGCCCGCCGGCTGCGGGAGGCCCTCGGCCGCATGGGGTGAGGGGCTGAGGGGCCGGGTACGACGGAGGCCCGGAGACTCTGACGAGTCTCCGGGCCTCTGCTCCGGGTGGGCGATACTGGGTTCGAACCAGTGACCCCTTCGGTGTGAACGAAGTGCTCTCCCACTGAGCTAATCGCCCGGACGCACCGCAAACATTACCGCATGTCAGCGGTGCTCCATGACCACCGCCGGCGGGCTACTGGTCCTTGAGGTTCCACGGCAGGACCAGGCCGTACTTCCACAGGTAGAAGCCGATCAACGCGGCCGCGATGGCCAGGCCCACGCTGGTCAGGATGATGTTGCGGCGGCGGACCTTGGGATCCAGCGCCTTCTGCGCGGCCTCGCTCACCTTGCGCTTCGTCCAGCGCAGGACGAGGTGGGCCCAGGCGAACTCGGTCGCCCAGATCGCCAGACCGGCGAAGATCGCCACCCAGCCCGGTCCGGGCAGGACGAGCATGGCGACGCCGGCGCCGATGACGGCCAGACCGACGATGAAGACGCCGACCTGCCAGCTGAGGTGCAGGCTGCGGTTGGCCTTGATGAAGGCAGGCGCCTTGGAGACGTGCGGCGTCTGCGCGGCGTCCGGTCCGGTGGTCGCGGACTCATGGGCTCCGTGGTCACTCCCCGTATTCATGACGAAGAATCTACCGGAGCCCTGAAGCACACGTGACTTCCGCTTTGGATCCGCCGTCCGAGGGACCCAGAGGTCCGCAAAACGGTCAGAGGGGTTTACAACGGCACCGTAGGTGGCATGTCGATTTCGCCGACGTGCGAATCCCCGAGCGCACACTGAGCGAAAGGCCCTGGCGCTTATGAACACCACGGTCAGCTGCGAGCTGCACCTGCGCCTCGTTGTGTCGAGCGAGTCCTCACTGCCTGTTCCCGCGGGCCTGCGGTATGACACGGCCGACCCCTACGCCGTGCACGCCACCTTCCACACCGGCGCCGAGGAGACGGTCGAGTGGGTATTCGCCCGTGACCTCCTCGCGGAGGGCCTCCACCGGCCCACCGGTACCGGAGACGTCCGCGTCTGGCCGTCCCGCAGTCACGGTCAGGGCGTCGTCTGCATCGCCCTGAGCTCACCGGAGGGAGAAGCACTGCTCGAAGCACCCGCCCGAGCACTGGAGTCGTTCCTCAAGCGGACGGACGCCGCGGTCCCACCCGGGACCGAGCACCGGCACTTCGACCTCGACAAGGAGCTCTCCCACATCCTGGCCGAAAGCTGAGCCAGACCCATCCCCGCTCGACACCGTCCGACTCGGGGCGACGGTGAGGCGCGGGACAACCACATACGGCAATGCGGCGCTGTTCTCACGGGAGCCACCCGTGAGGACGGCGCCGCTGCGCTTGGTTCCCCCCGGCAGGGCAGGCGCTAAAGTCGAGCATCCGGTGGCGGCGATCCGCCCCCGCAGGCCCGGCTTCCAGGGAGCGAACCGTGCAGATCCCCCACGACACCCGTCGCGCGCTCGACGTCGTCGTCGCGCTGGTGAACACGGCCGCCGAGCCGGACCAGCCCGACGGACTGTCCGACATCGGCGCGCTGCGCGGCTTCGTCCGGGAACACGCGATCAGCGACGTCGGCGAGCTCGGCGCCCGCGACCTCGCCGGCGTACGCACGGTGCGCGGCAAGTTCGCGCAGGTCTTCGCCGCGCCCACGTCGCGCGCCGCGGCCGCGCTGATCAACGAGCTGGTCGCCACGGCCGGCACCACCCCCCGGCTGACCGACCACGACGGCTACGACTGGCACGTGCACTACTTCGCGCCGGGCGCCTCGGTCGGCGATCACCTCGCGGCGGACGGCGGCATGGCGCTGGCCTTCATCGTGGTCTCCGGCGAGCAGGAACGGTTGCGCCGCTGCGAGGCCCCGGACTGCCGGCGGGCCTTCGTCGACCTGTCCCGCAACCGCTCGCGACGCTACTGCGACAGCCGCACCTGCGGGAACCGGCTGCACGTGGCCGCGTACCGGGCGCGGCGCAAGGAGGCCGACGCGCACCCGGAGGACGCCGGGCGGGCCGCGGGGCCGGGTTCAGAGCAGGTACAGGTCGTGCACGGCGGCGAGCAGCAGCAGGGTCCCGATCACCCCTAGGAAGATCATCAGGGGTGGTTGGGAGAGCGCGAAGAGACAACCGCGCGCTTCCGGGGCGACGGGGGGCTGGGCGATGGGCGTCTGGGCGAGAGGCGTCTGGGCGACGGGGGCGGGAGCCGACGGCTCACCCTGCGATGTGTCGAGCATGTCGGGGCGATGATCGCGCAGCGCGTGCCGGATCTCCCCCCAACACGCCAGATTCGACGCGGTAGTTCGCCGGCTCTCGTCAGTTCAGGTGGTTCCGCGCGCCTTCCCTTCCCGGTACGGGCCCCGGTCCGCTAGGGGGTGTCCGGCGGATCAGGGTCGGATAGACCGCGGCGTCTGGTGCGGGGGATCGCAAGGCGCCGGAGCGTCTTGATAGCGGAGCTATCGGGGCGTTTCGGCAACGCGGCGAGGCGCCGTGCCAGACGCCGCGGGCCCGGCCATGATCCGCCGGACACCCCCTAGGGGGTGTCCGGCGGATCAGGTGCGCGTCGTCAGATGCCGTGCTTCTTGAGGATGGCCTCGATGTCGGAGAAGTCGTCCGCCGGGGCGGTCGGGGTGGTCTTCGGGGTGGTGGCCGGGCGGCCGCCCAGGGAGGGGGCGGAGGCGGTGGGGGCGACGGCCTCGCGGCTCCGTCCGCCCTTGGCCGCCTTGGGCGGCTTCGGCGCCTTGCCGAGGCCCCGGCGCTCCACGGCCCGCGAGCCCGTGAAGAGCAGCCAGGCCACGCCCAGCAGGCCGAAGCCGATCCACACGGTCGGCCTGAAGACGATGCCCGACACCCACTCCACCAGGCCCGTCAGCACCAGCGCGACCGGCACCAGCGAGTAGGCGGCGATCCGCGTCGCGGCGAGGAAACGCCTGCGGTACGCGGTCACGGCGGCGATGCCCAGGCCCGCCGCGGACACCGCGGAACATATGGTCTCGGCGAGCATGCGGTCCTCCGGGGCTGGGCGACGGTCGGGCGGTCTGTCCCATCCATCGTGCACCGGTCGGGGCCGCCCCGGCCATGCCCCGGGCCGCCGTCGGAAGGATCTCCGGGAGATCTCGGGGTCGGGCCTCCTCCCCAGGTCCCGGTCGGTGCGCCGACGCGGGGGCTGGGAGACTGTCGGCATGACCGATTCCGTGATCCTCGACGTCTGGTGCGAACTCCAGTGCCCGGACTGCCACAGCGCTCTGGACGACGTACGCGCCCTGCGGGGCCGCTACGGCGACCGGCTGGACATCCGGCTGCGCCACTTCCCGCTGGAGAAGCACAAGCACGCCTTCGCGGCCGCGCAGGCCGCCGAGGAGGCGCTGGAGCAGGGCCAGGGCTGGCCGTACGTGGAGGCCGTACTGGCCAGGGCGGCCGAACTCGGCGAGCGCGGCGAGGCCGTCCTGCTGGACGTGGCCCGTGAACTCGGCCTGGACGTCGAGGAGTTCGACACCGCCCTGATCGACGGTCGGCACATCCTGATCGTGGACGCCGACCAGGCCGAGGGCAAGGCCATCGGCGTGACCGGCACGCCCACGTATGTGATCGACGGCGAGCGCCTCGACGGCGGCAAGAGCCAGGAGGGCCTGCGCGCCCGCATCGAGGCGATCGCCGACCGGCTCCTCTCCTCCTGAAGGTCCGCCTGAAGATCTAGGTCGTGTCTTGTGGATCATGCCGGGCTCCCGACGTCCGGGGCCGCGCCTCGCCGCGTTGTCGTCGGTCGCCAATGCTCCGCAGCGGCTCCCTCCTCCGCCTTGCGACGCACGGCCCCGGACGCCGCTCGCTGATCCGGCCTGATCCACAAGACACGACCTAGATCAGTTCCTTGGCGTAGTGGAAGACCGTCGGACGGTAGCCCAGCGACTCGTACAGGCGCAGCGCCGGGGTGTTGCCGGCGAAGACGTGCAGGCCGATGCGGTCGTGGCCGGCGGCGAGGGCGACCCGCTCGGCGAGGAGCATCAGGTCGCGGCCGTGGCCCCGGCCCCGCTGCTCCTCGGCGACCGCCACGTCGTAGATGTACGTGCCGCCGTCGCGCGGACCCGTCCACACGTGGCCGACGGGCACCCCGGAGACCTCCAGGACCGTGAAGCGCGTCGCGGGGGTGTCCAGGCCGCGCGGCAGCTGCGTGTGGTGGTCGGCGGCGGCCTTGGCGCGGGCGGCCTCGGGGGCCATCCCGCGGCCGATCCAGTCCTCGGCGTACGCCTCCCGGGCCCGGGGCTCCCACGCCTCGTACTCGGCCCGGGTCATCGGGCGGCCGCGGGCCTCCCCGGAGAGCGCGAGGGGCTCGCCGGGGAGCGCCTTGGCGAGGTTGCGGCCCTGCTCGACGTACCCGAGGGCGGCGGCCAGCCGCAGCCCGCCCGGCGAGCCGGCCGGTACGGAGATCCGTACGCGGCGGCAGCCCCAGCCGCGCAGCACTTCCTCGGCGGCGAGCGCGGCGACCGTGGCCCGGCCCCGGCGGCGGTCCGGCTCGTCCACGACCAGGTCGCGGATCTCCCCGACCGTCGGCCCGAAGGGCGTGTCGGAGGCGATCAGCAGCCCCCCGACGCGCCGGCTGTTGACGCGCACCTCGTACGGGCGCGAGCGCGCGCCGCCCTCGCTCTGCTGAAGCGGCCCGCCGGGCCGCAGGGTGGTGGTCATCCGTCGAGTTCTACCCGCCCGGCGGCCACCTGACCACGGGGCGGGTCGCTCACGGGTCGAGGTCGGAGCCCGCGCGCTCGTCGAAGACCCGCATCGCCTTGGCGGTGACGGGGCCGGGGGCGCCGGTCAGGGGGCGT
This sequence comes from Streptomyces sp. RerS4, assembly GCF_023515955.1. Taxonomy (GTDB): domain Bacteria; phylum Actinomycetota; class Actinomycetes; order Streptomycetales; family Streptomycetaceae; genus Streptomyces. The sequence continues at coordinate 1,540,524 of NZ_CP097322.1, forward strand.
CCGTCGACCCGGTGGACGGCCTGGACGTCGCGCAGGGTGGAGGTCAGGAAGATCTCCTCCGCCCGCTCCAGCGCCTCGAAGGGCAGGTCGGTCTCCTTGGCGCCGCTCCACTCGATGGCCAGCGCGCGGGTGATGCCCGCGAGGCAGCCGGAGTCGAGGGGCGGGGTGTGGAGTTCCCCGTCGAGGACGACGAAGACGTTGGAGCCGGTGCCCTCGCAGAGCCTGCCGAGGGTGTTGGCGAAGAGCGCCTCGGAGGCGTCGGCCCGGTGGGCGCGGTCCAGGGCGACCACGTTCTCCGCGTAGGAGGTGGTCTTCAGGCCGGTCAGCGGGGAGCGTTCGTTGCGGACCCAGGGGACGGTGATCACGGCGGTGGAGTCGGGGCGCCGGACGGTCTCGCCGACGGCGACGACCAGCGTGGGGCCCGTGTCGCCGCGGTCGGAGCCGAGGGGGGACATGCCGCCGGTGTAGGTGATCCGCAGGCGCCCGAGCGGCATCGGGTTGGCCTCCAGGACGGCGGCGCAGGCGCGGCGCACCTCGTCGAGGTCGGGGTCGGGCAGGCCGAGGCCCCGGGCGGAGCGCGTGAGCCGGTCCAGGTGGCGGGTGAGGGCGAACGCCGTGCCCTCCCGGGCCTTGAGGGTCTCGAAGACCCCGTCGCCCACCGTGAGCCCGTGGTCCAGGACCGAGACCTTCGCGTCCCGGGCGTCGCGCAGTGTTCCGTCGAGCCAGATCCTCACCGTACGGTTCCTCCACTCAGGTCGCGGGCCCCGTGCGGGCCCGGCTCACGTATACCCGACGCCAGCGCGAGGAGCCGGGAGGCCTTCAGTTCGGTCTCCGCCCACTCCCGCTCGGGGTCGGAGCCCCAGGTGATCCCGGCGCCGGTGCCGAAGCACAACCGGGGGCCGCCGGGGGCCTCGCGGTCGATCCAGAACGTCCGGATCCCGACGGCGAGCGCGGCGGTGCCCCGGTCGGCGTCGACCCAGCCGACGCCTCCGCAGTAGGGGCCGCGCGGGGAGGTCTCCAGCTCCTCGATGATCCGCAGGGCGGAGGACTTGGGGGCGCCGGTGACGGAGCCGGGCGGGAAGGTGGCGGCCAGCAGCTCCGGCCAGCCCGCGCCGTCGGCCAGCTCGCCGCTGACGGTGGAGACGAGGTGGACGAGTCCCGGGTGCTCCTCCACGGCGCACAGCTCGGGGACGGCGACGGAGCCGGTGGCGCAGACGCGGCCGAGGTCGTTGCGGACGAGGTCCACGATCATCACGTTCTCGGCGTGGTCCTTGGGCAGGAGGTCGGCCACGGTGCGGCCGGTGCCCTTGATGGGCCCGGACTCGATGTGACGGCCGTCGCGGCTCAGGAACAGCTCGGGGGAGGCGGTGGCGATCTCGACGCCGTGGGCGGGCAGCCGAATCGTTCCTGCGTAGGGGGCCGGGTTGCCGCGCGCGAGCAGCGCCGTCAGGGCGTCGACGTCGGCGGCGGCCGGGTCGGGCAGGGGCGCGGACACCACCCGGCAGAGATTGGCCTGATAGACCTCGCCGGCCGCGATGTACGCGCGGATGCGGCGTACGCCCTCGACGTAGGCGGCGCGGTCGAGCGAGGAGGACCACTGGTGGGGGGCCGGTCCGCGCCAGGCTCCGGGGACGGGTGCCGGGACGGGGTCGGGGCGTATGTCCCCGAAGCGCGCGCAGACCAGCCGGCCTTCGAAGTCTGCGCTCACCGCCCAGAACCCGGTGGAGTCGAGGGCGGAGGGGTCGCTGGTGACATCTCGGAGGTCGGTCGCGAGAAGGCCGCCGAAGCGGGCGAGGGGAGGCAGGTCGTGCACGGCTGCGAGTCTATGACCGGTGGCGGGATACCGCCGATGAGGTGACGATCGGGTGACCGCCGGTGATCGGGCGGCAGCACGCTGCGGAAACGCGTTTTTGAGCTGGCCCGGGAATCCGCTAGAGTTCAACACGTCGCCAGGGAGCGAAGGGGAAAACCCCGGAGCGAACACGGTGACACTGCGGACGTAGCTCAGTTGGTAGAGCACCACCTTGCCAAGGTGGATGTCGCGAGTTCGAGTCTCGTCGTCCGCTCGAAGTGGGGGGTTTCTTCCCGAGAACCCCCGCAGCTCCATGGTGGAGTGGCCGAGAGGCGAGGCAACGGCCTGCAAAGCCGTCTACACGGGTTCAAATCCCGTCTCCACCTCCAAGGACGATTAGCTCAGCGGGAGAGCACTTCCCTGACACGGAAGGGGTCACTGGTTCAATCCCAGTATCGTCCACTGATCCGCAAGGATCCCCGCGCGATTAGCTCAGCGGGAGAGCGCTTCCCTGACACGGAAGAGGTCACTGGTTCAATCCCAGTATCGCGCACGCAGTACCATCTTGACCTGCGGCTTCGCACCGCAGTCCCGCGCGATTAGCTCAGCGGGAGAGCGCTTCCCTGACACGGAAGAGGTCACTGGTTCAATCCCAGTATCGCGCACCACCTCCGGAAGCCCCGGCCGTCTCGACGGCCGGGGCTTCCGCGTTGTCCAGACGTACGAAAAAGGGTGGTGCCCGTCCGGCTCCCCAGCCGGACGGGCACCACCCTTCACCTGCCGTCCGTCCGCCACTCCCCCGTCCCCACGGGGTGTGGCAGGCCGATGTCCCGACCCGGGCCGCTCTCCCGGGCCCGGGGCGCCGCTCAGCGCCCCAGCATCACGCCTACGGACGACGCCTGCGCCGCCACCTGCTCGAAGCCTCCGAAGAGGAAGAGCAGCAGGGCGGCCAGGGGGAGCACCATGGCCGCGGCCACCAGCGGGTGGCGCTTGCCGGACTCATGGCCGTTGAACGCGAATGCCTTGCGTCCGTGCCGTGCGATGTCCGCCATGGTCCTCTCCCTGTCGTTTGGCAGCGGCGGGCTTGTGACCTCGGGGGACGAGTGCGCCACCCGCCGCTTGTCTTCAACACTAGGCCGCCGGGGGGCCGTCGGCCTCATGCCCTCGTACCCATTGGCGGGCCTACGGGAGGATGAGGAACCCACCCCCCGAGTACTCCCCTGGGTGGAGATCCCTCCCCCTTGATGGGGGTCTTCCCGGAGGGGATGACCGGAGGGTAGTGACTTCGCTCACTTCCGTCACTCCCCGCACACGCGTGTCCTCTACCGGCGTTGACGGGAACGACCGGCCCGCCGGGGCGTCGACGCACGCCGCGGGGATCGCGCGCCGGGGCGTGCGCGGGGTCCTTCGAGGGGTCAATCACCTTGGCCCGAGGGCCGTTTGGGCGAGCACGGGGGCGGGCCGCGCGAACCGTGCCGTAGGGGGCGAAACCCCCAAGTGGCGTGCCCCGCACTGACAATCGAATCCCGGGACGAGGGCGCGGCCTCTGAGCGCACGTGCCGGATGGTCCGTAAGCTGTGCCAGGTCAGCAGGACGACCGGCCAGCGGGGTGGACATGGCGATGATGCGGCTCCGGCGCGAGGACCCGCGTGTCGTCGGCTCGTTCAGGCTGCACCGGCGGCTCGGCGCCGGCGGTATGGGCGTGGTGTACCTGGGCTCCGACCGGCGCGGTCAGCGCGTGGCGCTCAAGGTGATCCGGCCGGACCTGGCGGAGGATCAGGAGTTCCGGTCCCGCTTCGCGCGCGAGGTGTCCGCCGCCCGGCGGATCCGCGGGGGTTGCACCGCGCGGCTCGTCGCCGCCGATCTGGACGCCGAGCGTCCGTGGTTCGCGACCCAGTACGTGCCCGGCCCGTCGCTGCACGACAAGGTGGCCGAGGAAGGCCCCCTGACGGCCGCGCAGATCGCCGCCGTCGGGGCGGCGCTCGCCGAGGGGCTGGTCGCCGTACACGAGGCGGGGGTGGTCCACCGGGACCTCAAGCCCTCGAACATCCTGCTCTCCCCCAAGGGCCCCCGGATCATCGACTTCGGCATCGCCTGGGCCACGGGGGCGAGCACGCTCACCCATGTGGGTACGGCCGTGGGCTCCCCCGGCTTCCTCGCGCCCGAGCAGGTGCGCGGGGCCGCCGTCACGCCGGCGACGGACGTGTTCGCGCTGGGGGCCACCCTCGCCTACGCGGCCACCGCCGACTCGCCCTTCGGGCACGGTAGTTCCGAGGTGATGCTGTACCGCGTCGTCCACGAGGAACCGCACCTCGTCGGGGTGCCGGACGCCCTCGCGCCGCTGGTGCGGGCCTGCCTGGAGAAGGACCCCGAGGAGCGGCCGAGCACGCTCCAGCTGTCCATGCGGCTCAAGGAGATCGCCGCCCGCGAGGCGCAGGGGCTGGGCGACGGACGGCCGCCGGCGCAGCGGGCGCGGACGGAGCGGGTGCCCGAGCGGGCCGACGCGTACGCCGACCAGCGCACGGAGCGTCGTAGGCCGTCGGGCGCCACGCCGACGCCGCGGGCGCAGGCCACCCCAGCGGCCCCCACGCGCGGCCGTCCGCCGCCGGCCGCAACCCCGGGTCCACGGCGGGCCGTACGGGCGGCCGGCAGGCGCCGCGGACGACCGGGGCGGGGCGTCGCCCGTCCCGGCCGGACCCGAAGCTGATGCGCCAGCGGCTGATCGTGTTCGTGGTGGTCACGCTGCTGGTGGCGCTGGGCATCGCGCTGGCGCAGCGGCTGTAGGGACGCCGGTTCAGCCCCGGCTGCCGGCGACCGCGTAGAAGGCGACGGCCGCGGCGGCGCCGACGTTCAGGGAGTCCACGCCGTGGGCCATGGGGATGCGGACCCACTCGTCGGCGGCGACCAGGGCCTGGGTGGAGAGGCCGTCGCCCTCCGCGCCGAGCATGAGCGCGACGCGCTCCAGGCTCCGGGGGGCCGCCACGTCGATCGGGGAGGCCTTCTCGTGCGGGGTGAGGGCGAGGAGCTTGAAGCCCGCCTCCCGGACCGAGTCGAGGCTCTTGGGCCAGGCGTCGAGGCGGGCGTAGGGCACGGAGAACACCGCGCCCATGGAGACCTTCACCGACCGGCGGTAGAGCGGATCGGCGCAGTCCGGCGACAGCAGGACCGCGTCCATGCCGAGGGCGGCGGCGCTCCGGAAAATGGCCCCGATGTTGGTGTGGTCGTTCACCGCCTCCATGACGGCCACGCGGCGGGCCGAGGCGAGCAGCTCCTGCGCCGTGGGCAGCGGCTTGCGCTGCATCGAGGCGAGGGCGCCGCGGTGGACGTGGTAGCCGGTGACGCGCTCGGCGAGCTCGGGGCTGACGGCGTAGACCGGGGCCGGGAGCTCGTCGATGACGTCGCGCATGACGTCGACCCACTTGGCGGAGAGCAGCATCGACCGCATCTCGTACCCGGCGTCCTTGGCCCGTCTGATGACCTTCTCGCCCTCGGCGATGAAGAGGCCTTCGGCGGGTTCGCGGCGGCGCCGCAGCTCGACGTCGGTCAGGCCGGTGTAGTCGCGCAGGCGCGGGTCGTCGGGGTCCTCGACGGTGATGAGATCAGCCACAGGGTGATACTGCCTTGTCCGGGGTGCGGTGCCAACGGCCTGTCAGGCGCCGGCGGTGGGAAGAGCGTCGGGGGAGTTCACGCGCACGACGTCGCCGATCACGATGACGGCGGGCGGGCGCACCTCCTCGGCGCGAACGGTCTCGCCGACGGTCGCCAGGGTGGCGTCCACGCGCCGCTGGGTGGCGGTGGTGCCTTCCTGGATCACGGCGACGGGGGTGTCGGCGGAGCGGCCGTGCCGGACCAGGGCCTCGGCGATCAGGCCGATCTTGTCGACGCCCATCAGGACGACCAGGGTTCCGGTGAGCTTGGCGAGGGACGCCCAGTCCACGAGGGAGCGCGGGTCGTCGGGGCCGACGTGGCCGCTGACGACGGTGAACTCGTGCGCCACGCCGCGGTGGGTGACGGGGATGCCGACGGCACTGGGCACCGAGATGGAACTGGAGATGCCGGGGACGACCGTGCAGGGGATGCCGTGCTCGGCGAGCGCCTGGAGCTCCTCCATGCCCCGGCCGAAGACGTACGGGTCGCCGCCCTTGAGGCGGACGACGGCCTTGCCGGCCTTGGCGTGCTCGATCAGGGCGTTGTTGATGGCCTCCTGGGCCATGAAACGGCCGTACGGGATCTTCGCCGCGTCGATGACCTCGACGTGCGGCGGGAGTTCGTCCAGGAGGTCGCGCGGGCCGAGCCGGTCGGCGATGACCACGTCCGCCTCGGCGAGCAGGCGCCGGCCGCGCACGGTGATCAGGTCCGGGTCGCCGGGACCGCCGCCGACGAGTGCGACGCCGGGGGTGTGCGGGCGGGCGGCGGTGAGGGACCCGTCGCGCAGCCCGTCGACGACGGCGTCGCGTACGGCGGCGGAGCGGCGCGGGTCGTTGCCGCTCAGCACGGCCACGGTGACCCCCTCCACCCGCCCGGTGGCGGGGGTCCAGGCGGTGGCCGCCTCGGCGTCGTCGGCGCGCACGCACCAGACGCGGCGGCTCTCGGCCTCGGCGGAGGCCGCGTCGTTGGCGGCCCGGTCGCGGGTCGCGATCAGCGCGTACCAGGCACCGTCCAGGTCGCCGTCCCGGTAGTGGCGGCGCTCCCAGCGGATCTCGCCGGTCTCGGCCATGGCCTCCACGGAGGGGGTCGCGGAGGGGGAGATCAGCAGGACGTCGGCGCCGGCCGCGACGAGGGCGGGGAGGCGGCGCTGGGCGACCTGACCGCCGCCGATGACGACGACGCGGCGGCCGGCGAGACGGAGTCCTACGGGGTAGGCGGGGTGTGCCGGGTTGGCCATGGCGGTTGCGGCTCCTGATGCGGCGGAAGTGGTCGGCGGGGCCGCTGCTGCGCTGGAGCGGCGTGGCGGGCACACGGTGCGGGGCGCCCGCCCGGGGACCACGATACGACGCATAGGCGCTGGTGGTACGTGCGGGGCAAAGTTCCGGCGAGTGGCTCGGCGGCGCGGGTGGGCGGTGTCGTGGCGGGGCGGTCTCACGGCGGCCTTGGGGGTTTCCCGTCAGTCCCATCGTCCTTCCGGTTCGTGCCGGCCTGTCAAGGGCGCTCACTGCGTTCGCGTCGCTACGCGATGGCCTTCGGCCACCCTTGACAGCCCGCCCCGCCCCGGAAAGACAAGGACTGCCGGGAACCCCCCAAAAGAACGGCACGGGGCGGACATACCAGGACCGGCCCCGTCAGCGATGAGCGAGGGGTCGGGCGCACGGCCCAGCGGGCATTCGGGCACCTCAAAGCCCCTTTCGCAACCGGGCGGCCGGCCTAACCTCCCGCCCGGACGACGAAATCGCCCTCCGGCGCACCCAAGCGCCCCAGATCGCTACGTGCACCTCATATCTCGGCAGCCGGCGGCCGTCTGGGGTCGATACCCGCACGAGAAGACGATGAGAATGCTCCGACGAGCGCCCAGCCCGTCAGACCGCGTTTTGGAGCAGGGATCGGCCCAAGACGGTAGTCAGACGCTGAGATGCGAGGAGCGCGTAGCGATCCGGTGTGCCTGGTGCACGCCAGGACAATTTCGTCGTCCTGGGGGGAGGTATGCCGACCGCCCGGTCCCGAAAGGGACTGTGAGCGGGCCCGGCAGATCGCCCCGCCACGACCCCGCCCACCGGCCCCCCGACCCGCGCCCGGGAGGCGGGTGGGCAACCACCGGCCCGCCCTGGGGGGGCGAGGGGGAGACAGCGGGCCCGCGCTGCGAGGGGGCGCGACGGCGCCGCCTGCCAGCGGAGGCCCCGGCCGCCGCTACTTCTCCGTTACGCCCGCCGAGTCGAAGGTGGCTACCTCGTGCATCGCGCGGGCCGCGCTCTGGACCAGGGGGAGGGCCAGGAGGGCGCCGGTGCCTTCGCCGAGGCGGAGGTCCAAGTCGACCAGGGGGCGCAGGCCGAGCTTGTTCAGGGCGGCGACGTGTCCCGGTTCCGCGCTGCGGTGGCCCGCGATGCACGCCGAGAGGGACTCCGGGGCGATGGCGCGGGCCACCAGGGCGGCGGCGCCGGCGCTCACGCCGTCGAGGATGACCGGCGTCCGCAGGGACGCTCCGCCGAGCAGGAGGCCGACGATCGCCGCGTGTTCCAGGCCGCCGATCGCGGCGAGGACGCCGATCGGGTCCGCCGGGTCGGGCTGGTGGAGCTCCAGGGCGCGGCGTACGACGTCCACCTTGCGGGCGTGCGTCTCGTCGTTGATGCCGGTGCCCCGGCCCGTGACCTCCGCCGGGTCGACTCCGGTGAAGACGGAGATGAGGGCGGCGGACACGGTGGTGTTCGCGATGCCCATCTCGCCGGTCAGGAGCGCCTTGTTGCCGGCCGCCACGAGGTCGCGGGCGGTCTCGATGCCCACCTCGATGGCCGCGATGGCCTCCTCGCGGGTCATGGCGGGGCCGGTGGAGAGGTCGGCCGTACCCGGCCGCACCTTGCGCGGGAGCAGGCCGGGGGTGGCGGGGAGGTCGCCGGCCACGCCGACGTCGATGACGCAGACCTCGGCGCCGACCTGGTTCGCGAAGGCGTTGCACACGGCGCCGCCGCCGAGGAAGTTGGCCACCATCTGCGTGGTGACCTCCTGGGGCCACGGCGTGACGCCCTGCGCGTGCACCCCGTGGTCACCGGCGAAGATCGCGACGGCGGCCGGCTCGGGGATCGGCGGCGGGCAGACCCGGGAGAGCCCGGCGAGCTGCGCGGAGATGATCTCCAGCATGCCCAGGGCCCCGGCGGGCTTCGTCATGCGCTTCTGCCGCTCCCACGCCTCGCCGAGCGCCTTCGCGTCGAGCGGGCGGATGCCGGCGACGGTCTCGGAGAGCAGGTCGTGCGGCTCCTCGCCGGGCAGCGCGCGGCGCCCGTACGTCTCCTCGTGGACGACCCAGGCCAGCGGGCGGCGCTGGGACCAGCCGGCCTGCGCCAGCTCCGGCTCTTCCGGGAACTCGTCCACGTAGCCGACGCAGAGGTACGCGACGACCTCCAGGTGCTCCGGGAGGCCCAGCTCGCGGACCATCTCGCGCTCGTCGAAGAAGCTGACCCAGCCGACGCCGAGGCCTTCGGCGCGGGCGGCGAGCCAGAGGTTCTCGACGGCGAGGGCGGAGGAGTACGGGGCCATCTGCGGCTGGGTGTGCCGGCCGAGGGTGTGCCGGCCGCCGCGCGTGGGGTCGGCGGTGACGACGATGTTCACCGGGGTGTCGAGGATGGCCTCGATCTTCAGTTCCTTGAACTGCTTGGCGCGGCCCTTGGGCAGCGACTTGGCGTAGGCCTCGCGCTGGCGCTGGGCGAGTTCGTGCATCGTGCGGCGGGTCTCGGCCGAGCGGATGACGACGAAGTCCCAGGGCTGGGAGTGGCCGACGCTGGGGGCGTGGTGCGCGGCCTCCAGGACGCGGAGCAGCACCTCGTGCGGGATGGGGTCGGTGCGGAAGCCGTTGCGGATGTCGCGGCGCTCGCGCATGACGCGCAGGACGGCCTCGCGCTCGGCGTCGTCGTAGCCGGGGGCGGGCTCCCCCGGGGAGACCGTCTCGGCGGCCTCTTCGGGCGCTTCCGCGACGGGTGCCTCGACGACGGCGTCGTCGGCGTCGGCCTCTTCGAGGACCTCGGCGGGGACGGGTGCCTCCTGGGCGGTGTCCTCGACGGACTCCTCGGGCGCCACGGCTTCGGTCGCGACGGCCTCGACCGGCTCGGCCTCCGGCGCGGCGGCGGGCTCCTCGGCGGGCTGCACCACCGTTTCCGCGGGCTCGGGCTCGGGCGCGGCCGCGGTCTCCGGCGCCGGGACGGCCACGGGCTCGGCGGCTTCGACCGGCGCCGCCTCGGGCTCGGGCTGTGGCTCGGGCTGCGCCGCCACCACGGGCTCCGGCTCCGGCGCGGCCTCGGCCGCCACGGGCTCGGCGGGCGCCGGCTCCACCGGCCACGGCGCGCCGAGCTGCGGGGCCGGGGTGGCCACGGGGGTCTCGGGCTGCGGGAAGTCCAGGTACTCGGGACCGGGCGTCACCGGTCCGGGCTGCTCCGCCTGCACGGGCGCGGGCTCCGGCAGCGGCGCGACGGGCGACTCGGGCGCCTCGGGTACATCAGCGACGGCGGCGGGCGCCTGCTCCGGCGCGGCTTCCGCTGCGGCCTCCGGCTCCGGCTCGGTGCCCGTCACGGAAGCAGGAGCGGGAGCGGCAGCCGGGGCAGCAGCCGGAACCGGGGCCTCGGCCGCGCCGGGCACCGCCACCGGCTCGGCGGCGGCGCCTGAGCCGGAACCGGCTCCTCGGCCGGCGCCTGGACCGGAACCGGAGCCGGAGCCGGAGCCGGGGTCTCGGCCGAGGCGGGCACCGCCACCGGCTCCGCCGCCGGCGCCTGAGCCGGAACCGGAACCGGCGCCGCGGCGGGGCCGGGACCATGGCCGGAGCCTGGGCCGGGGCGGGCGCCGGAGCGGCGGCGGGCGCGGCGGCCGGGCCCCGGTCCGCGAGGGACCGTACGACTCCCGGTGGCGTCCGGCACGGGCGGGCCCATGTGCAGCGGCCTGCGGGACGGGGCCTGCGGCGCGACGGGCGTCACGGGCACGGCCGGCGGCGGGACCACGAGTCCGCCGAGGTCGAGCGCGCCGGAGTCACGGCCGCCGGTCTCGTGGGCCCCGGCGCTGTAGGCCGCGGGGTCGAACGCCTCGGCGGCGGGGGGCTGCTGCCCGGCGTAGGGTGCCTCGGGGAAGCCGGGCGCGGGCTGCTGCGGCGCCATCGGGTAGCCGGGGTCGGGGAAGGCGAGGTGTCCGGTGTCGGAGTATCCGGCCTGCGGCTGCCCGCCCTGGCCGTAGCCGGCCTCCGGGTAGCCGGCCTCCGGATAATTGGCCTCCGGGTAACCGCCCTCCGCCGCGAAGTCGGTCGGGAAGGCGGGGACCGGCGGGACGACCTGCGGGTCGCTCCAGGAGCCCTGCCCGCTCGGCATCAGCAGGAGTTCCTCGTCCTCCGCCTCGGCCGGGTCGTCGACGAGGTCCTGGAAGGCGTAGCCGGCCGGTGCCTGCGGCAGCGGCGGGAGGGGCGGCAGCGGCGCGGGAGTGCCGTGCTGGTCCACCATGCCCGTGTTGTCCGGGTGACCCTCGCCCGGGACCTGGCCGGTGTCAGTCATGCGTACCCCTCGCCCATCGGTGTTGCCTCTTCGATCGCGCAACAACTCCTGAGCATTGTCGCGCTCGTCGGCCGCCGTGTCGGCCATAAACCGGCACGGTCCCCTGTGGACTGCGCCACGTCGCGCGTCCGCCAGGGCAGTACGACGATCGGCCAGCCTACCCCGGGCTCCGCGTCAGCGGTTCACGGGGCGTTCGGCCGCCAGCAGGAACACCACGGAACGGTCCTGTTCGACCCAGGTTCGGGTGTCGAGGCCGACCGATTGCAGGAGCGCGCATTCGACCGTGTACCCGTGTTCGGTGAGGGTGCGTCCGATGGCTTCGGCCTCGTCGCGGGTGGAGGCGTGGCTGACGATCCGTTCGGGACGGCGGTCGGCGACGGCCGCGACGACGGGGGCGCCGCCGCCGCCGACGCGCACGACGTCGGGTTCGGGCAGGTTCTCCAGGACGTGCGGGGCCCGGCCGGCGACGACCTGGATCTGTACACCGCGCGTTCGGGCGGCGGCCGTTACGCGTTCACAGGCGCGGGGGTCGGAGTCGACGGCGATGACGGCGGCGCCGAAGGCGGCGGCGTCCACCGCGAGGGCTCCGGAGCCGGCGCCGATGTCCCAGACGAGGTCGCCGGGACGCGGGCCGAGCCGGGCGAGTTGGGCGGCGCGCAGCTGTGCGGACTCCCCTTCCCCGGCCGGTGCGAAGTCCCCGTTCGCCGCGGCGGCCGCGCTCCGCGCGCGGGCCCAGCCGCGGTCGGTGGCCTGGCCGGGGCTCTGGCCGAGGCGCCAGACCGGTTCGGCGGTGGTGGCGACCTGTCCGGCGCCGCCGATGACGATGACCACGTTGGGGTCGCGCCAGCTGTGGTCGGCGGCCTTGTCGGAGGTGAGGACGGTGACGCGTTCGCGGTCGGTGCCGAGTTCCTCGCAGATGACGAACGTACGGTGCACCCCGTCGAGGAGCAGGGCCAGTTCGGCGGGGCCGGCGCCGGGGGCGGTGAGGACGGCGACCTTGGCGTGGGCGCGGCAGACGTTGACGGCGCGGCGCAGGGTCCGGGGGTGGGCGACGACGACCTGGGCGTCGTCCCAGGGCATCCCGGCGCGCGCGAAGGCGGCGGCGACGGAGGAGACGGCGGGCACGACCTCCACTTCGAGGCCGTGCTCGGGGGCGCGCAGGATCCGGACGATGCCGAAGAATCCGGGGTCGCCGTCGGCGAGGACCACGGCGGTGCCGCGGTGGCCGGCGATCCGGCGGGCGGCGAGGCCGAGGCTGCCGAGCCGGACGCGTTCGGCGCCGGGCGGGATCTCGGGGAGCGCAAGGTGGTGGGCGGCGCCGGCCACGAGGGTGGCGGCGGAGAGCGCGGACCGGGCGGCCGCGGTCAGCGGAGAGCCGTCCCAGCCGATCACCGTGACCCGGTCGGCCATCGTCGTCAGTCTCCTGGGGTGGGGGCAGGCGAAGTTTCGTCGGGAGGGTCGGACACGTCGGGCAACACGTCGCACACGTCAGGCACGTCAGGCACTCCGTCCGGCATGTCCGGCACGTCGGGCACGCACGTCGGCCGCATCACGCACGACAGGCACGGTGAGACTACCTGGTCAGCCTCGGTTGCGGTCGGCGCCGACGGTGTGGCCGGCCGCGTCGGCCCGCTGCCCGAAGGGGGGTCGGGCGTCGTGGTCCGGGCGGATCGGGCGGGGTGGGTGGGGGGCGTGCCCGGCACGGTCCCGGGGGTCTCGGTAGTCACCGTAGTCCCGGTAGTCGCGGTACTCGTCGTAGGCGTCGTAGTCGCCGAAGGCGTCGGTGTCGTCGAGGTCCTCGGGCAGGAGGCTCCAGACGATGACGTCGGTACGGGTCTGCGTCCAGTCGCCGTCGGCCGCCTGGACGCGCACTATCCAGGCGTTGCGCAGGACGCCCTCGCTGATGCAGCCGATCTTCTGGGCGACCTGCTGGGCGGCGGTGTTGTCGGCGGCCGTGCGCAGTTCGAGGCGTTCGAAGCGCTGGTCGCGGAAGAGCCACTGGGCGACGGCGAGCACGGCCTCGCTCGCGTAGCCCTCGCCGCGGGCCCAGGGGGCGGTGACGTACCAGGCGTCGGCGGTGCGGGTGCGCCAGTCGGTGTGGCGCAGGTGGACGATGCCGACGAGGCGGTGGGTGAGGAACTCGGTCACCGCGAAGACGATCCCTCGGCCCTCGGTGCGCTCCGCGTGGGAGAGCCGGGTGGCCCAGGCGTGGGCGTCGTCGTGGGTGTAGGGGTGCGGGACGGTGGTCCAGGCGGTGATGTGCTCGTCGTTCATCATCTCGGCGAGCGCGGTGACGTCCTCTTCCTCGAACGGGCGCAGCACCAGCCGGTCCGTGCTGATGGTGACGTCCGGGAAGGTGGTAGTCATGCGCAGCTCCATGCCTGAGACCGTGGTGCGACCGGGGGTACGGGACCGTGTGTGCGGGTCGTAGGCCACAGCATGCAGCATCGGCCCGGGGATGTGCAGGGCCGGGCCGCCCGTGAGCGGGCAGAGCGCGGCCCCGCGCGCCCGGATGGGTGCGCGGGGCCTGCGATCCGGCGTTCTACCAGGCGGTTTCCGCCAATTGGCGGTTCGTCAGGAAGCGGCCGGGGTGCCGAAGGCCGGGGTGACCGAGCCCTGGTACTTCTCCTCGATGAACTTCTTGACCTCGTCGGAGTTCAGGAGCTTGGCGAGCTTCTGGACGCGCGGGTCGTTCTGCTTGCCTTCCTTGACGGCGAGGAAGTTGGCGTACGGGTTGCCCTCGGCCTTCTCCAGGACCAGGGCGTCCTTGACGGGCGAGAGGTTGGCCTCCAGGGCGTAGTTGCCGTTGATGATCGCGGCGTCCACGTCGTTCAGGGCGCGGGGGACCGTGGCGGCCTCCAGCTCCTTGAACTCCAGGCCCTTCTTGTCGGTGATGTCGGAGAGCTTGGCGCTGGTGCCGACGCCGTCCTTGAGCGTGATGAGGTTGTTCGCGGCGAGCAGCTGGAGCGCGCGGCCCTCGTTGGTGGTGTCGTTGGGGACGGCGATGGTCTGGCCGGCCTTGATGTCGGTGAGGGCCTTGACCTTCTTGGAGTAGAGGCCGAGGGGCTCCAGGTGCACGTTCACGACGGGCACGATGTGGGTGCCGTTCTTCTTGTTGAAGTCGTCGAGGTACGGCTTGTGCTGGAAGTAGTTGCCGTCGACCTGGCCCTGCTCGGTGGCGGTGTTGGGCAGGACGTAGTCCGTGAACTCCTTCACCTCCAGCTTGAGGCCGTCCTTCGCCGCGAGCTTGTCCTTGACGAAGTTCAGGATGTCGGCGTGGGGGCTCGGGGAGGCCGCGATGACCAGCGGCTTGCTCTCGTCGACCTTGCCGCCGTCGGTCTGGGCGGAGGAGGACGGGTCCGAGGAGCTGCCGCAGGCGGTGAGGCCGAGGGCGAGCGCGGCGGACGCGGCGGCGAAAGCGGTGAGCTTGATGTTCTTGCGCACGAAGAGTGCCTTTCTTGCGGTACGGGTCCTGGTGGGACCCGCTGGTGGTGGCCCAAGCACGACAAGTGCGGGCTCTCTTGGGGGGTGAAACGGGGGGGTTGGTTCAGGCTGTCCGGCCGCGGCGGGCGAGGACGCGAACCACGCCGTCACCGATGAGCTGGATCACCGTGACGAGCGCGATCAGCACGACGACGGTGGCGACCATGAAGCCGGTCTCGAAGCGCTGGAAGCCGTAGGTGATGGCCTTGGAGCCGAGGCCCTCGCCGCCGACCGCGCCGGCCATGGCGGAGTAGCCGACCAGGGTGATGACGGTGGTGGTGACGGCGGCGACCAGCGAGGGCAGGGCCTGCGGGAGGAGCACCTTGCCGACGAGGGTCGGGATGCCGCCGCCCATCGACTCGACGGCCTCGATCAGGCCGTGGTCCACCTCGCGGACGGCCGTCTCGACGAGGCGGGCGAAGAAGGGGATCGCGCCGATGGCGAGCGGGACGATCATGGCGGTAGGGCCGATGAAGGTGCCCACGACGGCCGTGGTGACCGGGATCAGGGCGATCAGCAGGATGATGAACGGCAGCGAGCGGCCGACGTTCACGATCACGCCGAGGACCTTGTTGAGCGGCCGGTTCTGAAGGAGGCCGCCCTTGTCGGTGAGGACGAGGAGGATGCCGATGGGCAGTCCGCCGAGGACGGTCACCACGGTGGACCACAGGACCATGTAGAGGGTGTCGTACGTGCCCTGGGTGAGCAGGGGCTGCATTTCGGACCAGGTCACTTGGCACCGTCCTTGACCAGCGCGGCCAGTTCGTCGTCGATCGCGTCGGCCGCGTCGGTCTGCTCGTCCCCGTCGACCACGTCCACCTGGAGCCCCTGCTCGCGCAGGAAGCCGACGGGCACGACGTTGTCCTCGTAGCGGCCGGGGAGCTCGATGCGCATGCGGCCGATCTGGCGGCCGGCGACGGTGTCCATCGCGGCGCCCAGGATCGAGATGTCGATGTTGTACGTGCGCGAGAGCTGCGAGATGACCGGCTGGGTGGCGGCCTCGCCGTGGAAGGTGACGTCGACCACGGTGTGGTCGGGGCCGGTGGCGCTCCCGCTGACCGGGAAGAGTTCGCCGGCCAGCTCGGAGCCGGGAGTGGCGAGCAGTTCGGCGACGGTGCCGGATTCGATGATCCGGCCCCGCTTCATCAGGGCGGCGGAGTCGCAGACGGCCTTGACGACGTCCATCTCGTGCGTGATGAGCAGGACGGTCAGGCCGAGCTGCCGGTTCAGGTCGCGCAGCAGCTGGAGGATCGAGCGGGTGGTCTCCGGGTCGAGGGCGCTGGTGGCCTCGTCGGAGAGCAGCACCTTGGGGTCGCCGGCCAGGGCGCGGGCGATCCCGACGCGCTGCTTCTGACCGCCGGAGAGCTGGGTGGGGTAGGCCTTGGCCTTGTCGGCGAGGCCGACGAGGTCGAGGAGTTCCAGGGCCTTGCGGGAGCGTTCGCGGCCGGAGACGCCGAGGATTTCCAGGGGCAGTTCGATGTTGGCCTGCACCGTGCGCGAGGACAGCAGGTTGAAGTGCTGGAAGACCATGCCGATGCGGCTGCGGGCCTCGCGGAGCTCCTTGCCGGCGCGGCGGCCGCGACCGGCGAGCGCGGTGAGGTCGACGCCGTCGACGGTCACGGTGCCGGTGGTGGGGCGCTCCAGCAGGTTCACGCAGCGGATGAGGGAGGACTTGCCGGCGCCGCTCTGGCCGATGACTCCGTAGACCTCGCCCTCCCGGACGTGCAGGTCGACGCCGTCCAGGGCGGTGACCTCACGGCCACGGGACTGGTAGACCTTCGTGAGGCCCGATGTGGTGATCACAGGATTTCCGTCGCTGTCGAGTGCACGGCGCAGCGGGTGCCGGGCACGGGGCAAACATCTGGGGACGCGATACGGGTCGAACCGTCACAAAAAGCCGGGGTCGACGCGTGCGCGGGGCAGGAGCGGTCCGTGGTGCGTGGACAGGCTCGGGCCGGTCTCGCTTCGGGGCGCGAGATAGCGGGGAAGGGGCCCTCAGAAGGCGCACATTCGACACATACAACGAGCACCGGGCGTCATCGTCGCCTCGGTCGCAAGGGTGCGGCTGCTCGTCGTGGTCATGGGCCCCAGTAAAGCAGACCGTACGACTCACCGATCAAAACTGTCCGGATAGCGGACAGGTTTTCGCCGGATCGCGGACACCCACGGTCACCTCGGGTCGCGCGTCTCCAGCCTCACTCCGGCTTCCCCGACCTGTGCGGACACGGCCGACACGGCCGACAGGTCCTCGACGATCACGTGGGCGTCGAGTTCGGCGGCGGTGTGCGTTGTGGTCAAGGCCACGGTCCGCGTGCCGGCCGCGCGCCCGGCGGCGAGGCCGGCGGGTGCGTCCTCGACCTCCTCCAGGAAAGCGCGCACCCAGGGGTGGGCGCATCGGGTCTTTCGGCCCGTAATACCCTCGCTGCATGCTCGACGCCCTGACGGTCGCCATCGGTGCGGCCGCCCTCGCCCTCGCCGCCTGGTGCGGCCACGCCGCATGGCGGGACCAGCCGACCAAGGACTGGCACTTCATCGGCATGGCCGTGGTGACCGTCCTGGTCCTGGCCCAGCTGGTGGTCGGCCTGGTCCAGCTGGCCCGCGGCGAGAAGCCCGGCCAGGGCACGGTGATCTTCGTGGCCTACCTGCTGGGCGCCTTCGCGGCGGTCCCGGCAGCCGGGATGCTCTCGCTGAGCGAGCGGACCAAGTGGGGGTCGGTGACGGTGGCCGCCGGCGCGGTCGTCCTCGCCGTCCTCGAAGTACGCCTCTACGACATCTGGGGAAGCACCGGTGCCTGACACGACGACCGCCACGCCCGAGGGCCGCGGGCGCCTCGTCTCCGGCCCGGGGCTGCTGCTGGTGTGGGTCTACGGAGTCATGGTGGTCGGCGCCGTCTCGCGCTCGGCCTACCAGATCTCCACCGAGTTCGACCGGGCGCCGCTGGCGTACTCGCTGTCCGCCGCGGCGGCCCTGGCCTACGCCTTCATCACGTACTCGCTGGTGCGCGGCGGGGAGCGGGCCCGCAAGGTGGCGCTGCTGTGCTGCGGCGTCGAGCTGGCCGGTGTGCTGGCCGTCGGCACCTGGACGCTGGCACGTCCGGAGGCCTTCCCGGACGCGACCGTGTGGTCCGACTTCGGGATGGGCTACCTGTTCATCCCGGTGATCCTGCCGATCACCGGGATGCTGTGGCTGCGCGCCAAGCGGTAGGCGGCCGAACGGCGCACAGCCCAACGGCGGACAGCCCGCGGCGGACAGCCCGCCGCGGACAGGTCAGGCGCTGACCGCGAAGTCGGTCGCGTCGGCTTCCTTCTCCAGGATGACCAGGTGCACGCCGTCGGAGGCGGTGCGGTTGCCGACCGCGAGGTAGCCCGCCTTGCGGTACATGCGCAGGTTGGCCTCGCTCTTGACGCCGGTGTGCAGACGGAAGCGGGTGGTTCCGGCCTGGCCGGCCAGGGACGCCTCCACCGAACGCAGCAGCCGGGCCCCGAGTCCGTGGCCCTGCATCCGGGGGTGCACGCACAGCTTGGCGATGCTGGCCGTGCCGTCCTCGCCGAGGCTCCCGCGCACCGCTCCGACGACCTCGTCGCCGAGCCGGGCCACCAGGACGGTGTCCCCGGCCAGCTCGGCTTTGAGGGAGTCCAGGGACTGGGTGAGCGGCTGGATGAGGTAGTTGCCGTAGAGCTCGGCCTCCCGCTGGAACGCCAGATACTGCAGCTTGAAGATCTGCTCGGCGTCTTCGGCGGTCGCCGCCGAAATGGTCACGCTCATGCCCATGTGCGCATGCCTCCCGCTCACCTGGTAGCCCTGTGGTCTACCGCTCCCTTCCCCGCAGGCCAGGAGCCGCAACCTCTGCAGCCAGCATTCTGCGCAGACATCCCAGGCAACGGGAACGGACAGGCCCCAAACTTCCTTGTGAGATACCCAACTCTCCTGCGATTTCACGGTAGGTGAGGTCTCTGGGCGAAAGAAGTGCCCTTATCAGTTCCGGGCAACGCCCCGGCAATCGGGCGACCGCCGATCGGAGGGCCCGGTTCTCCTCGCCGTGCAGCAGGGCGCCCTCCGGCTCGCCGGCCACGTCCCCCGGGGTGGCTCCGTAGGGGATCTCGCGTCGTGCCCGGCGCCGGGCGAGCCGGGCCTCCGCGCGCACCGCGCGCCGTATCCAGCGGGCCCGGCCCGTGGGGTCGGCTTCGCGCGGGCCGCGCTCCAGGAGCCTGACCCAGACGGCTTGTTCCAGGTCGGCGGGGTCCACTCCGGCGGCCGGGGCCTCGGCCTCGGCCTCGGCGGAGAGCAGCGGGCCCAACTCGTCGTAGAGGTCGGCCTTCACCTTCAGCAGGTCCATGCCGGGCGGGACGCGGGCGGCGGGCCGGGCGGTTTCCCCGCCGGGCCCGGCCCACTCGTACGGGAACCCGTGCCTAGCGGTTGACGGCGCGGCCCGGCCGGAAGTCCTCGGCGGCGAGCAGGCCCGTGTCCGGGTGGTCGGTGAAGATGCCGTCGATGCCCAGCTCGAAGTAGCGTCGCAGGGCCCCGAGGGCGTCCCCGTAGGCGGCCGGGTCGGTGCCCTTGCGGTACTCGGCGGGCAGGAAGCTGTTCTCGTTGCGCGCCGTGTAGGGGTGCAGGATCAGGCCGCGGGCGTGGGCGTCGCGCACCAGCGTGGTCGGGGCGGCGAGCTTGCCGGCCGCGTCGCGGGGCACGACGAGGTCGAGGGTGGGGCCGATGCCCTGGGCGAAGCCGGAGATCCACTTCAGGCCCTCGGGCTTGACCAGGTCGGCGACGGTACGCGGGTCCTTGGCCACCTCGAAGTCCCAGGGCCGGGTGTGCGCGGCCGACAGCAGCACCACGCGCGGCGCGGACACGAGCCGGGAGAGCCGCTGGATGCTGGAGGGCTCGAAGGACTGGAGGAAGACGGCGGCGTCGCGGCCGTCGCGGCGGAAGCGGCGCAGGAGCTTGGCGAGCGGCTCCTCCAGTCCGAGGCCGAGGCCGCGGAAGTAGGTGGGGTGCTTGGTCTCGACGTGCAGCCAGACGCGGCGGTCGCGCCGGCGGCCCTCGCGTTCGGCCCAGCGCAGGACCTCTTCGAACGTGGGAACGGCCCAGCGGCCGTCGTAGAGCGTGTTGCGCTGCCGGAGGGCGGGGATGCGTTCCTTCGCGCGCAGGGTCTTCAGCTCGGCGAGGGTGAAGTCCTCGGTGAACCAGCCGGTGACGGAGACGCCGTCGATGGTCTTGGTGGTGCGCCGGGAGGCGAAGGCGGGGTGGTCGGCGACGTCGGTGGTGCCGCCGATCTCGTTCTCGTGGCGGCAGACGAGATGACCGTCCTTGGTGGGGACGAGGTCCTGCTCGATGACGTCGGCGCCGAGGTCGAGGGCGAGTTGATAGGAGCCGAGGGTGTGCTCGGGGCGGTAGCCGCTCGCACCCCGATGACCTATCACCGTCGGGGAGGGCAGGTCCCGGTAGCCGCCCTCGCGGCCGTCGTCGTGTCCGCCGGCCGCCCGCGAGTCGGCGGTCACGGCGGAGGCGGTCGTGGCCGCCAGGCCGGTCATGCCGGCTCCGGCCGCCAGGACGGCCGCGCCCAGTACCGTGCGCCGCGCTGCCCCACCCTGTGTCATGAGTGCCACTCCTTGGTTTCGAAGGGCCTCGGTCCCGGGATCCGCCGGTTCCGTCCGGCCCGGATCGGGATGCGATCGTAGGCAGGCGGAGGTGGCGTGGCGGCGGTCTGCGCCGGAACATGGCGGAAACACACGTCAACACCGCGTATCCACTGCGTGAACCCGATGTGCGATCAGTGGTGACCCGCGAGTATCGTCCTCACCTGCACTACCGCTGTGTGGTGCGAAAGCCGCTTTTCGATGCCGGAGGGCTCACGTTGTTCCGTACCGCGCTCATCAAAGCCACTGTCGGACCGGTCATGCGCATGATGTTCCCCACCCGGGTGGAGGGCATCGAGAACATTCCGGGCACCGGTCCGGTGATCCTGGCGGGCAACCACCTCACCTTCATCGACTCGATGATCCTGCCGCTCGTCTGTGACCGCACGGTCCACTTCATCGGCAAGGACGAGTACGTGACGGGCAAGGGCCTCAAGGGTCGCCTGATGGCGTGGTTCTTCACCGGATCGGGCATGATCCCGGTGGACCGCGACGGGGCCAACGGCGGAGTCGCCGCGCTGATGACGGGCCGCCGGATCCTGGAGGAGGGCAAGATCTTCGGGATCTACCCCGAGGGCACCCGCTCCCCCGACGGTCGCCTCTACCGGGGCCGTACCGGCATCGCCCGCCTCACCCTGATGACCGGCGCCCCGGTGGTCCCGTTCGCGGTGATCGGCACCGACAAGCTCCAGCCCGGCGGCGCCGGCATGCCGCGCCCGGGGCGGGTCACCGTCCGCTTCGGCGAGCCGATGGAGTTCTCCCGCTACGAGGGCATGGACCGCGACCGCTACGTGCTGCGGGCCGTCACCGACTCGGTGATGGCCGAGGTCATGCGACTGTCGGGCCAGGAGTACGTGGACATGTACGCCACCAAGGCCAAGGCGGCCTGACCCGGGGTCACGACCGACCCGGCGTCACGACCGACCCGGTTCACTGGCGGCTCAGTGACCGGCTGACCCCCGCCGCCGTCGTGGTGGCGAGGACCCAGCCGGTCACGATCAGCAGGTACGACAGCCACTGGTACCAGCCGCTCGGCGCGAAGGCGTTCTCCTGCCCGAAGCCGACGATCGGCAGCATCAGGTCGATGGTGTAGAAGACCGGGTTGAAGTCGGGGGCCTCCCCCGCCTTGATCTCGCGGGGCGGCCGCAGTCCGTACGCGACCGTGCCCGTCACCAGCAGCGCCAGCAGCCAGCCCGCCGCCCGCAGCGGCCGGAAGCCGTACCCGACGGTGACGTCCTGGAGCAGTCCCCAGGCCCGGCTGTGCCGGGGCTGGGTGCGCCGGTGGCGGCGGAGTTTGGCGAGCTGGACGGTACGGGCGGAGGCCTCGTCGCCCACCGTGCGGTAGGCGGCGGCCAACTGCTCGTAGGCGTACGGCAGATAGCCGTCCTCCTCGCGTTCCGGCAGCGGTACCCGCTCCTCGGCGGGCAGGTGCGGGTGCAGCAGCCGGTAGGTGAGCCCGTCCATGCGGACCACGGGCGGCCAGACCGACGGCTCGGCCCACAGCAGGTCGAGCCGGCTGCGACGCAGGTTCACGACGCCGTCGATGGTGGGGCACTTGCGCAGCCAGAACTCCGCGATGTCGGCCGAGCTGGCGCGCAGCGCCACGCCACCCGGGTTGGACAGGTGCGCCCGGCTCAGGATGAGCTGGCCGGGGACGCGGGCGCCGGTGAGGTTGACCATGCCTTCGGCGTGCAGCTCGTTGGCGCGTACGTCGCTGCCGACGGTGAGGGTCTCGGCGTGCAGGGCGATGCCGCCGGGGTTGATCAGCCGGGCGCGGTCGAGGTTGATCTGACCGGCGACGGTGGCTCCGTTGATGCGGAGCTGACCGTGGACGGTGAGGTCCCCGGCGATGATGTCCGTGCCTATCTCGGCGTGGTTGAGCTGCAGCGGCGGCTCGTCGACCTCGTCGGGGAGGCTGCCGGGCCGGATGTCGGCCCCCTGGAGGAAGAGGCCGCCGGTGATCTTCGCGCCGGCGAGCCGGACGGGACCGTTGATCCGGCAGCAGGAGAGCCGCAGGACGACCTCGACGCGGACGGTGGCGGCGGTCAGGCCCGGCAGGGTGGAGTCCCCGAGGACGACGGCGCGCAGCTGGGCCCCGTACATCATGGGTTTGCGTTCGAACCAGCAGACCCGCATCCGGATCGGGTGGTCCACGACCGCGTACTTGAGGTCGAGCTTGCCGACGATCTTCGCACCGTAGAGCTTGAGGCCGGCGACGCGGCCCTCCTCGGCTGAGCCGCCGACGAGCAGGGCGCGCAGCACTTCGGCGCGGACGGTGCGCTCGGGCCCCCAGGAGGCTCCGTCGTGGGAGGTCTCCTCGGGGCTCTCGCGGAAGTCGACGCTCTCGCCGCGCGGGAAGGCCTCCCGGACACGGCGTTCCGCGGGGGTCAGGTCGGTGATCTCCATCGCGCGGATGGTGCCGCGACGGTGATCACGCTGTCAACCCGTCAACTCCGGCCGCACCGAAGCGCCCTGCCGGGGCGTCAGTGCTCGACGCCCTCCTGGAGTTCCTGCCCCTTGAGCAGGAACCAGGCGGCCACCGCCGTGGCCAGCAGGACGGCGGCGCCGACGCCGGAGGCGAGGCGCAGGCCGTCCACGAAGGCCTCCTGGGCCGCGCCGACCATGGTCTGGGCGGTCTGCGGGTCCAGGGCGCGGGCGGCTTCCACGGCGCCGCCGAGCGATTCGTGCGCGGCGTCGGCGACGGGTGCGGGGACCGAGGCCGGGACGGTGAAGCCCTGGTAGACGCCGGTGACGACGGAGCCGAGCAGGGCGATGCCGAGGGCCGCGCCGAGTTCGTAGGCGGTCTCGGAGACGGCCGAGGCGGAACCGGCCTGTTCCTTGGGGACGCTGGAGAGGATCACGTCGGCTGTGACGGTGAAGGAGAAGCCGGCGCCGAGTCCGACGACGAGCAGCGCGGCGCCGAGCAGCGGGTAGCCGGTCTCGCGGTGGATCACGGTGAGCGCGCCGAGGGCCAGGCCGATGGCGGCGAGGCCGCCGGCGACGATGACGCGTACCGAGTACCTGCGGGCGAACCGGCCCGCGACCAGGCCCGTGGCCACCGCGCCGACGGCGGCGGGCAGTTCGGCGAGGCCGGCCTCCAGCGGGTCGCGGCCCTGGACGAGCTGGAGGAACTGGGAGAGGAAGAAGACCAGGCCGGAGAGGCCGAAGACGGTCAGGAGGTCGGCGAGGACGGCGCCGGAGAAGCCGCGGTGCTTGAAGAGCCGCATGTCGAGCAGCGGGGAGGTCAGGGCGAACTGGCGGCGTACGAAGGCGTACAGGCAGGCGGCGCCGAGGGCGGCGGCGATCCAGACGTCCGGGGTGGGGCCGTGGGTGGCGACCTCCTTGATGGCGTACACGACGCCGATGACGCCGACGAGGGACAGGCCGACGCTGACGAGGTCCCAGGGCCCGGCGACCGGGTTCTTGGACTCGGGGAGCAGCCGCATGCCGACGAGGACCAGGGCGATCATCACCGGGAGGTTGATGAGGAAGACCGAGCCCCACCAGAAGTGCTGGAGCAGCGCGCCGCCGACGACGGGTCCGACGGCCGCGCCGGCCGAGGCGGTGGCGCCCCAGATGCCGATGGCGAGGCTGCGTTCGCGCGGGTCGTGGAAGATGTTGCGGATCAGCGCGAGGGTGGACGGCATGAGGGTGGCGCCGGCCACGCCGAGCAGGGCGCGGGCGACGATCATCAACTCGGGGCTGGTGGCGTAGGCGTTCAGGACCGAGACGGCGCCGAACGCGGTGGCGCCGACGAGCAGGAGCTTCTTGCGGCCTATGCGGTCGCCGAGGGAGCCCATGGAGACGAGCAGGCCGGCGATGACGAACGAGTAGATGTCGCCGATCCACAGCAACTGCGTGCCGGACGGCTTGAGGTCCTCGCTGAGGGAGGGCGTGGCGAGACCGAGTACGGTGGCGTCGACGGCGACCAGCAGGACGGCCAGGACGAGCACGGACAGGGCCGCCCAGCGCCCGCGCCCGGTCCCCTCCGCGGCGGTACGCCGGGCCGGCTGTTCGGTTCGGCTCATCACTCCACACTCCGTCGTGCGCCACCGAGCAGCAACTCGGTGATCATGTACTGGAAGTCCTTCGCGGCGACCCGACCGTCCATGACGGCCCAGGCGCAGCTGCCGATGAGGCCGTAGAGGGCCTCGGTGAGCCAGGCGGGGCTCAGGTCGATCCGGATGTCGCCGTCGCTCTGGCCGCGCCGGAAGAGCGCGAGGACGCGGGCGTCGAGGCGGGCCCAGCCCTCGTTGACCTGGTCGCCCTCGAAGAGCTGGTTCTCGGTGACGAGGAAGGCCAGCAGCTCGGCGTTCGGCTCCGCCTCCGCGATGAGCCGCTTCAGGGCCTCCACCGCCGTGCCCTCGTCGAGGCGGGCGTTGTCGAAGGCCTCCTCGAACGCGCGGATGCCGAGGTCTTCGAGGGCCCGTACGAGGGCGTCGCGCCCGGCGAAGTGTCGGTGGAGGGTCGCCCTGCCGATGCCGGCGGCGCGGGCCACCTCGTCCATCGTGGCGGTCGATTTGCGGGAGAGCAGGGCCGCCGCGTCGCGCAGCACCTGGTCACGATCCATAGCCATGAGACAAGCGTAACCCGAATGAGACGCCACTGTCTCATTCGGTCGGAAAATCAGCTGCCTGCAGGCGGCCGGAAGGAAACCCTGATCACATGAAGCCACTGCTGCTGATCGACGTCGACGGCCCCCTGAACCCCTACGGGGCCCAGCCTCAGCGCCGCCCCGAGGGCTACCTCACCCACCGCATGCGCCCCACCGGTTTCACGGAGGGCAAGCCGCTGCGGGTCTGGCTGAACCCCGACCACGGCGCCGAGCTGCTCGCGCTGGCGCGGTGGTACGACCTCGTGTGGGCGACGACCTGGAAGGACGAGGCCAACGACTGGATAGGCCCCCACCTGGGGCTGCCGCGGCTGCCGTTCATCGACTGGCCGGTGATGCACGGCTGGGCGCCGCGCGGCACGTTCTGGAAGACGCAGTACATCCTCCCGTACGCGGCCGGGCGGCCGTTCGCCTGGATCGACGACGACATCACGACCCTGGACCGCGAGTACGTGGACCGGTCGCACCCGGCGCACACGCTGCTGATGCGGATCGACGAGCGGATCGGCCTGACCCGGCCGGACTTCGACGCGCTGGCGGACTGGGCGTCGTAGGCCGGGACGACCGTTGGTCATGCCGAGACCGCTCTCGGAACGAAACGCCGCGGGGGCGGTACGGGCCGATGCTGCCCGTACCGCCCCCGCGGGCGCGCCCCTGCGGGCGTCGTGACGACTACTGCTTGTGGACGGCCCAGGCGTGCTGGATCACCAGGTCCGCCTTCAGCTCGGTGAGCTGGAGCGCGACCGCCGAGGGGGCCGTGCCGCCCCGGCCGTCGCGCGAGGCCAGCGCGCCCCGGACGTTGAGGACCGTACGGACCTCGGGGGTCAGGTGCTCCGAGATCTTCACGAACTGCTCGTCCGTGAGCTGGTCGAGCTCGATGCCCTCGGACTCGCACACCTTGACGCACTCACCGGCCACCTCGTGCGCCACCCGGAACGGCACGCCCTGCTTGACCAGCCACTCCGCGATGTCGGTGGCCAGCGAGAAGCCGGCCGGCGCCAGCTCCTCCATCCGCTCCCGGTTGACCGTGAGGGTGGCCATCATGCCGGTGAAGGCCGGGAGCAGCACTTCGAGGGTGTCGCAGGAGTCGAAGACCGGCTCCTTGTCCTCCTGGAGGTCCCGGTTGTAGGCCAGCGGCAGCGCCTTGAGGGTGGCGAGGAGGCCGGTGAGGTTGCCGATGAGCCGGCCGGACTTGCCGCGCGCCAGCTCCGCGATGTCCGGGTTCTTCTTCTGCGGCATGATCGAGGAGCCGGTGGAGAAGGCGTCGTGGAGGGTGACGAAGGAGAACTCCTTCGTGTTCCACAGGATGATCTCCTCCGCGATCCGCGACAGGTTGATCCCGATCATCGCGGTGACGAAGGCGAACTCGGCGACGAAGTCGCGCGAGGCCGTGCCGTCGATGGAGTTGCCGACCGAGCCCCGCTCGAAGCCGAGGTCGGCGGCGACCGCCTCCGGGTCCAGGCCGAGGGAGGAGCCGGCGAGGGCGCCGGAACCGTACGGGGAGACCGCGGTCCGCGTGTCCCACTGCCGCAGCCGCTCGGCGTCCCGCGAGAGGGACTGGACGTGGGCCAGTACGTGGTGGGCGAACAGGACGGGCTGCGCGTGCTGGAGGTGCGTACGGCCCGGCATCGCCACGTCGGCGTGCGCCTCCGCCAGGCCGACGAGGGCGTCCTGGAGGTCGGCGATCAGGCCGCCGATGATCCGCGCGTGGTCGCGCAGGTACATCCGGAAGAGGGTGGCCACCTGGTCGTTGCGCGAGCGGCCGGCCCGCAGCTTGCCGCCGAGGTCGGGGCCGAGCCGCTCCAACAGGCCCCGCTCCAGGGCGGTGTGGACGTCCTCGTCGGCGATGGTGCCGACGAAGGAGCCGTCGGCCACGTCGGCTTCGAGCCGGTCGAGTCCCGCGATCATGCGGTCGAGTTCCTCGGCCGTGAGCAGGCCCGCCTTGTGCAGCACGCGGGCGTGGGCGCGCGAGCCGGCGATGTCGTACGGCGCCAGGCGCCAGTCGAAGTGGACCGACGCGGACAGCTTCGCGAGGGCCTCCGAAGGGCCGTCGGCGAACCGGCCGCCCCAGAGCCGGACGTCACCGTTGTTGCTGCTCACAGCTACTGCTCCTCATGAGGGTGGGTGTGCGACGGCCTCCCCGCCGCGGAGGTAACGGGGAGGCCGTCTCGGTACTGCGCTGCTGCGCTCCTGCGTGACGACCGGGGTCAGGCCAGGTCGCGGCGGGCGGCGATCTTCGCGGACAGGGCGAAGATGTCGATGAAGCCCTGGGCCTTGGACTGGTCGAAGGTGTCGCCCGAGTCGTAGGTCGCCAGGTTGAAGTCGTAGAGGGACTCCTCCGACTTCCGGCCGGTGACGACGGCGCGGCCGCCGTGGAGGGTCATCCGGATGTCGCCGGTGACGTGCTGGTTGGCCTCGTTGATGAAACCGTCCAGGGCCCGCTTGAGCGGGGAGAACCACAGGCCGTCGTAGACCATCTCGCCCCAGCGCTGCTCGACCTGCCGCTTGTAGCGGGCCAGTTCGCGCTCGACGGTGACGTTCTCCAGCTCCTGGTGGGCGGTGATCAGCGCGATCGCGCCCGGGGCCTCGTACACCTCGCGGGACTTGATGCCGACGAGACGGTCCTCGACCATGTCGATCCGGCCGATGCCCTGGGCGCCGGCGCGCTCGTTGAGCTGCTGGATGGCCTGGAGCACGGTGACGGGCTTGCCGTCGATGGCGACCGGGACGCCCTCCTTGAAGGAGATGACGACCTCGTCGGCCTCGCGGGGGGTGGCCGGGTTCGAGGTGTACTCGTAGATGTCCTCGATCGGCGCGTTCCAGATGTCCTCCAGGAAGCCCGTCTCGACGGCGCGACCGAAGACGTTCTGGTCGATGGAGTACGGGGACTTCTTGGTGGTGGCGATGGGGAGGTCGGCCCGCTCCGCGAAGGCGATGGCCTTGTCGCGGGTCATCGCGTAGTCACGGACCGGGGCGATGCACTTGAGGTCCGGGCCCAGGGCCTGGATGCCGGCCTCGAAGCGGACCTGGTCGTTGCCCTTGCCGGTGCAGCCGTGGGCGACGATGCCGGCGTTGTGCTTCTTCGCGGCGGCGACGAGGTGCTTGACGATGGTCGGCCGGGACAGGGCGGAGACCAGCGGGTACCGGTCCATGTAGAGGGCGTTCGCCTTGATCGCCGGGAGGCAGTACTCGTTGGCGAACTCGTCCTTGGCGTCCGCGACCTCGGCTTCGACGGCACCGCAGGCGAGCGCGCGCTTGCGGATGACGTCCAGGTCCTCGCCGCCCTGGCCGACGTCCACGGCAACGGCGATGACCTCGGCGCCGGTCTCCTCGGCGATCCAGCCGATGGCGACGGAGGTGTCCAGGCCGCCCGAGTAGGCGAGTACGACGCGCTCGGTCACGGGTTTCTCCTTACGGTGCATTCAACGACAGGCATAACTATGCACTACTCCGTATGTTTCGTCAATCGAGAATCGGAGGCATGTCGTCCGCCCCGTCTGACCTGCGGGTATCTCGGGCGACACCGCGGCCGGCGACCGCCTACGCTCCCCCGGAGACACGCGGAGAGGGGCGGAACATGGGCACGACGGGGCGGCGCGGCGCGCGAAGCGGGCGGGCGGTCGTGGAGGCGCTGGAGCGCGGGGAGGAGCCCGCCCCGCACGGCGCGGGCCTCGGCCTCGACGGGCCCGACGCGTGGATCGAGTTCGACCTCACGGTGCGGCGCGTCTGGTCGTACCACCACCCCGTGCCCGACGGCGCCCGCCTGACCTCCTGGAGGACCCCGACCCGGGGCTGCGCCGCATCGCCGAGCTGACGGTGCGTGCGTGGGAGCCGTCGACCTTCGTGCGGGAGGCGGATCGGGCCGTGCTCGGCGGGCTGCTGATGCGCGCGGCGCACCTGTTCGATCCGTTCCGGTTGGCGCGGCGGCTCTCTCGGCTGGGTATCGGGGAGTGGAACCCCCCGAACCCGACCGATCCACCGCGCACAGATCCGACAGAATCGGGGGCATGGGAAAGCTCCACGATCGCATCGACGGCAGGTTGCGCGCGTTCATCGAGGCGCAGCCGATCTTCTTCACCGCGACCGCCCCGCTCGCCGGGGACGGTCATGTCAACCTCTCCCCCAAGGGGCGCGCCGGCACCCTCGTCGTCATCGACGAGCAGACCCTCGCCTACCTGGACTTCGGGGGCAGCGGCGCCGAGACCATCGCCCACGTCCGTGAGAACGGCCGCATCACCCTCATGTGGTGCGCGTTCTCCGGCCCGCCCAACATCGTGCGCGTGCACGGCGAGGGCGAGGCGGTCTTCCGCGACGACCCCCGCTGGGCCGAGCTGGTCGGCCTGTTCGGGGAGGCGGACGGGCCGGCCGCGCGGGCCGTGATCCTCGTCCACGCCCGCCGGATCTCCGACGTGTGCGGGTACGCCGTCCCCTTCATGGAGTACCAGGGCGAGCGCACCCTCCACGCGGAGTACTTCGGCCGCAAGACGGACGAGGAGTTCGCCGAGTACTGCGAGAAGAAGGTCGCCACGAGCCTCGACGGCCTGCCTGCGCTGCCGTTGCCCCTTCCGGCCCGTACGGTCTGACATGTGCTGCGTACCGCTCTGCTGACCGGCTCCCTGGTCCTCGCCGCCCTGTTCCCGCCACCCGTCCTCCCGGACGACTTCCCGTTCGGCCCGCCGCCGCTGCCCGAGCGCCTCGTCGACACCGGCGGCGGCAGCCAGCTGATCACCGCCGTCGCGCCGTCGCCCGGCGCCACGACGGGCCGGCTCACCTGGTGGGACCGGCGCGCGGGCCGCTGGTACGAGGCCGGCCACGCGCCCGCCCGGTTCGGCGCGAAGGGGTTGGCGGAGGGGGAGAGCCGGGTCCAGGGGACGAACACCACCCCGACGGGCCTGTACCCGCTCCCGTACGCCTTCGGCATCGCGCCGGCGCCGGCCGGGACGCGGTACGGGTACCGGCGGGTGACGGACCGTTCCTGGTGGTGCCAGGACAACGCCTCGACGAGCTACAACCGGTGGGTGGAGCCGCTGCCGGCCGACTGCGCGCCGGGCGAGGCCGAGCACCTGGTGACGTACCGGCAGCAGTACGCGCACGCGCTGGTCGTCGCGTTCAACTACGACCGCCCCGTACGCGGCCGGGGCGCGGGCATCTTCGTGCACGTCAACGGCAAGGGGGCGACGGCCGGTTGCGTCTCGGTCCCGGAGCGCGCGATGCGCGCGCTGCTGCGCTGGGCCGACCCGCGCCGCCGCCCGCACCTGGCGATCGGCACGGAGGGCGGCCCGCTGGCGGTGACGCGGTATTAGGGGGTGTCCGGCGGATCAGGGTCGGACGGGCCGGGTCAGCCTTCCTTCTGCGCCAGACGCAGGAGGTGGTCGGCCAGGGCCTGGCCGCCGGCCGGGTCGCGGCTGATCAGCATCAGCGTGTCGTCGCCGGCGATGGTGCCGAGGATCTCGCGCAGTTCCGCCTGGTCGATCGCGGAGGCGAGGAACTGGGCCGCGCCGGGCGGGGTGCGCAGGACCACGAGGTTCGCGGAGGCCTCGGCCGAGATCAGCAGTTCGCCGGAGAGGCGCCGCATGCGCTCCTCCTTCGCCGACTCCCCGAGCGGGGCCTGCGGGGT
Organism: Streptomyces sp. RerS4; assembly: GCF_023515955.1. GTDB lineage: Bacteria > Actinomycetota > Actinomycetes > Streptomycetales > Streptomycetaceae > Streptomyces. The sequence continues at coordinate 1,570,834 of NZ_CP097322.1, forward strand.
GCGGAAGCCGCCCTCGCTGGGGACCGCGTAGATCAGCTCGCCACCGGTGTTGCGGATCTTCACCGCGCCCAGCTCGTCGAGGTCGCGGGAGAGCGTCGCCTGGGTGACGCTCAGCCCGTCGTCGGCGAGGAGCTTGGCCAGCTGGCTCTGGGAGCGGACCGGCTGCCGGTTGAGGATGTCCACGATCCGGCGGTGGCGGGCGGTGCGGGTCTGCGGGACGGACGGTCCGCCCACGGCCTCCGTCTGGGGGGACCTCCAGGGCTCGTGTTCCTGCGCCTGACTCATCGTCGTCTCATTCTCCGGATCGTCCCGCTGCGTCGAGGATGCCGGGCAGGGCCCCGACGAACGCGTCGACCTCGGCCTCGGTGATGACGAACGGGGGCATCAACCGCAGGACGTCGGGGGCGGGCGCGTTGACCAGGAATCCGGCTTCCTGAGCCGCCGACTGCGCCTTCTGCGCGAGCGGCTCCGTCAGCACGATACCCAGCAGCAGGCCCGAACCGCGGACGTGGGAGACCAGCGGATGCCCGGAGCCTTCGATTCCGGCGCGCAGCCGCTCGCCGCGGGCCTTGACCCGGTCGAGCAGTCCGTCGGCGGCGATGGTGTCGATCACGGCGAGGCCGGCGGCGCAGGCGACCGGGTTCCCGCCGAAGGTGGTGCCGTGCTGGCCGGGCTGGAGCAGGTCGGCGGTCGGGCCGAAGGCGGCGACGGCGCCGATCGGCAGACCGCCGCCGAGACCCTTCGCGAGCGTGACGAGATCCGGCTCGACGCCCTCGTGGGCCTGGTGCTCGAACCACTGGCCGCAGCGACCGATGCCGGTCTGCACCTCGTCGAGGGCCAGCAGGGTCCCGGTGGCGCGGGTGATCTCGCGGGCGGCCGTGAGGTAGCCGGCGGGCGGGACGACGACGCCGTTCTCGCCCTGGATCGGTTCGATGAGGACGAGCGCCGTCTCCTCGGTGACGGCGGCCCGCAGGGCCTCCACGTCGCCGTACGGGACGTGGGTGACGTCGCCGGGCAGCGGCAGGAAGGGCGCCTGCTTCGCCGGCTGGCCGGTGAGCGCGAGGGCGCCCATGGTCCGGCCGTGGAAGCCGCCGTCGGTGGCGACCATGTGGGTGCGCCCCGTCAACCGGCCGATCTTGAAGACGGCCTCGACGGCCTCGGCGCCGGAGTTGCAGAAGAAAACCCGGCCCTCGCGGCCGAACAGCTGGAGCAGCCGCTCTCCGAGCGCGAGGACGGGCTCGGAGGCGTAGAGGTTCGAGACGTGGCCGAGGGCGGCGATCTGCGTGGAGACGGCCCCGACGATCGCCGGGTGGGCGTGCCCGAGGGCGTTGACGGCGATGCCGCCGACGTAGTCGGTGTACTGCTTGCCGTCCGCGTCCCAGACCTGCGCGCCGGCGCCGCGTACGAGGGCCAGCGCCGGGGTGCCGTAGTTGTTGGTCAGCGCGCCCCGCCAGCGGGCCGCGTAATCCTGGTTGCCGGTCATGCCGCGTCGCCTCCCTTGGCGTTCGAGCCCTTGGCGTTCGAGCCCTGGTCGTCCGGCACGACCATCGTGCCGATGCCCTCGTCGGTGAAGATCTCCAGCAGGATCGAATGCTGCACCCGGCCGTCGATGACGCGGGCGGTGCCGACGCCGCCGCGCACGGCGTGCAGGCAGCCCTCCATCTTGGGCACCATGCCGCTGGACAGCTCGGGCAGCAGCTTCTCCAGTTCGCTGACGGTGAGCCGGCTGATGACCTCGTCGCTGCTCGGCCAGTCCGCGTAGAGGCCCTCGACGTCGGTGAGGACCATCAGCGTCTCGGCGCCGAGCGCGGCGGCGAGCGCGGCGGCGGCGGTGTCGGCGTTCACGTTGTAGACGTGGTGGTCGTCCGCGCTGCGGGCGATCGAGGAGATGACCGGGATGCGGCCGTCCGCGAGGAGGGCCTCGATGGCGCCGGTGTCGATCGCGGTGATCTCGCCGACGCGGCCGATGTCGACGCGTTCGCCGTCGATCTCGGGGGTGTGCTTGGTGGCGGTGATGGTGTGGGCGTCCTCGCCGGTCAGGCCGACGGCGAGGGGGCCGTGCTGGTTGAGCAGCCCGACCAGCTCGCGCTGCACCTGACCCGCCAGGACCATCCGTACGACGTCCATGGCCTCCGGGGTGGTGACCCGCAGACCCGCCTTGAACTCGCTGACCAGCCCCTGCTTGTCGAGCTGGGCGTTGATCTGCGGGCCGCCGCCGTGGACCACGACGGGCCGCAGGCCGGCCTGGCGCAGGAAGACCACGTCCTGGGCGAAGGCGGCCTTCAGGTCCTCGTCGATCATGGCGTTGCCGCCGAACTTGATCACGACGATCTTGCCGTTGTGTCGGGTGAGCCAGGGCAGCGCCTCGATGAGGATCTCGGCCTTGGGCAGGGCGGTGTGCTTCCTCGCGGTCGTCATGAGCTGTAGGCGCTGTTCTCGTGGACGTACTCGGCGGTCAGGTCGTTGGCCCAGATCACGGCGGATGACGAGCCGGTGGACAGGTCGGCGGTGATGCGCACCTCGCGGTCCTTCATCGAGACGAGGTCGCGGTCCTCGCCGACCGAGCCGTTCTTGCAGACCCACACGTCGTTGATGGCGACGTTGAGGTGGTCCGGGTCGAAGGCGGCCTTCGTGGTGCCGATGGCGGAGAGCACCCGGCCCCAGTTCGGGTCCTCGCCGTGGATGGCGCACTTGAGCAGGTTGTTGCGGGCGATGGACCGGCCCACCTCGACGGCGTCGTCCTCGGTGGCCGCGCCGATCACCTCGATGCGGATGTCCTTGCTGGCCCCCTCGGCGTCGCCGATGAGCTGGCGGGCGAGGTCGTCGCAGACGGTCCGTACGGCCGCCGCGAAGTCCTCGTACGCCGGGACGTGGCCGGAGGCGCCGGACGCGAGCAGCAGCACCGTGTCGTTGGTGGACATGCAGCCGTCGGAGTCGACCCGGTCGAAGGTGGTGCGGGTGGCGTCGCGCAGGGCCCGGTCGAGGGTGGCGCTGTCCAGGTCGGCGTCGGTGGTGAGGACGACGAGCATGGTGGCGAGGCCCGGGGCGAGCATGCCCGCGCCCTTGGCCATGCCGCCGACGGTCCAGCCGTCCCGGGTGGCGACGGCCGTCTTGTGCACGGTGTCGGTGGTCTTGATGGCGATGGCGGCGGCCTCGCCGCCGTCGGCGGACAGGGCCGCCACGGCGGTGTCGATGCCGGGCAGGAGCTTGTCCATGGGGAGCAGGACGCCGATGAGCCCGGTGGAGGCGACGGCGACCTCCCCGGCGTTGTGCTCCCCGCCGAGACCGTGCTCGTTGAGCGTGGCCGCGACCTTCTCGGCGGTGGCGTGGGTGTCCTGGAAGCCCTTGGGTCCGGTGCAGGCGTTGGCGCCGCCGGAGTTGAGGACGACCGCGCTGACGGTGCCGCCGCGCAGGACCTGCTCGGACCAGTGCACGGGGGCGGCCTTGACGCGGTTGGAGGTGAAGACGCCCGCTGCGGCCAGTCGCGGCCCCTGGTTGACCACGAGGGCCAGGTCCGGGTTGCCGTTCGCCTTGATCCCGGCGGCGATGCCCGCCGCCGTGAATCCTTGTGCTGCCGTGACGCTCACGGTGCGACTCCGATCGTGGAAAGACCCAGTGCCTCGGGCAGGCCGAGGGCGATGTTCATGCTCTGCACCGCGCCGCCGGCGGTGCCCTTGGTGAGGTTGTCGATGGCGCTGATGGCGATGATCCGCTGGACGGACTCGTCGTAGGCGACCTGGAGGTGGACGGCGTTGGAGCCGTACACCGCCTTGGTGGTGGGCCACGTCCCCGCCGGCAGGAGCCGGACGAACGGCTCGTCGGCGTACGCCTTCTCGTACGCGGCGCGCAGCGACTCGGCGGTGGTGCCGGGGCGCGCCTTGGCCGAGCAGGTGGCGAGGATGCCGCGCGGCATGGGGACGAGGGTGGCGGTGAAGGAGACGGCGACCCGTTCCCCGGCCAGCGGGGAGAGGTTCTGCACCATCTCGGGGGTGTGCCGGTGGACGCCGCCGACGCCGTACGGGGTGACCGTGCCCATGACCTCGGAGCCGAGCAGGTGCGGCTTGAGGGCCTTGCCCGCGCCGGAGGTGCCGGTGGCGGCGACGATCACGGCCTCGGGCTCGGCGAGGCGGGCCTGGTAGGCGGGGTAGAGCGCGAGGGAGACGGCGGTGGGGAAGCAGCCGGGGACGGCGATGCGCTTCGAGCCCTCCAGGGCGGCCCGGCCGCCGGGCAGCTCGGGCAGGCCGTAGGGCCAGGTCCCGGCGTGCGGGGCGCCGTAGAACGCGTCCCAGTCGGCGGAGTCCTTCAGCCGGTGGTCGGCGCCCATGTCGATGACGAGGACGTCCTCGCCGAGCCGGGCGGCGACGGCGGCGGACTGCCCGTGGGGCAGCGCGAGGAAGACGACGTCGTGGCCGGCGAGGACCTCGGGCGTGGTCGCCTCCAACGTCCGGCCCGCGAGCGGCACCAGGTGCGGCTGGAGGTCGCCGAAGGACTGCCCGGCGTTGGAGTTCCCGGTCAGCGCGCCGATCTCCACCTGGGGGTGCGAGAGCAGCAGACGCAGGACTTCCCCGCCCGCGTACCCACTCGCTCCGGCCACCGCTACACGTACCACCATCGGTCCTCCTCCTCGATGGCATGACTATACGTACGCCCGCAGTTTTATGCAAAGGTCTTTCGCCTGACCCACCTCGCCCACCGCGCGCTTCGGCCGCCGGCGGGTCAGCGCCACCACCAGAAGCCGGGAAGGGCCACGATGGCGACCCAGAGGAGGGTCCCCGCCGCGAAGAGCGCGGGGGCCGCCACCGGGCGGCGGCGGGGGTCGGCGGCGCCGGCGGCCCACAGCAGGGGCACCGACAGGGCGAAGGTCCCCAGGCCGATCAGGATCCCGAAGAGGATCCACGGCACCAACACGGCACCCACGACCCCGGCGGTACCCACGAAGGCCGCCCGCCGGCGGTGCAGGAACAGCGGCGACGCCACCGCGGCCGTGGTCAGCCCGATCAGCACCCAGTACCCGTGGCCGTCCACGACGCGACTGAAGCCGATGGCGGGCGGCAGCGGGGCCAGTACGGCGAACAGCACCAGGGCCAACTGCCAGGGATGCGCCGATCCCCTCCGCACCACGCCCCGCCTCCCGCCCCGCCGGCACGTGCCGACCGTCGCGATGGCTCCCATGGCCGGCCCTCCGTTCACTGGACTCGTGTTGAACGCGTTCAACCTATCCCAGCGGGTGCCGCACCCATACGTTCGGCTCCACATAGACCGCGTAGCCGCGCTCCGGTTCACAGTGGACCGGCACCAGCGCCCCCGGGACCTGGACCGGTCCCGCCGTGTCGAAGGGCAGGCCGGTCCACTCCCGCCACTGCGCGAGCGAGCCGCTGACGGTCATCGACAGCGGGGCCACCGAGTCGATGACCGCGCCCGCGCGCACGTGGACCCGTAGCCACGGGTCGTAAGGGAGGCCGTCCTCGCGGGTGCGGTACGCGTACTCGGCCATCGGCGTGTCCGGCTCGGCCGGCTTGCCGCTCGGCCGGACCGGGGCGACCAGCTCCGCGAAGCCGGCCGCCCGTACGCTCTCGCGCATCGCGGCGAGCATCCGCGCCGACAGGCCCTCGCCCTGTCGGTCGGTGGCGACGCTGATCTCGATGGCGCTGACCGTGTCAGGCTCCACCCCGCGCCGCTGGTCGGAGAAGGCCCACATGAGGACCGCGTCCCAGCCGTTCGCCGGCAGTACGCCGCCCCGTGCCTCGGTGTGCAGGGCGAAGGGCAGGCTGAAGGCTCGGGCGATGACCTCGTCGCCCTCGGTCGCGATCCAGACGTGGTCCGGGAACTCGGCGACCATGCGGGGGTAGAGGAGCCAGCCCAGCGCGTCGTTGACGGAGAACTCCGGCCAGGAGTCCTCCATGTCCCAGAGCCGCGAGGCCAGTTCGGGACGGGCGGCGATGGAGGTGATCACGATCCCGGTGTCAGGCCCGGACGCGTCGGATGTCTCGGCGATCTGTGCGCTCTCTGCGGCTTCTGCGGTCATTTCCGCAGGCTAGGCGGCACGTCACGACCGCCTCAACCGAGTTTGCCGGCCGGTCGGTCCTCCGTCGCGCCGCGCAGCCGCTGGACCGCCTCCACCAGGTCGCCCGGCCCCGAGACCCCCGCGAAGCTCAGCCGTACGTACGGGGCCGGCGGCTCGGCGCAGAAGTACGGGCGGCCGGGGGCGACCGCGACCCCGGCGCGCAGAGCGGCCGCCGCGAAGGTGGCGTCGTCACCGCTCCCGCCCGGCCGGACCCACAACTGGTAGCTCCCGGACGGCAGGTGCGGCAGTTCCACCCCGGGCAGCTCCCGACGCAGGGCCCCCGCGAGCACGTCGCGGCGGTGGCGCAGCTCGGCGGCGACGGCCCGCAGGTGGCGCGGCCAGGCGGGGCTGCCGACCAGTTCGAGGGCGGCCTCCTGGAGCGGGCGGGGCACGAAGAAGGAGTCCACGACCTGGATGGCACGCAGCCGGTCCAGCACCGGGCCCCGGGCGGCGAGCGCGCCGACGCGCAGGCTGGGCGAGGTGACCTTGGTGAGCGAGCGGAGGTGGACGACGACCCCGTCGGTGTCCTCGGCGGCGAGGGTCGGGGGCAGGGGACCCGCGTCCTCGTGCGCGAGGGAGCGCGCGTAGTCGTCCTCCACGACGAACGCCCCGGCGGCGCGCGCGATCCGCAGCACCTCCGACCGCCGCGCGGCGGACAGCACCACCCCGGTCGGGTTCTGGAACAGCGGCTGGCATACGAAGACCCGTGCGCCCGTGGCTTCGAAGGCGGCGGCCAGCAGCTCCGGTCGGACGCCGTCGGCGTCCATCGGCACCGGCACCGGGCGGCAGCCGGAGGCGCGGGCGATGGACAGCAGCCCGGGGTAGGTGGGCGACTCGACCAGGATCGGTGCTCCCGGCGGGGCCAGCGCCCGTACGGCGGCGGTGAGGGCGCTCTGCCCCCCGGCGGTGATCAGGACGTCGGCGGCGCCCAGGGCCCCCGCCGCTCCGCCGATCTCCCGGGCGAACCAGTCCCGCAGCTCCGGCAGCCCCTCCACGGGCGGTCGCCCCCAGGCCCCGGGGCGGCGGCCGGCCCGCGCGAGGGCGGCGGCCATGGCCCGCTCGGGCTGGAGCGAGGGGTGCAGGTAGCCGCCGTTGAGCTCGATCACCCCGGTGGGCGAGGCGGCCAGCGAGGCCAGGACGCCCGAGGCGTCCACGGAACGCGGGACGACCTCGCCGACGCCCTCGGCGCTGAGGGCGACCTCCTGCCAGGAGGTGTCGCCGCGCTCGGGGTCGCTCGTACGCGGCCGGGCCCGGTAGACGCCGGCGCCGGGCCGGGTGACGACCAGGCCCTCGGCGGCGAGCTGCGCGAGGGACCGCGAAACGGTCACGGGGCTCACCCGGTAGCGCTCCACGAGGGCCCGACTGGACGGCAGCTTTCCACCTACCGGGTAGCGGTCGAGCTCGGACCGCAGGGATTCCGCCAGTTCCGCCACACTGTTACGCTCATGCATGACAGCACAGAATAGCGCTACTCCCTCCGCCGCGATAGCGGTCCAGGTCCCGGGCAGCCCGGACCCCGACCGCTCGCGGGCCGCCCTCCCCCGGAGCGGAGCCGCGCCGGCCGGCGTGGCGGGTACGAGCGCGCGTACCGGTACCGTCCTCGCCGCGCTCGGCGTCGTCGCCTTCTCGCTGACCTTCCCCTCCACCGCCTGGGGCCTGGAGAGCTTCGGCCCCTGGTCGCTGGTGGCCCTGCGCAGCGTGCTCGCCGCCGTCATCGCGGGCACCTTCCTGCTCGCCGTGCGGGCGCCCCTGCCCCGCCGCGAGCACGGGGTGGGGCTCGCCGTCGTCGCCGGCGGGGTGGTCGTCGGGTTCCCGCTGCTGACCACCCTCGCGCTGCAAACCTCGACCACCTCGCACGCCGCCGTCGTCGTCGGGCTGCTGCCGCTGACCACCGCCGCGCTGTCCGCCCTGCGGACGGGCGCCCGCCCGTCCGGCCGCTTCTGGGCGGCGGCCGTCGCCGGGGCGGCGGTCGTCCTCGCCTTCGCCCTCGCGCAGAGCGGCGGTGCCCCGTCCACGGGGGACCTCTACCTGTTCGGGGCGCTCCTGGTCTGCGCGGCCGGATACACCGAGGGCGCCCGGCTCGCCCGGGAGCTGCCGGGTTGGCAGGTGATCGGCTGGGCCCTGGTCGGGTGCCTGCCGATCACGGTGGTCGGCGCCGCGCTCGGGCTCGCGTACGAGCCGGTGCGGCTGAGCGCCCACGGGGTGATCGGGCTGCTGTGGGCTGCCGCCGGGTCCACCTTCCTCGGCCTGTACGTCTGGTACCGGGGCATGGCCGCGATCGGGGCCCCGCGCGCCAGCCAGCTCCAGCTCGCCCAGCCGCTGCTGACCCTGGTCTGGTCGGTGGCGCTGCTGGGCGAGCACCTGACGCCGGCCGCCCCGGCCGCCGCCGGCGCGGTCCTCGTCTGCATCGCCGTGACCCAGCGGGTCAAATAGCCGCGAATCGCCCTAAACTGCAATCACTGGATCGGACCGTCACCGAGGAGGCCGGTTATGCACGCTACCGAGGGCGACCAGCTGGTGCAGCACGGCAGGATCGTCGGACAGCACGACAAGGTGGGCGAGATCACCCAGGTGCTGGGCGAGAACGGAACCCCCCCGTACCGGGTCCGTTTCGAGGACGGCCACGAGGCCCTCATGGCTCCCGGACCCGACTGCGTGGTCCGCCACCCGGCCGAGCCGCCCCGCCACTGAACACCACCCAGCGCAGACCACCCAGCGGACACCAACTCAGCGGACACCACTCAGCGGCGCTGAACGCCACCGGCTGCCCGGCCGGCCCGCCCCACGGGCCGGCCGGGCAGCGGCGCCCGCCCGCGTCAACGCGGTGGCGCCGCCGCGCGGTAGTGGTCGGCGACGACCCGGTCCATCGCGCCGTTGGGGTCCGCCACCACGTACTTCGCGGAGAAGTACGAGTGGCCCCGTACCTCGGGGTGCTTCCGGGCGAAGGTCAGGTGCCGCGACAACTCGGCCGGGTCCCGCCAGGCCTTCGTCGGGCTCTCGGCGTCGCAGCGGTACAGCGCCTCCCCCACGTAGAGGTCGACGCCGGTGCCCCGTACCGTCTCGGCCCACCAGGGCACGATCGCCGCGTAGTCGGCGGTGGGGTGGCCGATGTGCCAGTAGGCCTGCGGGACGATGTAGTCGAGCAGGCCCTCCTTGACCCACTTGCGGGTGTCCGCGTACAGGTCGTCGTACGTGGACACGCCCGCCCGCGTCCGCGAGCCGCGCGGGTCGACGTCGTCGCCCCGCCACACCCCGAACGGGCTGATCCCGAAGCGGGCCGCCGGTCGGATCCGGCGCACCTCGGCGGACATCTCGCGCACCAGCGTGTCGATGTTGTCGCGCCGCCAGTCGGCCCGGGTGTCGAAGGAGCCGCCGTACCGCTCGTACGCCGCGTCGTCGTCGAAGCGCTCGCCGCTCACCGGGTAGGGGTAGAAGTAGTCGTCCCAGTGCACCCCGTCGACCGCGTAGCGGGACACCGCGTCGAGCATCGCCCGCTGCACGAAGGCCCGTACGTCGGGCAGTCCGGGGTTGTAATACAGCTTGCCGCCGTACGCGACGAGCCAGCCGGGGTTGCGACGGGCCGGGTGCGAGGCGACCAGCCGGCCGGGGTCGGCGTGGTTGGCCACGCGGTAGGGGTTGAACCAGGCGTGCAACTCCAGCCCCCGACGGTGCGCCTCCGCGACCGCCACGCCCAGCGGATCCCAGCCGGGATCGCGGCCCTGCGTCCCGCTCAGCCACTGCGACCACGGCTCGTGCGGCGAGGGCCACAACGCGTCGGCCGCCGGCCGCACCTGGAGCATCACCGTGTTCAGCCGGCGCTCCACGGCGGCGTCGAGGAACGCGGTCAGCTCGTCGCGCTGCCGGCGCGCGGAGAGTCCCGCCTCGGAGGGCCAGTCCACGTTCTGTACGGTGGCGATCCACATCCCCCGGAATTCCGGCGTCCCCGCCCGGCGCGGATGCGCCGGCTCCGGTGCCGGCGCCGCCCGTGGCGCCGCCGAGGCCTCCGCGCCGAGCCCCACCACGGCCGTCGCCGCCAGCGCCCCCGCCGCTCCCGCCAGCAGCCCCCGCCGCCCGATGTACGTCATGTGACGAATCAACTCCGTTCCGTGACATTGTCTCGCGTGGGGCCAGCATGCCCGCCCCGGCCCGCCACACACTCCAGGGACGGGGGTAACGTCGGGGGGCGTGGCGGGCGCCGGAACGCAGTTACCACTGCACAGACACGGGGGACCCGCGATGGATGAGCTGCGAAAGGCACGATGTGACTGACCTCTCTACCCTCCCGACCGACATCGCACGGGTCGGCGTGGTGGGCTGCGGCCAGATGGGCGCGGGCATCGCCGAGGTGTGCGCCCGCAGCGGTCTTGAGGTGAAGGTCGCCGAGACCACCGGCGAGGCCCTGGAGATCGGGCGCACCCGGCTGCACAACTCGCTGACCAAGGCCGCCGAACGCGGCAAGATCACCGAGGAGGAGCGGGACGCCACCCTGGCCCGCCTCAGCTTCACCACCGATCTCGGCGAGTTCGCCGACCGCGACCTCGTCATCGAGGCCGTCGTGGAGAACGAGCAGGTCAAGACGGAGATCTTCCAGGTCCTCGACCAGGTGATCACCCGCCCGGACGCGATCCTCGCCTCCAACACCTCCTCGATCCCGCTGGTCAAGCTGGCCGTCGCGACCTCGCGGCCGGACCAGGTCATCGGCATCCACTTCTTCAACCCGGCCCCGGTGCAGAAGCTCGTCGAGCTGATCCCGGCGCTCACCACCGGCGAGGAGACCGTCAAGCGGGCCGAGGCCCTGGTGCGGGACGTGCTGGGCAAGCACGCCGTCCGCGCCCAGGACCGTTCCGGCTTCGTGGTCAACGCGCTGCTGGTCCCCTACCTGCTGTCCGCGATCCGGATGTTCGAGTCCGGCATCGCGAGCCGCGAGGACATCGACAACGGCATGGAGTTGGGCTGCGCCCACCCCATGGGCCCGCTGAAGCTGTCGGACCTGATCGGCCTGGACACCATCGTCTCCATCGCCGACTCCATGTACGCCGAGTACAAGGAGCCGCTGTACGCCGCTCCCCCGCTGCTCCAGCGCATGGTCGACGCCGGTCGCCTCGGCCGCAAGACGGGCTCGGGCTTCTACCCGTACGGCTGACCGGCCACCACCCCGCGCGGGCCTGCTAGCCGAGCCGCAGGTGACGCAACAGGAGCAGCCCGGCCGCCATGTTGGCGGCCGGGACCTCTCCGCGCGCGATCATGTCGGGCACCAGCTTGAGCGGCACCCACTCCCGACGCGAGGACTCGAACCCGTCCTCGGGCGGTCCGACGTACGTGGCCCCCTCCGCCCAGTAGAGGTGGTGACGGGCGTCGGTCAGCCCGTTCGAGGGCTCCACCGTCATCAGGTGGCGCAGCGGGCCCGGCCGCCAGCCCGATTCCTCCTCCATCTCCCGGGCCGCCGCCGCCTCGACGGATTCGCCGTCCTCGACCACGCCGGCGGGCAGCTCCCAGCCCCAGCTGTCGGTGATGAACCGGTGCCGCCACAGCAGCAGCACCTCGTCGGCGTCGTTGACGGCCGTGGCGACGGCGACCGGCCGCAGCCGGATCACGAAGTGGTCCAGGTGGCGTCCGTCGGGGAGTTCCACATCCGCGAGATTCACGTCGAACCAGCGGTTCTTGTACACGGTCTGCTCACTCAGGTTCATCCACTGCACGTTTGTGCCACCTTTCACTTCGTAGGTGGCAACATGGCAGCAGTCCGAGCCCTCAGAAGGGAACGCGCAGCGCCTCGTCGATGAGGCGGACGGTCTCCTCCGCGCCGGCGCAGCCGCTGGCCGACACCTGTTCGCGGACCGCCCGCAGCCGGTCGCGCAGTCGCAGCGACTCCATCCCCTTGGCCCGTTCCGCCATCTCGGCCGCCGCCACCACCGCCCGGTCCGCCTCGCCCTGGCGAAGCTGGATCTCGCAGAGCATCGCCAGCCGGTGGACCCGACCCCGGTCGTGCGCGGGCGCGGAGGCGGCCTCGGCGGCCTGTTCGTGCGCGGCGTCCAGTTCCCCGAGGCTCAGCAGCGCCTGGGCCACCTGGACGTTGACCAGTCCGGGCTGGACGTAGCCGGTCTCCTCGGGCTCGGCGCCGGGCCGGATCCGTGCTGCGGCGGCCTCGGCGCTGTGGATGCAGGCCAACGCGGCCGCCGCGTCGCCGAGTTGGGCGTAGGCCTTGGCCTGCATCGCGTACAGGTCGGCGGCGAGGGCCGGGGTGGTGTCACGTCCGGCGGCCCTCAGCGCGGCCTCCGCGAAGGCGACGGCCTGGCGGAACTCCCGCAGGTGCAGGGACTGGTTGACCAGGAGCGCGATCACGTAGGCGCCGAGCCCCCGGTCCCCGCTCGCCTTCGCGAGCCGCAGGGCCTGGTGGAAGTAGCGTTGGGCGAGGCCGTGGGCGTCGGAGTCGTAGGCGCAGATGCCCGCGACGGCCACCAGGGAACCGGTGGCCCGGTGCAGCAGCCGGCCGAGGTCGTCGGGGTAACTGCCGCGCAGCAGCGGCGCGGTCTCGCTGCCGAGGAAGCGCACGATGCGGGCCCGGGTGGCCATGCCGCCGGCCCGGCGGTACATCAGCTCGTAGTGGGCCCGTGCGGCGCGCAGGATCTCGATGTGCTCGGGCCCGACGCGCAGCGGCCCGCAGCGGGAGACGTCGGCGTCCTCGGGCGGGTTCTCCCACTCCCAGACCGGGATCACCGCCGGGGTGCCGGTGACGGCCTCGGCGGTGAGTTGCGCGGGCCGGCCCAGTTCGTCGGAGCGCCACAGGGCGGTGGCCCGGTCGACGAAGCCGCCGATGCGGGTGGCGTGCGCGCCGGCCTGGCCGGGGATGCCGAGCCCGATGTCGTCGAGGCCGACGGGCCGGTGCAGGCGCCCGCCCAGCACCTCGCAGATCAGGTCGGGCACCTGACCGCGCGGGCGCTGCCCCTTCAACCAACGGGAGACGGCGGTGTGTTCGTAGCGCAGCGCGAGTCCGCGGCTGCGGCCCGCCTGGTTGACGTGCGCGGCGAGTCCGGCGCGGGACATGCCCGCCTCGGCGAGGAGGGCGTCGAGCAGGGCGTTGGGCTGCATGGGCCCCTCCAAGGGCTCGGCGGAATCAGGCTAGTGGGTGCGCGCTTCACACGGGGTGTGAATGTCGTACGCGCATAAATGCGATACGGACCCTGCCCGGGGAGGGCCTTTCGGCGGTTCACTGAAGAGCCTCGCCAATGAGGCCGCTCGGGTCGTCGGCTCCCCCTCGTACAGTGCGACGACCCGACACCGCGCCGCCCGCCTTGCTGTCTGCCCGACACTCCATGGCAGGCGGGCGGCGCGCGCAGCGGCTCCGTCGGGTCCCGGTTGGTCGCCGGGACCCGACGGCAGCCGGGCCAGGTCCGCACCGGGCTCGTCCACCGGTCCGGTGCGGACCGGCACCCGCCGGACCGGCACCCGTCGGACCGGGCCGGTCAGGCGCGGTCGTTGCGCAGCACGAGCAGGGCGACGTCGTCGGTGAGTCGCCCTCCCGTGTGGCGCAGCAGCGCGGTGTGCACGCCCGCCACCAGCCGGGCGGGCGTGAGCGCCGGCGCGCCGGCCAGGACGCGGCCCAGCGGGAAGAACCGGCCGCGGCCGTCCCGGGCGTCCTCCGCCCCGTCGGTGTGCAGGACCAGCACCTCGCCCGGCGCGAGTTCCCCGCAGGGCTGCGGTCCGAGGTCGTGCGGCAGCGGCAGGACCCCCAGCGGCGGCAGGATCTCGCCGCCGACCAGCCGCGTCACGGCCACCGGCTCGCCGCCGCACGGCTGCCCGGGTCGGGCGGGCCCGTGCTCGGCGTACGGGCGCGCCGCCACCTCGCCGCGCCCCGCCGGGGCGATCCCGCAGGGTTCCCGGCTCGGGAGCGGCAGCGGCAGCGGCACCGGGCGCGGGCCGATCCGGTACGGCCAGGGGTGGCCGCAGTTCAGGGCCAGCACGGAGCCGTCCGGGGCGATCTGGAGCAGCAGCACCGTCACGAACTCCTCCCCCGACGGGGACTCCGGCTCGCCCGCGCGGGCCGCCGGGTGTTCCGTACGGGCCCGCTCGCGCAGGTGCCGCTGGAGGGAACGCTCCAGCCGGCGCAGCACCGCCGCCGGCGAGGGTTCGTCGTACGCCGCCTCGCGGAAGGAACCGAGGACGGCGGCGGCCGCCCCCAGCGCGGGCAGCCCGTGGCCCCGTACGTCGCCGATGAGCACCCGTACCCCGTACGCCGTCGGCACGGCCTCGTACAGGTCCCCGCCCACCGACGCGCCCCGGCTCGCGGACAGTTGGGCGGCGGAGATCGTGAGGCCCTCGATCCGCGCGGGCAGCGGCCGCAGCAGCACCCGCTGTGTGGCACCGGCGATGGCGCGCGAGCGCCGCAGTTCCCCGACGAGTCCGCGGCGGGTGTGCAGGGCGCAGCCCGTGGCGAGGAGCAGGAACGCCGCGCAGGTCGCCAGGCTCCGCGCCGGCGGCCCGGGGGAGGTCAGCTCCCAGGACACCGCGGCGCCGCCCCAGGCGAGGACGCACACCCGGCGCAACCCGTGCGTCCGGCGCATCCGCCCGCGCGTGGTCATCCGTAGGACACTCCCCTTCCGGCCATCCGGCCGAAACGATTGTGTCGACCTCACGACGCACCGGACACGGGTCACCGGCGTTCTCACCCGAATGAGTGAGGGGGCACGCCCGGTGGTCCGGGCGTGCCCCCTCAACAGGGCTTTACGGCTGGGCCCTTACGACCCGCCGCCGGGTGCTCACGCGCCCCGCAGCACCGCCCCGGTCCGCTCGCCGGCCAGGGCCACCGCCGCGTCGCGGGCGGCCGTGGACTCCTCGGCCGTCAGCGTGCGGTCGGGGGCCCGGAAGCGCAGCGCGTAGGCCAGGGACTTCTTGCCCTCGCCGACCTGCTCGCCGGTGAACACGTCGAACAGCCGCAGGGACTCCAGCAGTTCGCCGGCGCCCTCGCGCAGCGCGTCCTCGACGGAGGCCGCCGGGACGGAGGCGTCCACGATCAGCGCGACGTCCTGGGTCGCCACCGGGAAGGAGGAGATCCGGGGCGCCTGGAGGGCCTCGCCGCCGGCCGCCGCGAGGCGGTCGAGGTCGAGCTCCATGGCACTGGTCCGCGCGGGCAGGCCCAGCGCCTTGACGACGCGGGGGTGCAGCTCACCGGCGTGGCCGATGACCGTCTCCACGCCGTCCAGGGTGACGACGAGCTCGGCGCAGCGGCCCGGGTGCCAGGGCCCGTACTGGCCCTGGCGGACGACCAGTTCGGCACCGGCCTCGACGGCCAGGGAGCGGGCGGCCTGGATCGCGTCGGCCCAGTCGGCCGGGCGGCCCTTGCCCCACCAGCCGGCCTGCTCGCGGGCGCCGGCCAGCACGACCGCGGCGTGGCGCGGCTGCGCGGGCAGGGCCGCGTTCAGGGTGGCGACCTCCTCGTCCGTGGGACGCCGGTCGACGGGCAGCCGTACGGCGACACCCGCCTCGGCGGCGGCCAGGAAGACCGAACCGGTCTCGAAGAGCGCGAGGTCGTGGCTGCCCCGGCTGTCGTTGCGGCGCAGCGCGCCGAGCAGACCCGGCAGCAGCGTGGTGCGCAGCGCCGGCTCCTCGTCGGAGATCGGGTTGACGAGCTTCACGACCCGGCGGCTCGCGTCGTGCGCGGGCAGCTGGAGCTGGTCGAAGACGCCCTCGCCGATGAAGGGGTAGCTCAACGCCTCCACGTAGCCGGCGCCCGCGAGCGCGCGGCCGACGCGGCGGTGCAGCTGCTGCCGGGCGGTCAGACCGCGACCGGAGGGCACCTGCGGGAGGGTGGACGGGAGGTTCCCGTAGCCCTCCAGGCGGATGACCTCCTCGGCGAGGTCGTTGGGCTCGGCGAGGTCGGGCCGCCACGACGGGACGGTGACGACCAGCTCGTCCTGGCCGTAGACGTCGCAGCCGACCTCCTGGAGGCGGCGTACGACGGTCTCGCGGCCGTACTCCATGCCCGCGACGCGGTCCGGGTGGTCCGCGCGCATCGCGATGGTGCGCGGGGCGCCCGGGGCGATCAGCTCGGTGACGCCCGCCTCGGCGGTGCCGCCGGCGAGGAGCACGAGGAGGTCGACGGTGCGCTGCGCGGCAGCGGCGGCGGCCTGCGGGTCGACGCCCCGCTCGAAGCGCTTGGAGGCCTCGGAGGAGAGCTTCAGGCGGCGGGCGGTGCGCGAGATCGCCACGGAGTCGAAGTGCGCGGCCTCGATCACCACGTCGGTGGTGCCGGTGACGACGCCCGTCTCCGGGTCGGTGACGGAGTCGGCGATCTCGGTGTTGGCGCCGCCCATGACACCGGCGAGCCCGATGGGGCCGCTGTTGTCGGTGATCACCAGGTCCTCGGCGTCGAGGGTGCGCTTGACCCCGTCGAGGGTGGTGAACTTCTCGCCCTGCTCCGCGCGGCGCACGCCGATCGCGCCGTCGAGGCGGGAGCGGTCGTAGGCGTGCAGCGGCTGGCCGAGTTCGAGCATCACGTAGTTGGTGATGTCGACGGCGAGCGAGACCGGGCGCATGCCGGCCTTCTGCAGGCGCCGCGTGAGCCAGATCGGGGACTTCGCCTCGGGGTCGAGACCGGTCACCGTGCGGGCGGTGAAGCGGTCGCAGCCGGTCGGGTCGTCGATCTTGACGAGGTAGCCGTAGGAGTTCGGCGCCGGGACGTCGAGCAGTGCCGGGTCGCGCAGCGGCAGGCCGTAGGCGGTGGCGGCCTCGCGGGCCACACCGCGCATCGACATGCAGTAGCCGCGGTCCGGGGTGATGTCGATGTGGAGGACCTCGTCGACGAGCTGGAGCAGCTCGATCGCGTCGGTGCCGACCTCGTACTCCGGCGGCAGCACGATGATGCCGTGCGTGCCGTCGTCGCCCATGCCGAGCTCGTCGCCGGAGCAGATCATGCCGTGCGAGGTACGGCCGTACGTCTTGCGCGAGGCGATCGCGAAGTCGCCGGGCAGGACGGCGCCGGGCAGGACCACGACGACCTTGTCGCCGACGGCGAAGTTCCGGGCGCCGCAGACGATCTCCTGCGGGGCGCCGGTGCCGTTGGCCTGACCGACGTCGACCGTGCAGAAACGGATCGGCTTGCGGAAGCCTTCGAGCTCCTCGATGGTCAACACCTGACCGACGACGAGGGGGCCCGTGAGCCCGGCGCCGAGCTGCTCGACGGTCTCGACCTCAAGGCCGGCGTCGACCAGCTTGGCGGCCACGTCACGGCCGGTTTCACCCGCGGGGAGATCAACGTACTCCCGCAGCCAGGAAAGCGGGACGCGCATCAGATCTCACTCCCGAACGGTCGGGTGAAACGCACGTCACCCTCGACCATGTCTCGCATGTCTTCCACATTGTGACGGAACATCAGCATCCGCTCGATGCCGAAGCCGAAGGCGAAGCCGCTGTACTTCTCGGGGTCGACGCCGCAGGCGATGAGCACCTTCGGGTTGACCATGCCGCAGCCGCCGAGCTCGATCCAGCCCTCGCTGGAGCAGGTACGGCAGGGGCGGTCGGGGTTGCCCACCGACGCGCCGCGGCACACGTAGCACTGCATGTCCATCTCGGCGGACGGCTCGGTGAAGGGGAAGAAGTGCGGGCGCAGGCGCGTGGTGGTGCCCTCGCCGAACAGCTCCTGGACCATGTGGTCCATGGTGCCCTTGAGGTCCGCCATGGTCAGGCCCTCGTCCACGGCGAGCAGCTCGACCTGGTGGAAGACGGGCGTGTGCGTCGCGTCGAGCTCGTCGGTGCGGTACACGCGGCCGGGGCAGACGATGTAGACGGGCGGCTTGCGCTCCAGCAGCGAGCGCGCCTGCACCGGGGAGGTGTGGGTGCGCAGCACGACGCCGGACTCGTCGCCTTCGGTGCCTTCCGGGCCCTTGACGAAGAAGGTGTCCTGCATCTGGCGGGCCGGGTGGTCGGGCGTGAAGTTGAGGGCGTCGAAGTTGAACCACTCCGCCTCGACCTCGGGGCCTTCCGCGACCTCGTAGCCCATGGCCACGAAGATGTCCGCGATGCGGTCCATCAACGTGGTCAGGGGGTGGCGGGCGCCGGCGGGCACGCGGTCGTAAGGCAGCGTGACGTCCACGGCCTCCTCGACCAGCACCCGCTCGTCGCGCTCGGCCTCCAGCTCGACCGTGCGGGCCCCGAAGGCCTTGTTCACGGCGCCGCGGGCCTGTCCGACGCGCTTGCCCGCCTCGGCCTTGGCCTGGGGCGGCAGGGCGCCGATCTCGCGGTTGGCGAGCGCGAGGGGCGAGCGGTCGCCCATGTGCGCGGTCTTCGCCTCGCGGAGCTCGTCGAGGTCGCCGGCGGACGCGAAGGCGGCGAGCGCCTCGTCCCGCATGCGCTCGATCTCTTCCGGTTTCAGTGCCTCGACCTCGACAGGGTCGTACGACTTGTTCGGTGCCGACATCTCTTCCCGTACTTCCGATGGCTGGCTGGTGGTCCCCGTACGACTCGGCTAAGACTCGGCACGCGGACACAAAGGTGCCAAAGGACGAGTCTAAAGGTCGACGGGGGTGAAGGAGCCCGTGGGCCGCCTGGCGAGACTCTCCGCAGGGTTACTGGGTGAGGTAGGCCGGCGCGCTCACGGGCAGGATAAATCGGAACTCGGCGCCGCCGCCGGGGCCGCGGCCGACGGTGATGGTGCCGCCGTGGGCTTCCACGATCCCCTTGACGATGTACAGGCCCAGGCCGGTGCCGCCGCGCTTGCTGCCCCGCCAGAAGCGGGTGAAGACGCGGCCCATCGACTCCTCGGGGATCCCGGGGCCTTCGTCGGTCACGGTGACGGCGGTTCCCTTCTCATGCGGCGATACGTCGATGGTGACCGTTCCGTCACCGTGGCGCACCGCATTTTCGAGCAGGTTGCCCAGGATCTGGTCGATCTTGTCCGGATCGGCCCAGCAGTCCGGCAGCGGACGGCTGACCCGGACGAGGAACCGTTCGGGGGGCTGACCGTTCGCGGTGAGCGCCTGGACGTGCCGGCCGACGGCGGCGGCGAGGTCCACCGGCTGCCTGCGCACCTCCAGGCGGCCGGAGTCGATGCGGGAGATGTCGAGCAGCTCGGCGATCAGCCGGGTGACGCGGTTGGCGTCGGCGTCGACGGTCTCCAGCATCAGCCGCTTCTGGTCGTCGGTGAAGCGTTCCCACTTGGCGAGCAGGGTCGCGGTGAACCCCTTGACGGAGGTCAGCGGCGAGCGCAGTTCGTGCGCGACGGTGGCGATCAGCTCGGCGTGGCTGCGCTCGGTGCGGCGCCGGGCCTCGGTGCCGCGCAGGGTGACCACGAGGCGGCGCAGCGGGCCGGTGGGATGGGTGCGCACGTACCGGGCGGAGACGAGCACCTCGCGGCCGCCGGGGAGCAGCAGGTTGCGCTCGGGCTGGCCGCGTCGGGTGGCGAGGCCGCCGTAGGGGTCGGTCAGCGCCCACCAGCGGCGGCCTTCGAGGTCCTCCAGCGGCAGGGCGCGGTCGATGCGGGCGCCGAGGGCCTCGGCGGGGTCGGTGGCGGTCATCCGGGCGGCGGCCCGGTTGAAGCAGATGACCCGCCCGGTGTGGTCGGCGACGACGAGGCCCTCGGGCAGCTCGTCGGGGTCGATCAGCCCGAACTCCGCCGAGCCCCGGTCGTTCGCGTCGGCGGCGGTCGTACGGGGCCCCGTGCCCGCCCCGCGGCCGTGCGGGCCGTCCTGCCCGGTCGGGGCCCGGCGGGCGGCCGCGGGGCCTGCGGCGGCACCCGCGCAGCGCGTCGGGGACGGCGGCCGGACCGGACGCGAGGGGTCGGAGGGCTTCGGCGGGCCGCCCGGGGGTGTCCCGGGGCCCTTCCCCGGCCGCGTCCGCGGCTCCCGCGGCCCCCGGCGAGCTGTTCGTACCGACGGTCATTTCCCCGTACCCCACATCTCCGAGGAGCGCGGTGGCCCCCGGGCGGCCACCCTACTAGCTGGGGGTCACGGAGCGGCACCCTCCGGACGCCCGCTGTGCACGCGCGGACGCGTAGAGGCACACGGCGGCGGCGGTGGCGAGGTTCAGGCTCTCGGCCTTGCCGTGGATCGGGACGCGCACGACGGCGTCGGCGAGCGCCCGGGTCTCCTCGGGCAGCCCCCAGGCCTCGTTGCCGAAGACCCAGGCCGAGGGGCCGCCCATGGTGCCGGCGTCCAGTTCGGCGTCGAGGTCGTCCGTGCCGGCGCCGTCGGCGGCGAGGATGCGCACCCCGGCCGCCCGCAGCCCCTCGACGGCCTGCTCGACCGGGACGCCGACGGCGACCGGCAGGTGGAAGAGGGAGCCCACGGAGGCCCGTACCGACTTGGGGTTGTACAGGTCGACGGAGGCGTCGGTCAGCACGACGGCGTCGGCGCCGGCGGCGTCGGCGCAGCGCAGGACCGTGCCGGCGTTCCCGGGGTCGCGGACGTGCGCGAGGACGGCGACCAGCTTGGGGCCGGCCTTGAGGATCTCCTCGAACGGGGAGTCCAGGAAGTGGCAGACGCCGACCAGGCCCTGCGGGGTCACGGTCTGCGAGACCTCGGCGAGCACCTCGTCGGAGGCGTAGTGCACGCGGGCCCCGGCCAGCAGCGCGGCCTCGACGATGTCGGCGTAGCGCTCGGCGGCCTCGACGGTGGCGAACAGCTCGATCAGGGTCGCGCCCTGGGCCCCGCGGTGCTCGACGGCCTCCCGGACGGCCTGCGGGCCCTCGGCGATGAACCGCCGCTCCTTGGTGCGGAAGTTGCGCCGCGCCAGGCGCCTGGCGGCGGCCACCCGCGGGGATCGGGGGGAGATCAGCTCGTCGGGGTAACCCATGTGTCTGCGGTTCTCTTTCGAAGGTTCCGGGGGCCCGGGGGTGGGGCGAAAGCACACGGACCCGCAGGCGCATCGCCTGCGGGTCCGTGGGGCCGGTCGCGTCAAGCGGGACCGGCTAGCCCTTAGGCGGCGGCCTTGGGGGCGTTGACGTCGGCCGGGAGGGCCTTCTGCGCGACCTCGACGAGGGCGGCGAACGCGTTGGCGTCGTTGACGGCCAGCTCCGCGAGG
The DNA here is from genome assembly GCF_023515955.1 of Streptomyces sp. RerS4. Lineage (GTDB taxonomy): Bacteria > Actinomycetota > Actinomycetes > Streptomycetales > Streptomycetaceae > Streptomyces. Next base: position 1,591,910 of record NZ_CP097322.1, read on the forward strand.
ATCTTGCGGTCCACCTCGATGTTGGCGGCCTTCAGACCCTGGATGAGGCGGTTGTACGTCATGCCGTTCTGGCGGGCAGCGGCGTTGATGCGCTGGATCCACAGCTGACGGAAGTCGCCCTTGCGCTTCTTGCGGTCGTTGAAGTTGTAGACCAGCGAGTGGGTGACCTGCTCCTTGGCCTTGCGGTACAGGCGCGAACGCTGACCGCGGTAGCCGGAGGCCGCCTCGAGGATCGCCCGGCGCTTCTTGTGGGCGTTTACTGCCCGCTTGACGCGTGCCACTTTTTAACTCCTTGTAGCGGGGCCGTGGTTGTCTTCACACGACCCGAATTCGATGGGGTCCCGGTCTTGAACCGTCCGCTCCGAAGGGGAGCGGAAGCGGATCAGATGCCGAGAAGCTTCTTGATCTTCGCGGCGTCGCCGGGGGCCATCTCCGCGTTGCCGGTCAGGCGGCGGGTGACACGGGACGACTTGTGCTCGAGCAGGTGGCGCTTGCCGGCGCGCTCGCGGAGCACCTTGCCGGAGCCGGTGACCTTGAAGCGCTTCTTGGTACCGCTGTGCGTCTTGTTCTTCGGCATGGCGCCGTTATCTCCTCGTCGGTGGCGCTCCCACCGGTCCGGTGAGGGACCGGCTGGCGGGAGCGTCATGTTGTGTCGGTGATCCGAGACGGGCTGCCTCGGGATCAGGCCTCGGTGTTCGCCTCGGTGGAGGAAGCCTCGTCGGAGGCGACCTCGGTGGCCGCTGCCTCGACCGGGGCGGTCTCCTCGGAAGGAGCCTCCTCGACGCCGGCGGCGACACCCTGGCGCTCGGCCTTGCGGGCGGCCTGCGCCTCGCGGGCTTCGGCCATCGCCTCGGTCTTCTTCTTGTGCGGACCGAGAACCATGATCATGTTTCGGCCGTCCTGCTTCGGGTTCGACTCGATGAAGCCGAGGTCCTCGACGTCCGAAGCGAGACGCTGCAGCAGTCGGTAGCCGAGTTCCGGCCTGGACTGCTCGCGACCACGGAACATGATCGTGATCTTGACCTTGTCGCCCTGCTTGAGGAACCGAACGACGTGACCCTTCTTGGTGTCATAGTCGTGCGGGTCGATCTTCGGCCGGAGCTTCATTTCCTTGATGACCGTGTGCGCCTGGTTCTTGCGCGCCTCACGGGCCTTCATGGCCGACTCGTACTTGAACTTGCCGTAGTCCATGAGCTTGCAGACCGGCGGGCGTGCAGACGCGGCGACCTCGACCAGGTCGAGGTCGTACTCCTGCGCGAGCTCAAGCGCCTTCGCAAGCGGGACGATGCCCACCTGCTCGCCGCTGGGACCGACGAGTCGCACCTCAGGGACACGAATCCGATCGTTGATGCGGGGCTCGGTGCTGATGGATCCTCCTCGGTAGCACCACACGGATGTCTGGCAGACAACCGCTGACGTCTTGTGTCGTCAGACCTACCGCGGCGGGAACCAAAAAAGCCCCGCCGGGCACAGGCAGGGGCTCCAAAACAACCGGAGCACCGCCGCGTGCGAACCGCGGGGCGCAGACTCGGGCGGCTTTCCATCGTCCGTACGGAACGATGGATGCCGCCTGACCGGATGACCCGCCTCCCCGGAGGGTGGTCGGGTGGGAGAACGGAGCCTCCACTTGTGGGCCGGGCACAACAGTGTCCGGCCGGTCGAAGTACATACTAGCACCCGCGATGCAAGGCCGCCGCACGGCATATCGTGTGGAGCATGACTGACGCGACGCCCTCCGATTCCGCTCTCGACTCCGCCACCGCCCCCGACTACGACGACATGACCCGCGACATCGCGGACGTGCCGGCCGTGGAGGTCATCACCACGGTGGCCGTCCACCTGCTGAGCGCGGCGGCCGTCAACCTGGGCCTGGACAAGCCGGACTCCGAACACAAGGACCTCGACGAGGCCCGCAAGCTGATCAACGCCCTCGCCGGCCTGGTCACCGCCAGCGCCACCGAGATCAGTTCCTTCCACGCCGCCCCGCTGCGCGACGGCCTGAAGTCCCTCCAGCTCGCCTTCCGCGAGGCATCCCTGGTCCCCGACGAGCCGGGCCAGGGCCCGGGTGAGAAGTTCACCGGCCCGGTTTACGCCTGATTTTTTGGGGCTCCTTCGCCTCCGGGGCGCTCGGAGCCTGACTCACAGGTCGCGCCCCTTCGGCTCAGGAGCCCGTGCACGCTTCGGTCGAGACGCTCGGCCGGAGCTGCGGGCTCACCGCGTGAAGAGCGCGTCACCGGGCGGGGCCGGGGAGTCCGCCGGGAGGAGGGCCAGGTTCAGGCCTTGGACGAGGCGGGCCCGGAGGGTTTCGTCGGCGGCGAGGGCCTCCGCCACGCGGCGGGCCGCCGGGGCGGGCTCCGCGTCGGCGGCCAGGACCACCGCGAGGGTGCCGGCGGAGCCGGCGCCGCCCGGGACCAGATGGGCCCGCAGGACCGACGGCTCGGCCGCCACGGCGGCCCGTACGGCTTCCCGTACGGCCGGCGCGGTCAGCGGGTCGGCGTCCGTGCGGCCCTCCGCGAGGGCCAGCAGGGCGGGGCCGGTCAGCTGGTAGGGCACGGGGCCGGCCAGGTCGAGGACGATCGTGTCGGCCTTCTCGTGCGCGGCGGCGGCCAGGGCCTGGTGCAGCGGGACCGCGACCGGGCGGGCCGCCGGGTCCCACAGGGCCAGCGAGGCGATCGAGGTGAACGCGGGCAGCGCCCGCCGGTCGCCCGCCGTGAGGGTGGGCACGGCCATGTCGCTGGTCTTCTCGCGCTTGAGGCCGGTCTCCGGGTCGGTCTCGACCTCGCCGAGCATCGCCACGACGGGCACCAGCAGCCGCGCGTCCTTCAGCGCCGCGAGCACCCGCGGTTCGGCCGACCGGTCCGCCGACCAGGCGGCGAGGGCCGCGCTCAGCCGGGGATCGGCGGTGCCGTCGTCGTCGGAGAAACCGGGATCGGGAATGTTCTTGGTCGCCACAGTTACCCGACCCTATCCCGCCGGGCGGCGCGCGGGCGCCGCGCCAGTACGCCGGCCAGCACCAGCAGGGCCGCTCCCCCGACGGCGGCCGCCGGGGCTCCCAGCCGATCGGCCTTCCCCCCGGCCGCGCGCACCGGTTCGGGGCCCTGCCCGAAGTACGGCCGGCCGGCGGGGACGGGGCGGGCGTCGGCGCCTCGGGGCGCAGCGCCTCGGCGGCCTGGAGGGCGGCGACGGGGTCGACGGTGCCGTGGCCCCGGGCGTCGTCGCGGCCGCCGGCCGGGCCGTCGGTGGCGGTGTCCTCCAGCAGCTTCTTGATCTGCGCCGGGGACAGGCCGGGGTGGGCGGCCTTGACGAGGGCGACGGCGCCGGAGACGAAGGCGGCGGCGGCGCTGGTGCCCCAGCCCTCGTAGTAGGAGCGGTCGGGGTCGGCGATGACGACGTCGACGCCGGGCGCGCTGACGGTCGCGTACCAGTGGCGGGTGGAGAAGGGTGCCTTGCGGCCCTTGCGGTCGACGGCCGCGACGGCGATGACGCCGGGGTAGGCGGCGGGGTAGGAGGTGTGGTCGCCGCGTTCGCCGCCGTTGCCGGAGGAGGCGACGACGACGGCGCCCTTGCTCAGGGCGTATTGGACGGCCTCGTCCTCGGCGGCCTCGTGGTGGGCGGAGTCGCTGTCGTCGCCCAGGGAGAGGTTGATGACGTCGGCGCCGTGGTCGGCGGCCCAGCGGATGCCTTCGGCGAGGGCGCCGGACTTGCTGTCGCGGGCCTTGGCCCGGCCGGGGTCGCCCTCCTCCAGGATCACGCGGACCGGCAGGATCCGGGCCTGCGGGGCGATCCCGAGGACGCCCTGGGAGCGGTCGGGGCCGTGGCCGTGGCCCGCGATGATGCCGGCCATGGCGGTGCCGTGGCGGGCCCAGGCGCGTTCGCCGCGGCCGGCGCCCATGCCGACGAGGTCGGTGCCTTCGAGGACCTGTCCGGCGAGGTCGGGGTGGCTCGCGTCGACGCCGGTGTCGAGGACGGCAACGGTGACCCCGTCGCCCCGGGTGGTGCCCCAGGCCTCTTCGGCGCGCAGGGCGAGCAGGCCCCACTGGCGGTCGCGGATGGTGTCGGCGGCGGCGGGGGCGCTCGCGCCGGCGAGGAGCGCCGTCAGGGCGAGGAGGCCGGTGGCGGTACGGGCGGTCGTGCGGGTCATCGGCGGGGCTCCGGGGCGTCCGGTACGGGTCTGTCCGTGGGGGCGGGCGGAGCCGCGAGGGCGGCGAGGTCCCGGCCGACGCGCTGGGCGACGGCCTCGGCGGCGTGGCCGAGGCCCGCTTCGGCGACGACCCCGCCGGCGTCCTGGCGGGTGGCCTCCTCGGCGGGGACGGGTGCGTCCATGGCGCGGCCGTCGGCGAAGGCGGAGACGGCGTAGACGGCGACGGGGGCCTCGGTGAGGACGGTCGCGGTCCAGGCGGCGCGGCTGTGGTCGGCGTACCCGTAGGCGGGCGGGGCGGTCAGGCGGGGGCGCAGGGCGTCCATGGCGGCGGCGTCGGCGGCGGTGAAGACGAGGCCGACGGTGACGAGGCCGCTGCGGGTGGCGTCGGTGTAGGTGGCGCGCAGGACGCGGGTGCAGTCGGTGGCGGCGAAGGCGGCCCGCCAGTCGGCGGCGAGGCCGGTGGGGCAGTCGGCGTCGGGGGCCAGGGCGGTACGGGTCCAGGTGCGGTCGGCGCCGCCGGGGCCGCCGCGCTCGGCTTCGATGACGGGCGGGAAGAGGGTGTCCACGGGCGCCGACCGCCACAGCGAGGCGGCCTTGCGGTAGGCGGCGTCGGAGGGCAGGGGGTGGTGGGCGGCGCGGTGTTCGCTCCAGGCGGTGGTGGCGGCGCCGGCGAGGAGGGCGCTGCCGAGGAGGGCGGAGAGGGTGGCCGTGACCACCCGGATGGGATGGCGGCGCGGGGCCCGGGGCGGGGGCGGACCGGGTTCGCCCAGGACCGTGGCCCCTGGTGTCGACGTGGTCATCCGGCGGCTGCGCCCCCCACTTTCCGTACGGCTGCCTGCCCGTACTCTACGGGGCCCCGCGGTGGGGTCGCCCCGGTCCGGCCCGGTGGCCGGCGGGTGCGGGTGGCCTCTACCCACCGGTAGCGGGGTCTGGCAAGCTGCCGCCCATGACTTCCGACCGGGCCCGGTACGACCGGGCGACCGCGCATCTGGACGCTCCTTTGGCCCTCGTGGATCTCGACGCGTTCGACGCGAACGCGGACGATCTGGTGCGCCGGGCGGGCGGGAAGCCGATCCGGGTCGCCAGCAAGTCCGTACGGTGTCGGGCGCTGCTGGAGCGGGTGCTGGCCCGGCCGGGGTTCGCCGGGGTCATGTCGTACACGCTGGCCGAGTCGCTGTGGTTGGCGCGGTCGGGCTTCGAGGACGTGCTGCTGGCGTATCCGTCGGCGGACCGGGGGGCGTTCGGGGAGTTGGCGAGCGACGCGAAGTTGGCGGCGGCCGTCACGGTGATGGTGGACGATCCGGCGCAGCTGGACCTGATCGACCGGTCCCGGGACGGGGGCGCGGAGCAGATCCGGGTCTGCCTGGAGTTGGACACGGCGCTGCGGCTGCTGGGCGGGCGGGTACGGGTGGGCGCGCGGCGTTCCCCGCTGCGGGAGCCGGCCGAACTGGCGGAGCTGGCCCGCCGGGTGGCCGAGCGGCCCGGGTTCCGGGTGGTGGGGCTGATGGGCTACGAGGGGCACGTGGCCGGGGTCGGTGACGCGCTCGCGGGCCGGCCGCTGCGCTCGCGGGCGATCCGGCTGATGCAGGCGGCGGCCCGTAGGGAGCTCGCGGCGCGCCGGGCCGAGGTGGTCCGGGCGGTGCGGGCGGTCGTGCCGGACCTGGAGTTCGTCAACGGTGGCGGGACGGGCAGCGTGGCGCAGACGGCCGCCGAGGAGGCGGTGACGGAGATCGCCGCCGGTTCGGGGCTGTACGTACCGCGGCTGTTCGACAACTACACGTCGTTTCGGGGGCGTCCGGCCGCGCTGTTCGCGCTGCCGGTGGTACGCCGACCCGGGGTCGGGGTGGTGACCGTGCTGGGCGGGGGTTATCCGGCGTCCGGGGCGCCGGGCGCCGACCGGCTGCCGGTTCCGTACCTGCCGGCGGGGCTGCGCTACGACCCGCAGGAGGGTGCGGGCGAGGTGCAGACCCCGCTGCTCGGCAGCCCGGCCGACGATCTGCTGATCGGCGACCGGGTGTGGTTCCGGCACGCGAAGGCGGGCGAACTGTGCGAGCGCTTCGACGTGTTGCACCTGGTCGAGGGCGACCGGGTGACGGCCACCGCCCCGACGTACCGGGGCGAGGGCCGCACCTTCTTGTGATCCCTAGAGCGGGGTGACGTACGCGCCGGAGATGCCGCCGTCGACCAGGAAGTCGGTGGCGTTGATGAAGGAGGAGTCGTCGCTCGCGAGGAAGGCGACGGCGGCGGCGATCTCGGTGGGTTCGGCGAAGCGGCCGAGCGGGATGTGCACGAGGCGGCGGGCTGCCCGTTCGGGGTCCTTGGCGAACAGTTCCCGCAGCAGCGGGGTGTTGACGGGCCCCGGGCACAGGGCGTTGACGCGGATGCCCTCGCGGGCGAACTGGACGCCGAGTTCGCGGGACATGGCGAGGACGCCGCCCTTGGAGGCGGTGTAGGAGATCTGGGAGGTGGCCGCGCCCATGATGGCGACGAAGGAGGCCGTGTTGATGATGGAGCCGCGGCCCTGGCGCTGCATGTAGGGCAGGGCGGCCTTGCAGCACAGGTAGACGGAGGTCAGGTTGACGTCCTGGACGCGGCGCCAGGCGTCGAGTTCGGTGGTGAGGATGGAGTCGTCGTCCGGGGGCGAGATGCCCGCGTTGTTGAAGGCGATGTCGACCGAGCCGTAGGTGTCGTAGGCCGTCTTGAAGAGGGCGTCGACCTGCTCCTTGTCGGTGACGTCGACCTGGACGAAGGTGCCGCCGACCTCTTCGGCCGCGGCCTTGCCGGCGGCGGGGTCGATGTCGGCGCAGACGACGTTGGCGCCTTCGGAGGCGAGGCGGCGAGCGGCGGCGAGGCCGATGCCGCTGCCGGCTCCGGTGATGACGGCGGTGCGGCCGACGAGACGGCGGCAGACGACGTCGGTGTCGGAAGTGGTCATGGTTGCTCAGGCCTCCGTGCTGATGAAGACGTTCTTGGTCTCGGTGAAAGCGGTGAGGGCGTCGGGTCCGAGCTCGCGGCCGAGCCCGGACTGCTTGTATCCGCCGAAGGGGGTCCAGTAGCGGACGCTGCTGTGGGAGTTGACGGACAGGTTGCCGGCGGCGACGGCGCGCGAGACGCGCAGGGCGCGGCCGAGGTCGCGGGTCCACAGGGAGCCGGAGAGGCCGTACTCGGTGGCGTTGGCCAGGCGTACGGCGTCCTCCTCGTCCTCGAAGGGGAGGACGACGGCGACGGGTCCGAAGACCTCCTCGGCGGCGACGGGCGCGGTGGGGGCGACGTCGGTGACGAGGGTGGGCGGGTACCAGAAGCCGGGTCCCTCGGGGGCGGTGCCGCGGATCGTGGTGAGGTCGTCGGTGACGTAGCCGCGGACGCGTTCCAGTTGGGTGCGGGAGATGAGGGGGCCCATCTGGGTCTTCTCGTCCAGCGGGTCGCCGACGCGGACGGCTTCGAGGGCGGGGACGACGAGTTCCAGGAACCGGTCGTAGACGGAGCGCTGTACGAGGATCCGGGTGCGGGCGCAGCAGTCCTGGCCGGTGTTGTCGAGGTAGGCCATGGGGGCGGCGGCGGCCGCGGTTTCGAGGTCGGCGTCGGCGAAGACGATGTTGGGGCTCTTGCCGCCCAGTTCCAGGGTGACGCGCTTCACGCGGTCGGCGCACTTGGCCATGATCTGCTTGCCGACGCGGGTGGAGCCGGTGAAGACGATCTTGGCGACTCCGGGGTGCTCGACCAGGGCGTCGCCGGTGACGGCTCCGTGGCCGGGGAGCACCTGGAAGAGGTGCTCGGGGATCCCGGCTTCGAGGGCGAGTTCGGCGAGGCGCAGGGCCGTGAGCGGGGTCGTCTCGGCGGGTTTGAGGATGACGGCGTTGCCCGCGGCGAGGGCGGGGGCCAGGCCCCAGGCGGCGATCGGCATGGGGAAGTTCCATGGGGCGATCACGCCGATGACGCCGAGGGGTTCGAGGAAGGTGACGTCGATGCCGCCGGCGACGGGGATCTGGCGGCCGGAGAGGCGTTCCACTCCCCCGGCGGCGAACTCCAGGAGGTCGCGTACGTTGCCGGCTTCCCAGCGGGCGTTGGCGAGGGTGTGGCCGGCTTCGCGGACCTCCAGCAGGGCCAGTTCCTCGATGTGTCCGTCGACGACCGCCGCGAAGCGGCGGAGCGCCCGTGCGCGGTCGGCGGGGGCGGCCGCTGCCCAGCCGCGCTGGGCGGCGGCGGCCTTGGCGACGGCGGCGTCGACGTCGTCCCGTGTGGCGGCCGGGACGGTGGCGACGAGTTCCTCGGTGGCCGGGTTGAGTACGGCCAGGTCGGCGGTGGCCGGCGCGTCGGACACGTGATGCCTCTCAGGTATTGGGGGAGGGTTACGGGCGGGGTTACGGGCCGGGTTACAGGCGTTCGAAGGAGCGGCGCAGTTCCCAGTCGGTGACGGCCGAGTCGTAGGCGTCCAGTTCGACGCGTGCCATGTTGCGGTAGTGCGCGACGACCTCGGGGCCGAAGGCGGCCTTGGCGATCTCGCTGTTCTCCCACAATTCGGCGGCCTCGCGCAGGGTGGTGGGGACGTGCGCGAAGTCGGCGGTGTAGGCGTTGCCGGGGCAGGCGTCGGGTAGTTCGAGCTGGTTCTCGATGCCGTAGAGACCGGCCGCGACCAGGCCGGACACGGCGAGGTAGGGGTTGACGTCGCCGCCGGGGAGGCGGTTTTCGAAGCGCATGGAGCGGCCGTGGCCGACCACGCGCAGGGCGCAGGTGCGGTTGTCGACGCCCCAGGCGACGGCGGTGGGTGCGAAGGATCCCGGGCGGAAACGCTTGTACGAGTTGATGTTCGGGGCGTAGAGAAGGGAGAAGTCGCGCAGCGCGGCCAGCTGTCCGGCCAGGAAGTGACGCATCACGGGTGACATCCCGTGGTCCTGGTCGGCGTCGCCGGCCATGGCGTTGCGTCCGTCGGCGTCGTTCAGCGAGAGGTGGATGTGACAGGAATTGCCCTCGCGCTCGTCGTACTTGGCCATGAAGGTGAGGGAGACGCCTTCCTGGGACGCGATCTCCTTGGCGCCCGTCTTGTAGACGGCGTGCTGGTCGCAGGTGGTGAGCGCCTCGTCATAGCGGAAGGCGATCTCGTGCTGGCCGAGGTTGCACTCGCCCTTGGCGGACTCGACGACCAGGCCGGCGGCCTGCATCTCGTTGCGGATGCGGCGCAGGAGGGGTTCGACGCGGCCGGTGCCGAGGACGGAGTAGTCGATGTTGTACTGGTTGGCGGGGGTCAGGCCGCGGTAGTGGGAGTTCCAGGCCTGTTCGTAGGTGTCCTGGAAGACCATGAACTCCAGCTCGGTGCCGACCATGGCGGTGTAGCCGCGCTCGGCGAGGCGTTCCAGCTGGCGGCGCAGGATCTGGCGGGGCGCGGCGACGACGGGGGTGCCGTCGTTCCATGCGAGGTCGGCCATGACGAAGGCGCTGCCGGGGTTCCAGGGGATGCGGCGCAGGGTGGCGAGGTCGGGGTGCATGGCGAAGTCGCCGTAGCCCCGGTCCCAGGAGGACATCTCGTAGCCGTCGACGGTGTTCATGTCGGTGTCGACGGCGAGGAGGTAGTTGCATCCCTCGGTGCCGTGGGCGAGGACCTCGTCGAGGAAGAAGGGTGCGGCGAACCGCTTGCCCTGGAGCCGACCCTGCATGTCGGGGAAGGCCAGGACGACGGTGTCGATCTCGCCGCTCGCGACGAGGGCGCGGAGCTCCTCGGGCGTGAGCGGGGGCTTGCGGTCTACCACTGGAATCTCTCCTTCGGTGAGCCGAGTGCGCCTAAGGTATTGAATAGAACCATTACTTGGGAAGGGGAGGGGCCAAGATGACCGACACGACGAGCGAGGGTGGCGCGATCGCGCGGCTGAATCCCGTCCTGCGACAGGTGCGGGCGGGCAACGGTTTCGAGGAGGCCCTGGAGCAGATCCTCCAGGTGGTCCGGCTCGGTCTGGTGCCGGGCGGGGAGCGACTGCCACCGGAGCGGGAGTTGGCGGAGCGGATGGGCATCAGCCGGGTCACGCTGCGCGAGGTGCTGAAGGTGCTCCAGGACCAGGGCCTGGTCGAGGCCCGGCGCGGCCGGTACGGCGGAACGTTCGTGCTGGCCCGTCCGGACACCCCGGCCGGCGGCGCCGAGGAGGAGCTGCGCCGGCGCGTGGCGGGCGTGGACATCGAGGACGTCCTGCGGTTCCGCGAGGTCCTGGAGGTGGGGGCGGCCGGGCTGTGCGCCTCGCAGGGGCTCGGCGAGGAGGACGTGGAGCGGCTGCTGCGGGCGCTGACGGCCACGCACGACGCCCCGCTGTCCGAGTACCGCCGCCAGGACACCCTCTTCCACCTCACCCTGTGCGAACTCGCGGGCTCCGCCAGCCTGACGGCCCAGTACGCGGCCGTCCGGGCGACCGTGAACGACCTGCTGGACTGCATCCCGCTGCTGGTGCGCAACCTGGAGCACTCGCAGCAGCAGCACAGCGCGCTCGTCGAGGCCGTACTGGAGCGGGACGCGGAGGCCGCCCGGCGGGTGATGCGGGAGCACTGCTGCGGCACGGCGGCCCTGCTGCGCGGCTTCCTGGCGTGAACGCCGGGCGCCGTCGCCAACACCCCGGGCCTCACGCGCCACGCCCGCCACGCCCGTTTCGTAACCGGTCTTTAACGCAAGGGCCTTGCGCGCTCCGCACCCATGACGCAAAGGTACGCCTCACAACCATTGCATTGCCCTAGGCAGGAGCGCACATGGCCGACGACATCGCACCCGTATCCACACCGTCCGGGCCCGGCTCCGGCTCCGGCTCCGCCAAGGACCCGGACGCGGCCTATCTGGAGCGCCGCACCCTGCGCCGGGGCAGCGCCGGCTGGCTGCTGCTGACCGGCCTCGGGGTCGCCTACGTCGTCTCCGGGGACTTCTCCGGCTGGAACGTGGGCCTGAACAAGGGCGGCTTCGGCGGCCTGGCCATCGCCACCGTGCTCATGGGCACGATGTACGCCTGCCTGGTCTTCTCCCTGGCCGAGCTGTCCACCATCCTGCCCACGGCCGGCGGCGGTTACGGTTTCGCCCGCCGCGCGCTCGGCCCCTGGGGCGGCTTCCTGACCGGCACCGCCATCCTCATCGAGTACATCCTCGCCCCGGCGGCCATCGTCATCTTCATCGGCGACTACGTCGAATCCCTGGGCCTGTTCGGACTGACCTCCGGATGGCCCGTCTACCTCGGCTGCTTCGTCCTGTTCATCGGCGTCCACCTGTGGGGCGTGGGCGAGGCCCTGCGCTTCAGCCTGGTCGTCACCGCCGTGGCGGTGGCCGCGCTGCTGATCTTCGCGATCGGCGCCTTCACCGAGTTCGACGCGGGCGCGCTCGACGACATCGCGGTGGACACGAGCGCCTTCGGCGCGAACTCCTGGCTGCCCTTCGGAATCCTCGGCATCTGGGCGGCCTTCCCGTTCGGCATGTGGTTCTTCCTCGGCGTGGAGGGCGTACCGCTGGCCGCCGAGGAGGCCAAGGACCCGGTCCGCTCCATGCCGAAGGCGCTCGCCATCTCCATGGGCGTCCTCGCGCTGCTCGCCCTGATCACGTTCTTCGCCGCCACCGGAGCGCAGGGCGCCGACGCCGTCAAGAGCGCCGGCAACCCGCTGGTCGTCGCGCTGGAGGGGGACGGCGGGCCGACCGCGCTCAGCCGCTTCGTCAACTACGCGGGCCTGGCCGGGCTCGTCGCCTCCTTCTTCTCCCTCATCTACGCGGGCTCGCGCCAGCTCTTCGCCCTCTCCCGCGCCGGCTACCTGCCGCGCTTCCTGTCACTCACCTCGAAGCGCAAGGCCCCGTACCTCGGTCTGGTGATTCCCGGCGGGATCGGTTTCGCCCTCGCGGCGGCCACCGGGGACGGCGCCCGGATGCTGAACATCGCCGTCTTCGGCGCGACGATCTCGTACGCGCTGATGGCCCTCTCCCACATCGTGCTGCGCCGTCGCGAGCCCGGCCTGGAGCGGCCGTACCGCACGCCGGGCGGGGTGCTGACCTCCTCCGTCGCCTTCGTCCTCGCCCTTTCGGCCCTGGTCGCCACCTTCCTGGTGGATCGTGACGCGGCGTTCATCGCACTGGCCGTGTACGTCGTCGCCCTCGCCTATTTCGCGCTCTACAGTCGGCACCACCTCGTGGCCTCGGCGCCCGAGGAGGAGTTCGCGGCGCTGGCGGAAGCCGAGGCGGAGTTGACCCGGGACTGAAATCCTTGCCCCGTAATCTCCCGATCTCCCGTCTCCCGCTCTCCCGTCTCCCGATCTCCACCGTCCGGAACCACCCTGGAGGCATCACCGTGCACAGGCCGCTCATCGGCATCACCACCTATGTGGAGGAATCCACCCGCTACGGGGTGTGGGACCACCCCACGTCCCTCGTGCCCACCGGGTACTACGAGCTCGTCCAGGCGGCGGGCGGCGCGGCCGTGCTGCTGCCGCCGGACGAACCGGAGCGGGCGGCGGAGGTGTTGAGCCGGGTGGACGGCCTGGTCGTCGCGGGCGGCCCGGACGTGGACCCGATCCACTACGGGGCCCCGCGCGACCCCCGCACGGGCGCGCCGGCGACCGTGCGCGACACGTGGGAACTCGCGCTGATCGGGGCGGCCCTGGAGGCGGACACCCCGCTGCTGGGCATCTGCCGGGGCATGCAGGCGCTGAACGTGGCGCTGGGCGGCACCCTGATCCAGCACATCGACGGCCACGTCCACACCCCCGGGGTCACCTCCTGGCACCCCGTCAGCCCCGTCCCCGGCACCCGGTACGCGGAGCTGGTCCCGGAGGACGCGGAGGTGCCGACGTACCACCACCAGGCCGTCGACCGCCTGGGGCGGGAGCTGGTCGTCTCGGCGTACGCGGTCGACGGAACGGTGGAGGCGATCGAGATCCCCGACCGTTCGCGCTGGGTCCTGGGCGTTCAGTGGCATCCGGAGCGGGACAAGGACACCCGGGTCATGGCCTCCTTCGTCGAGGCGGCCGGCGACCGCCGGGCCGTGCCGATGGCGAGGCCGATGCCGGTGTCGGTGTCGGTTTCCTGACGTGTGGTGGCGGGGCGTGGCCGAGCCACGCCCCGCCCCGCCCGGATCAGCTGAAGACGACCGACCGGAGCTTCAGCCGCTCGGAGCCGCGGCCCGTGAGCGGCCGCAGCGTGAACCAGTCGCCCGAGCAGTCCGGTTCGACGAACACCGTCGCCGTCGAGGTGGTCCGGTTGCGCGGGGAGTGGGCGGGGTCGGCGCCGGGGTCGGCCGCCTCGGGCAGCGTGATGCACTCACCGCTCACCGGGTCGTTCAGCACCGCCCGCTGCGGGGTGCCGTCCGGGGTGACGAAGGTGTACTGGAACTCCCCCACCGCGGCCGAGGCGGAGGACGGAACGGCCAGCAGGAGCGTGAAGGCGCCGAAAGCGGCGACGGCGGCGCGGCGAAGAAGCATCAGGGAATCCCCTTCGGAGAAGAAGCGATACGGGAGCCACCTTTCCGACGGGCCACCCGCCCGTCACCGCCCGGCCCCCGCCGAATCGATCCCTCCTCACCCGGACGGCCCCCAGGGGGTGTCCGGCGAATCAGGGCCGGGCCGCGCCGGACACCCCCTGGGCCCGCCCCCGCGTCAGGGACAGCAGGTCGCGGGCCGGGCCCGCCGGGCGGGAGCCCGTGGGCCACACCGCCCGCAGGGCGCGGTCGAGGGCGGCGGCGACCACCGGCACCCCCACCAGGCGGCGGGCCGCCAGTTCGTCCCCGAGCGCGAGCTCCGACAGGACGCACGGGCCGGCCCCGCTCACCGCCGCCCCCTTGACGGCGGTGGTCGACGCCAGCTCCAGCAGCGGTTCCGCCAGTCCCCCGGCGTCGGCCAGCGCGGCGTCCAGCACCTGCCGGGTGCCCGACCCGCGCTCGCGCAGGATCAGCGGGGTCGCCGCCAGCTCCGCCGCCTCCACGCCCCGCGTGCGCCGCGCCCAGGGGTGCGAGGGGGCCACGGCCACCACCAGGCGGTCCTGCGCGATGACCGCCGAGTCCAGGCCGTCGGGCACCGACAGCCCCTCCACGAAGCCGAGGTCCGCCTCGTGGGCGAGCACCCGCTGGGCGACGTCCGCCGAGTTCCCCGCGTGCAGGGACACCGCCGTGCCCGGCCGGTCCCCGCGCAGGGCGATCAACCAGCCGGGCAGCAGGTACTCCGCGATGGTCATGCTGGCCGCCACCCGCAGCCGCGAGTCGCGCCGGCCCCGTAGCGCCTGCGCCCCGGCGTCGAAGGCCTCGGCCGCCTCGACCACCCGTCGGGCCCAGTCCGTGACGAGCGCGCCCTCCGCCGTGAGCGTCGAGCCGCGCGGCGAGCGGTCCACCAGGGCCACCCCGAGCCGGGCCTCCATCGCCCGGATCCGGCTGCTCGCGGCGGGCTGCGTGATGCCCAGCCGGCGCGCCGCCCCGCTCAGGCTGCCCACCCGCGCCACCGCGAGCAGCAGTTCCAGCGCGCCCAGGTCCGGCACGCGGTGCGCCAGCGGAACCCACTCCTCATTACCCATAACATCAGTTTATGGCCTCATAGGAAGTTGATCCCTGCCGCCCCGGGTGGCCCCGCGCGAGGCTGAACCCATGGTCACCACCCTCGTGCACCCCCGCACCACCCCCGCCCGACCCGCGGCCCGGACCCACAAGGCCCCCGCGCTGCGCCACCTCGGCCCCAACTGGTACGCGTCCGTCATGGGCACGGCCATCATCGCCAACGCCGGCGCCGGCCTCCCGTACCAGCTCCCCGGACAGCGCGTGGCCTGCCAGATCGTCTGGGCGCTGTCCGCCGTGGCCCTCGCCGTGCTCCTGACCGCCCGTGCCGGGCACTGGCTTCACCACCGTGACCAGGCCCGTGCCCATCTGCTCGACCCCGCCGTGGCGCCCTTCTACGGCTGCCTCTCGATGGCCCTGCTGGCCGTCGGCGGCGGCACCCTGATCGTGGGCAAGGACCTCGTCGGCGAGGGCGCGGCCGTGGCGATCGACGCCGTCCTCTTCACCGCCGGCACCGCCATCGGTCTGCTCATGGCGGTCGTGGTGCCCTACCTGATGGTGGTCCGCCACAAGGTCGAGGCCTCCCAGGCCACGCCCGTCTGGCTGCTGCCCGTCGTCGCGCCCATGGTCTCCGCCGCCCTGGGCCCCCTGCTCGTCCCCCACCTGCCCGCCGGTCAGCCCCGCGAGGCCATGCTGCTGGCCTGCTACGCGATGTTCGGCATCAGCCTGCTCGCCACGCTGCTGATGCTGCCCCTGATCTTCGGCCGGCTGATCGTCAGCGGTCCCCTGCCCCTGGCGCTGACCCCCGCCCTGTTCCTGGTGCTGGGCCCCCTCGGCCAGTCGACCACCGCCGTGAACCAGCTCGCCGACGTCGCCCCCGACGCCATCGCGGCCCCCTACGCCGGCGCCCTCGGCGCCTTCGCGGTGGTCTACGGGGTCCCCGTGCTCGGCTTCGCCCTGCTGTGGCTGGCCCTGGCCGCCGCGATGCTCGTACGGGCCGCCCGCGCCGGGATGGGCTTCGCGATGACCTGGTGGGCCCTGACCTTCCCCGTCGGCACCTGCGTCACCGGCGCCACCGGCCTGGCCCGGCACACCGGGCTCACCGCCTTCTCGTGGCTGGCCGCGGCGCTCTTCCTGGCCCTGGTCACCGCCTGGGTGCTCGCCGCCGGCCACACCCTGCGCGGCCTGTTCACCGGCCGCCTGCTCGCCGCGCCCCGCTGAAGCACCGCCAAGCACCGCCAAGCACCGCTCAGAGCGCCTGCGCCAGCGCCGCCGCCAGCACCTGCGGCGCCTCCTCCAGCGAGGGCCCGTACCAGGTCAGGTGGCGACCGCTCACCAGCGCGGCCCGGATGCCCGGAAAGGCCTCCGGGCCGTCCTGCGCGGTGAAGCGGTACGGCTCGTCCGGGAGCACCACCAGGGGGCAGCCGCTCGCCGCGAGCTCCGCCGCCGCCACCTTCGGGTACCGCTCCGGGTGGCCCGCGAAGACGTTGCGTACGCCGAGTCGCGCGAGCAGGTCCCCCGCGAAGGTGTCGCGGCCCAGGACCATCCACGGCCGCCGCCACACCGGCACGAAGGCGTCCACCGGGGGCTCGGACGCCGCCACCGCCGCCCAGGCCGCCTCCGCCCTGGCCAACCACGCCGGCCGGCGCAGCCCCAGCGCCCCCACCAGCACCCGGTCCAGCTCGGCCCACGCCTGCGCCAGGTCCCGGACCTCGGTGACGAGCACCTGCACCCCGGCGGCGCGCAGCGCGGCCAGGTCGGGGGCCCGGTTCTCCTCCTCGTTGGCGATGACCAGATCGGGCCGCAGCTCCACGATGGCCCGTACGTCGGGGTTCTTGGTACCGCCGATCCGTACCGCGTCCCCGAGGTCGGCCGGGTGCGTGCACCAGCCGGTCACCCCGACCAGCAGTCCGGGCGCGGACACCGCGACGGCCTCCGTCAGGGACGGGACGAGCGAGACGACGCGCACCGGCTCAGCGGCCCGGCGCGGGCGGCTCGGAGGTGGCGTGGATGTGCTCGCCGACGGCCACGACCAGCAGCCGGGTGTCCTCGCTGACGGCCCTCCAGCGGTGGCGCACCCCGCCGGAGAGGAACAGCGCGTCCCCGCTCTCCAGCCGGTAGGCGCGTCCTTCCGCCTCCACCTGGCAGGCGCCGGAGACCACGTACATCAGCTCGTCGTTGCGGTGCTGGTACTCGCGGCCGGCGTCCTGGTCCCCGCTGAATTCCAGCGCGTGCAGTTGGTGGTGGCCGCGCACGAGGGGGCGTACGCCCTTCATCGGCGTGAGGCCGGAGTCGTCGCCGGCGCGGACGAGGTCGACGGTGCGCGCGGTGTCGGAGGCGGCCAGCAGGTCGACGGCGGTGGTCTCCAGGGCGTCGGCGACCCGCTCCAGGGAACGCATGCTGGGGCGGGCCCGTTCGTTCTCTATCTGGCTCAGGAAGGGAACGGACAGGCCACTGCGCGCCGACACCGCGGCCAGGGTCAGGTGGAGGGCGCGGCGCCGCTTGCGTACGGCGACGCCCACGCGCAGCGGCTCCTTGGAGTCCTTCTCCTTGTCTCCGCCGGCGCCGTCGTCGGCGTTGTCAGCGATGTGACCGGTTTCCTTCTCGTTCATTGCGGGGCTGCCCTCCCCTGTCCTCGTGCACGTCGATGTGCTCTAAAGCACCTTACGCAGCATCCGCCTCCGGATTCGCGCTCAAGGCCGTACCCGACGACACCTCGGTAGGTTTCCGTGGCCGGCCCGTCACGGTGTGTGCGTCCGGCGATCGCCGGGAACCGGCGGGAGGACCTCGCCCCCGACCCCGATCGGCCCGTCCCCGTCCGGCCTGACCAGCGATCTCGCCTCCGAGCCTCCCTCCGCGCCGCCGCTCCGGACCCGCTCGCCCGACGCGTCACTCACGGTGAGCCCGCCTGGGTGGTCGAACCGGGCATCGTGGCCGGATCCGGCGGTATCGGCGCTCCGGACCGCCGTCGGACCCGTGCGGCATCATCGACCCGTGACGACACGACGCCTGATGCTCCTGGACACCGCCTCCCTCTACTTCCGCGCCTACTTCGGCGTGCCGGACTCCGTGAAGGCCCCCGACGGCACGCCCGTCAACGCCGTGCGCGGACTGCTCGACTTCATCGGACGGCTCGTCCAGGACCACCACCCCGACGACCTGGTGGCCTGCATGGACGCCGACTGGCGCCCGCACTGGCGCGTGGAGCTGATCCCCTCCTACAAGGCGCACCGGGTCGCCGTGGAGAGCGAGGTCGGGCCCGACGTCGAGGAGACCCCGGACACCCTGACCCCCCAGGTGCCGGTCATCGAGGCGGCGTTGGACGCGTTCGGGATCGCCCGCGTCGGGGTCGCCGGCTACGAGGCGGACGACGTGATCGGCACCCTCACGGCCCGCGCGACCGGGCCGGTGGACATCGTCACGGGCGACCGGGACCTCTTCCAGCTGGTGGACGACGCCCGGCAGCGCCGCGTCCTCTACCCGCTCAAGGGCGTGGGCAGCCTCCAGGTGACGGACGAGGCATGGCTGCGCGAGAAGTACGGGGTCGACGGCCCCGGGTACGCGGACCTGGCGCTGCTGCGCGGCGACCCGAGCGACGGCCTGCCGGGCGTTCCCGGTATCGGGGAGAAGACGGCGGCCAAGCTCCTGGACACCTTCGGCAGCCTCGCGGGGATCATCGCGGCGATCGACGACCCGAAGGCGAAGCTGACCCCCACTCAGCGCAAGCGGCTCGACGAATCCCGCCCCTACCTGGCGGTGGCCCCCAAGGTCGTCCGAGTGGCCGACGACGTGCCGCTCCCGGCCTTCGATCCCACGCTCCCGCGCGCCCCGAGGTATCCCGAAGTGGTCGACGTGCTCGCCCATCAGTGGGGTTTGGGAGGAGCGGTGTCACGTCTGAGCAGCGCGCTGCGCCCATGAAGTGCTAACTTAGGTAATCCTAAGCTTCGTAAGTTCAGGGGAGACGCCGTGGCAGAAGGACGCGCCCGCACTGTCGGCACCGCCGTCGTCGTACGTACCGAGCGGCTCACGCCGCACATGGTCCGCATCGTGCTGGGCGGTGACGGGCTGGCCGGCTTCGGCGCGGGCGTGTACACCGACCACTACGTCAAACTCCTGTTCGCGCCCGAGGGCGTGCGGTACGCCGAACCCTGGGACCTCGACGCGATCCGAGCGGCCCACCCCCGCGAGGAGTGGCCGCGCCAGCGCGCGTACACGGTCCGCGCCTGGGATGCGACCCGACGCGAACTGACCCTGGACTTCGTCGTCCACGGCGACGAGGGCCTGGCCGGCCCGTGGGCGGCCCGCGTCCAGCCGGGCGAGCCCGTACGATTCCTCGGCCCCGGCGGCGCCTACGCCCCGGACCCGCTGGCCGGCTGGCACCTCCTCGTCGGCGACGAGAGCGCGCTCCCGGCCATCGCGGCGGCCATGGAGCGGATGCCGCACGGCGCGAACGTACGGGCCTTCGTGGAGGTCGAGGGCCCGGCCGACGAGCAGCCCGTCACCACCCCGGACGGCATCGCGCCGGTGTGGCTGCACCGGGCCGGGCGCCCGGTGGGCTCCGCCCTGCTGGAGGCCGTCACCACGATGGTGTTCCCGTCCGCCGACGTACAGGCGTTCGTCCACGGCGAGGCCGGCTTCGTGAAGGAACTCCGCCGCCACCTGCGCCTGGACCGTGGCGTCGCCCGCGAGCGCCTGTCCATCTCGGGCTACTGGCGTCAGGGCGAGACCGACGAGGGCTGGCGCGCGATCAAGCGCGACTGGAACGCCACCGTCGAAGCCGAGCAGGAACTGCGCACCCCCGCCGCGGCCTGAAGGAGCCGGTGACCGGGCGGAGCCGAGGCGGCCCCGCCCCGCAGCCGCCACCGCACCGCCACCTCCCGCGCGCCGCGCCCCGGCCGCCGACGGGCGTCGCCGCCCCGGCGCGACAATGACCCCATGCGTACGCTCCGCGCAGCCGGACGGTTCGGGGCCGCGTTCCTCCCGCGACGGCGGGAGTCACGGCCGCGACCGGCGCGCGGGCCGACACGCCCCACCGCGCGGGCCGCCGCCCCCACGCCACCGCCCGCGCCCGCCCCGCGCGTCACCGTCGCCGAGGTCGACAGCGCCCTCGCCCGCCTCGACGCCACCGTCACCGCCGCCATGCGCCGCACCGGCGTCCCGGGCGTCGCGGTGACCGTCGTGTACGGGGACAAGGTCGTCTTCCTCAAGGGCTACGGCCTGCACAAGGTCGGCGAGAGCGCCCCGGTCGGCGCCGACACCGTCTTCCAGCTGGCCTCCCTCTCCAAACCGGTCTCCTCCACCGTCGTCGCCGGCGCCCTGGCCACTCCCGCCGCCGGGGACAAGCCCCTCGGCACCACCCTGCCCGGCTTCGCCCTGAAGGACCCGTGGGTCACGGAACACGTCTCCACCGCCGACCTGTTCTCCCACCGCGGCGGCCTGCCCGACCACGCCGGCGACCTCCTGGAGGACCTCGGCCACGATCAGGCGTACATCCTCGACCACCTCCGCCTGGAGCCCCTGACCCCCTTCCGTGCGAGCTACGCCTACACCGACTTCGGGCTCACCGCAGCCGCCGAGGCCATCGCCCGCTCCCACGGCACCAGCTGGCAGAAACTCAGCGCGGACACCCTCTTCAAGCCCGCCGGGATGACCCGCACCAGCACCGAGTTCTCCGCGTACGCCAACTCCCCCGAGCGAGCCTTCGGCCACGTGAGGACCGCCGCCCGCACCGCCGCCGGCGCCCCCGTCTGGAGCCCCCGCTTCGTCCGCGACGCCGACGCCCAGCCCCCGCCGGCTGCGCCTCCAGCTCGCCGACGGCGCCCTCGACGGGAAGCGGATCGTCCCCGCCGACACCCTCGCGCGCACCCGCCTGCCCGAGATCGTCGCCCAGGCCCGGACCCCCAGGGCACCCCGCAGTTCTACGGCCTCGGCTGGAACGTCTCCTACGCCGACGCCGGCCGGCTGCGCCTGAGCCACTCCGGGGCCTTCGAGCTCGGCGCCAACTCCAACGTCACGATGCTCCCCTCGGAGCGGCTCGGCATCGTCGTCCTCACCAACGCCGCCCCCGCCGGCCTCGCCGACGCCGTCGCCCTCGACTTCTACGACGGCGACACCTTCAGCTTCGAGACCGGTCGGCGAGAACGCCGTCGGGCGCACCGGGGTCACGTTCTCCGACGGCACGGTCCGCGTCGAGTACCTGGACGCGAACCACCTGGGCACCTTGACCCGGAACTAGGGGGTGTCTTCGGATCAGGCCGGGCTCGCGGTGGCCGGCACCGACCACCGCTCCCGGATCCGGCCCGATCCGAAAGACACCCCCTAGGCCCGCCCGAAAGGGGCCCCGGCGGCGGCCGCCTACCCTTGACCCCGATGAGCCGCAGATCCCACATCCCGCCCGCGCCCCTGCCGCAGCAGTCCGGCATCGACCCGGTCCGCATGCGCCTGCCCCCCGACCCCGAGGGCAGGTGGCCGGTGCTCGGCGCGTACCTGACCGAGCGCTACGCCGGCACGCGCGGCGCCGAGGCGATGGCGCGGCTGCTCGCGGCGGGCCGGGTGCTCGGCGTCGGCGGTCGGGTGCTGCGCCCGGAGGACCCGTACGAGCCGGGCGGCTGGCTCTGGTTCCACCGGGACATGCCGCCCGAGCCGGTGGTTCCGTTCCCGATCCGCGTCGTACACCGGGACCGGCACCTGCTGGTGGTGGACAAGCCGCACTTCCTGGCGACCACCCCGCGCGGCAGCCACGTCACCCAGACCGCCCTGGCCCGGCTGCGCGAGGAGCTGGACCTGCCCACCCTCAGCCCGGCGCACCGGCTGGACCGGATGACGGCCGGACTGGTGATGTTCAGCATCCGCCCCGAGGACCGGGGCGCCTACCAGCTGCTGTTCCAGGAGCGTCGGGTCCACAAGGAGTACGAGGCCCTCGCCCCGTACGACGCGACCGTGGAGCTGCCGCGGCTGGTCCGCAGCAACATCGAGAAGGTGCGCGGGCTGATCGCGGTGATCGAGCACCCGGACGCCGAGCCCAACTCCGAGAGCCTGGTCGAACTCGCCGAGACCCGCGCCGGCCTCGGCCGCTACCGGCTGACCCCGCACACCGGCCGCACCCACCAGCTGCGGGTCCACATGAGCGGCCTGGGGCTGCCCATCCTCGGCGACCCGGTCTACCCGGTCGTCGCCGTCGAGACCGCTCCGACGGACTTCCGCCGCCCCCTCCAGCTGCTGGCCAAGACCCTGTCCTTCACCGATCCGGTCACGGGCCGGGCACACCGCCTGGAGTCGGGGCTCACCCTCCAGGCCTGGGACGACCCCGCGGGCTGGGAGGCGGGCCCCCCGCCGGCCTGTTAGGCGGACCGCCCTTGGGCCGGCCCCCCGCGAGGCCCGCGACGCGCAGCGCCGCGTCGGCGGCGGCCTCGGCGAAGGCGGCCACCGGGCGGGCCGGGTCGGAGCGGCGGACGAGCATGACGCCCTCGATCAGGCCGAAGACCAGGTCGTTGCGGAGCGACAGGGCGGACCTGTCCCCGGCCAGTTCGTCGCCTATGTCGGTGGCGCGCAGCAACGCCCGGTAGCTGTCGCGCAGTTCCTCCCGCATCCGGTGGAACCGCCCGAACCGCGCCCCCAGCAACTCGGGCAACAGGTAGAGAGCGCCCAGGTTGTACGGGCCCCCGCACAGCAGGAGCACGTCCGAACGGCACAGCTCCCACAGCCGCAGCGCGGCCGGCCGTGCGGTGTCGGCCAGGAGCCGGCGCGCGAGGGCCAGCGAGGGCGCGACCGTCGACTCCAGCAGCTCGGCGAGGAGTTCCTCCTTGCCGGCGAAGTAGTGGTACATCGTGGCCTGGCGCATCCCGGCCCGTTCGGCCACCGCCCGTGTGGTGGTGGCCGCGTATCCCCGCGCCGTGAACAGCTCGGCCGCCGCGCACAGGAGTTCCTCGCGCGGCGGCCGGCCGGTCGGCGCCCTCAGATCGGCGCGTGGCCGACCGACCCGTCTCGGTCCTTCGTCCGTTCCCCCACTCATAAGCCGATCGTCGCACAGGACGCGGCGGAAGGATCATGGCAAGAGATGAGATCCGGCCATGCCCTGTCTCAGAGGAAGCCCCAAAACCGGCTATCCGAGCGAGCTGTAGGCCACTACACCCCGCAACAGGGCGTCGACGGCCTTGCGCGCGTTGCGCGCCACCGTGCTCCCGCTCCCCGAGGACGCCGGAGCGGTGTTCACGGGCGCCGCCGCGGCGATCTGCCCGAGGACGTCGATGACCTGCTTGCACCAGCGCACGAAGTCACCGGCCGGCATCTCCGCCTCGCGCAGCACCTCGTCGAGGCTCTTGTCCGAGGCCCACTGGTACGCCGCCCACGCGAAGCCGAGGTCGGGTTCGCGCTGCCCCACGCCCTCGGCCTGGTTGATGCGGTACTCCTCCTCCAGCGCGTCGAGCCGGCCCCAGATCCGGACCATCTCGCCCAGCGCCGCCTTCGCCGCACCGCCCGGCACCTTCGGCGGCACCGCGTCGTCGGACTGACGGGCCTCGAAGACCAACGCCGAGACGCAGGCGGCCAGTTCGGCGGGGTTCAGCCCCTCCCAGACGCCCTCGCGCAGGCACTCCGACGCCAGCAGGTCCAGCTCGCCGTAGAGGCGGGCGAGCCGCTTGCCGTGCACGGTGACCTCGTCCTCGCGCAGGTAGTCCAGCTCGGTGAGCAGGGCGTGGATCCGGTCGAAGGTGCGGGCGATGGTGTTCGTCCGGCCCTCGATGCGCCGCTCCAACTGCTGCGTGTCGCGCCTGAGCCGGTGGTAGCGCTCCGCCCAGCGGGCGTGGTCCTCGCGTTCGTCGCAGCCGTGGCAGGGGTGCGCGCGCAGCGCCGTACGCAGGCGGGTGATCTCGCGGTCGTCGGCCGCGGCGGCCCGGCCGGGGCGGTGCCGCTCGGGGACGAGGTGCCCGGCCTTGTTGCGCAGCGCGGTCGCCAGGTCCCGGCGGGACTGCGGCGAGCGCGCGTTGAACGTCTTCGGGATCCGCATCCGGTCGAGGGCCTCGACGGGGACCGGGAAGTCGATCGCGGCGAGCCGCTTGACCTGCCGCTCGGCGGTGAGCACCAGCGGGCGCGGTCCCTCGTGGTACTCCTGTCCGCGGCCGTGGACGCGCCCGGCCGGCACGCCCGGGTCCAGGACCAGCGCGAGACCGGCGAACTTGCCCGTCGGTACGTGGATGACGTCGCCCGGCTTGAGCCGCTCCAGCGCGGTGGCGGCCTGCGCCCGGCGCTGGGCGGCGCCCTGCTTGGCCAGGTCGTTCTCGCGGTCCTTGAGTTCGCGGCGCAGCCGCGCGTACTCCTCGAAGTCGCCGAGGTGGCAGGTCATGCCCTCCCGGTAGCCTTCGAGGCCCTCCTCGTTGCGCTGGACCTGCTTGGAGATGCCGACGACGGAGCGGTCGGCCTGGAACTGCGCGAAGGAGGTCTCCAGGAGTTCGCGCGAGCGGTGCCGCCCGAACTGCGAGACCAGGTTGACGGCCATGTTGTACGAGGGCTTGAAGCTGGAGCGCAGCGGATACGTACGGGTACCCGCGAGCCCGGCGAGCTGCACCGGGTCCATGCCCCGCTGCCACAGCACCACCGCGTGGCCCTCGACGTCGATGCCGCGCCGCCCGGCCCGGCCGGTGAGCTGCGTGTACTCGCCGGGGGTGATGTCGGCGTGCTGCTCGCCGTTCCACTTGACGAGCTTCTCCAGGATGACCGTGCGGGCGGGCATGTTGATGCCCAGCGCGAGGGTCTCGGTGGCGAAGACGGCCTTGACGAGGCCGCGGACGAACAGCTCCTCCACGACCTCCTTGAAGGTCGGCAGCATGCCCGCGTGGTGGGCGGCGATGCCCCGCTCCAGGCCTTCGAGCCATTCGTAGTAGCCGAGGACGTGCAGGTCCTCGGCGGGGATGGAGGCGGTGCGCTCCTCGACGATCTCACGGACCCTCAGGCGGGCGGTGTCGTCGTTGAGCCGCAGACCCGCGTACAGGCACTGCTGGACGGCGGCCTCGCAGCCGGCCCGGCTGAAGATGAAGTTGATGGCCGGGAGCAGGTCGTCGCCGTCGAGGCGGGCGATGACCTCGGGGCGGCCGGGGGTCCAGATACGGTTGCGGGAGCGGCGTTCGCGCTCGCGGTCGGCCTCGCGGACCATCTTGCCGCGCCGCCGGTCCTTGGGGCTGTAGGTGCGGCTGTTCTCCTCGCGGGCCATCCGCAGCAGGTCGGGGTTGACCTCGCGGCGGCCGGAGCCGCGGCCTCCGTGGTCGGACTCCTCCTCGAAGAGGTCGTAGATCCTCCGGCCGGCCATGACGTGCTGCCACAGCGGTACGGGCCGCTCCTCGGAGACGATCACCTCGGTGTCGCCGCGCACGGTGTCGAGCCAGTCGCCGAACTCCTCGGCGTTGGAGACGGTCGCGGACAGCGATACGAGGGTGACCGACTCGGGGAGGTGGATGATCACTTCCTCCCAGACGGCGCCGCGGAAGCGGTCGGAGAGGTAGTGCACCTCGTCCATGACCACGTAGCCGAGGCCGCCGAGGACCTGGGAGCCGGCGTAGAGCATGTTGCGCAGGACCTCGGTGGTCATCACGACCACGGGGGCGTCGCCGTTGACGCTGTTGTCGCCGGTCAGCAGGCCCACGCGGGCGGCGCCGTAGCGCTTGACGAGGTCCGCGTACTTCTGGTTCGACAGGGCCTTGATGGGTGTCGTGTAGAAGCACTTGCGGCCCTGCTGGAGGGCGAGGTGGACGGCGAACTCGCCGACGATGGTCTTGCCCGAGCCGGTCGGGGCGGCCACCAGGACGCCCTTGCCGGCCTCCAGTGCCTTGCAGGCCTCGATCTGGTACGGGTCCAGATCGAATTCGTACATCTCGCGGAAGGGGGCCAGGGCGGTGGCCTCTTCGGCGGCGCGGATCCGGGCAGCGGCGTACCGCTCGGCGGGTGAGAGTTCTTCGGTCATCTTGCTGTCGAGCCTACCCGCCGCCTGTGACAACAGTCGCGGTCATTTAAACGATCGTCCCGCGCGCGGGAACGACCCGGCCCGAGCGCGCCGGGGGCGTACTCGGGCCAGGTCAGGTCGGGTGGGGCCGGGGTCAGGTCGCGTCGTCGTAGCCGTTGATCCGGCGGCGTCCGCCGTCGGCCTGCTCGGGCAGCGCGGAGGCGGCCGGGGCGGAGGCGGGGGCGCCGACCGGGGCCGGGGCGAGGTCCAGCTCGGAGGCCTCGTCGTCGTCGAGGCCGGCATCCGGGTCGTTGCGACGGCGCCGGCGGTCGTTGACCAGGCAGATCCCGAGGGCGATGAAGTACAGGGCGACGATCGGGGCGGCCAGCGTCAGCATCGTCAGCGGGTCACCCGTGGGCGTCGCGAACGCCGCGAAGAGCGTGATGCCGAGGACCATGGCACGCCACCAGCTGCCGAGGCGCTTGGCGGTGAGGACCCCGGTGAAGTTCAGCAGGACCAGCATCAGCGGCAGCTCGAAGGCGAGGCCGAAGACCACGACCATGCGCGTGACCAGGTCGAGGTAGTCGTCGACCGGCAGCAGGTTCTTCACGTGGTCGGGGGTGAAGCCGAGGAGGATCTCCGCCGTCTGCGGCAGGATCTTGTACGCGAGCACCGCGCCGGCGAGGAAGAGGGGGGCGCCGACCGCGACGAAGCTCATCGCGTACTTCTTCTCGTTGCGGTGCAGGCCGGGGGCGGCGAACGCCCACAGCTGGTAGAGCCAGACCGGGGCGGAGAGCACGATGCCCGCGGACAGGCCGACCTTCAGCGCGATGGAGAAGGGCGCGGTCAGGCCGTTGGTCGTCATCTCGGCACAAGGGGCACCGTTGCGCTGGTGCGTGGCACCGTTGACGCAACCGACGGAGGAGAGCATCGGCTCCAGCAGGAAGTCGATGATCGGCCGGTAGAAGTACGCCGCGACGATCGTGACCACGATGATCGCCAGGACCGACTTCAGCAGGCGGTTTCTCAGCTCACGCAGGTGCTCGATCAGCGGCATGCGCCCTTCGGCGTCCTTCGCCTGCTGATCCTTTTTCCCCTGCTTGCGGGCAGACTTGAGCAACCCACGTCCCTTGTCTCGTTGCAGATGACTGGTGTGACGGGTGTGGCCGCCGGCCCTCAGCCCTGGGTGGTGCGGTTCGGCTCGCTGACGGGACGCGCGCTGGTGACGTCACCGGGGGCCGCCTGGATCGTGCGCGGAGCGACGGGCTGCTGCGCGGCCTGGTCGGCGGCCGGCGCCGGCTGCGCCGCGTCCTCCGCCTCGCCGTCCTTCTTCATCGCCTTGGCCTCGCTCTTGAGGATGCGGGCCGACTTGCCGAGGGAGCGGGCCATCTCGGGGAGCTTCTTGGCGCCGAACAGCAGCACGATGACAGCGATGATCAGAAGGATCTCAAGGGGCTTCAGATTGCCGATCATGTGGGTCTTCCTTCTCACCGAAGCGGCTGGTTGTGGTGGCCTCGCGGCCCCGGACAAAGATCCGACGCCGCCTGACATGGATCGTAACCCCCGAGGGTTAACGCCCGGCAATCCCCTGGGGTCCGCACGCTTGCACACGCGACTGCCGACGGTACGGGTCCACGCCGCCAGTTTCCATGGACGGACCATGGCGGGCCTATATCCTACGGCCGCGCCGCCCGCCCGGACCGGGCCAGATCGGTCGCCGCCCGCTCCAGGTCCCCCGTCGCCTCGGTGATGCGACGGCTGGCCTCGGCCACCTGGCCGGACAGCCGCCGCACCTCCACGAAGACCCGTACGGCCAGGACGGACAGGACGGCGAGCCCGAGGAAACCCAGGGCGATTGCGAGCATCGGCCACAGCATGGGAGGAGCCTAACCGGCCTCGCCTCACACGCTGCGCAAGGTGCTCACCCCACCGCCCGTCAGCAGCTCGACGATGCGCTCACCGGCGGGTTTGCGGACACCCGCCCCGCACTCGGGGCAGGTGAAGGAGTAGAAGGTGCTCCGTCTGCTGCCGCCGATCACGAGTCTGAGGGCGCTCGCAGCGAGTTCGAAACGGGCCTTGCACTGCGGGCAGGCCGCCTTGAAGGTGACCTCGCGGCCCGCCGCCGGGGCGCCCGCGCCCCGCTGCCCACCGCCGGCCGGGGGCCCCTGCCTCGGCCCGGATGATGGCGACATCGCTCCCCGCTCTCCCTAGACCTGTTCCCCGTACCCCGCGAGTGCCTCTTGAGCGGCCTTCCGCGCGCTCTCGGCCGGCTCCGGCGGCGACACGATCCGACCGTCGCGCCCCAGCCGCAGCGCGAGACGGCGCAGCGAGGCCGGATCGGGGCTGCGCAGCGTGATCCGCAGGCCGCCGTCCGCCAGTTCCTCGGCGCTGTCGTGCGGGTAGTACTCGGCCACCCAGCGTCCGCCGGGCGCGACCTCGATGACGACCTCGGGGTCCTCGGCGGCCGGCTGGACCAGGCCCTCGGACAGGTCGCGGGGCTCGATCGCGGGCGGCTCGGCCCGCTCGTCCAGCAGCCGGATCTCGGCGACCCGGTCGAGCCGGAAGGTGCGCCGGGCCTCCGAGAGGTGGCACCACCCCTCCATGTACGTGTGTCCCACCGCGAAGAGCCGGATCGGGTCGACCTTGCGCTCCGTCAGCTCGTCGCGGGCCGGCGAGTAGTAGCGCAGCCAGATCCGGCGCCGTTCGGCGATGGCCCGGTCGACGTCCGCGAAGACCCCGCCCTCCGCCTCGAACGTCACCGACAGCCGGGCGCTGGCCCCGGCGGCCTCGCCGGCGGCCGCCTCCAGCTTGGCGGTGGCGCGCAGCAGCGCGTCGCGGTCGCTCTCGCGCAGCCCCGGCAGGGTCGCCACCGCGCGGGCGGCGACCAGCAGCGCGGTCGCCTCGTCGGCGGCCAGGCGCAGCGGCTCGGCGGTGGACTCCCCCGAGGCGTCGGGGTTGCGCCACCAGATGCGCTCCCCGTCGGTGTCGATGTCGAGCAGGTCCCCGCCCCGGAAGCTGGTGCCGCACATGGGCAGCACGTCGAGGTCCGAGATCAGCTCGTCCTCGGTGATCCCGAAGGCGCGGGCGACGTCGGCGACGTGCGCACCGGGGCGCTCGCGCAGGTAGGTCACCAGGGACAGCATGCGGCGGGTCTGGTCGATGGCGTTGGTGGCCATGCTGGTACGTCTCCCCCTCGGGGCGTCGCTGTTGTTGTTCCGGTCAGCCCCGCGCGACGGCGCGCAGCCGGTCCACCACGTCGGAGCGCAGGTCGGCGGGCTCCACCACCACCACGTCCGGGCCGAACTCCACGAGCCAGGCGTCCAGCCCGTGCCCGTACGGGATCTCCAGCTCGTCCCAGCCGTCGGCGCCCTCGCGCACGGCCGTGGCCTTGGCCCTCAGCGGGTACCCCGCCCCGGCCCGCAGCCGGATCAGCGCCGAACGCTGCGCGCCCTCCCCGGCCCAGCTCGCCACGGTCTCCCGTACGGTCACCACGTCCGGCACCTCGGCGGTGTACTTCCCCGCCCGGGAGCGGACCTTGCCGGTGATGCGCGAGAGGCGGAAGACGCGCTCCGCCCCGCGGTCGCGGTCGTAGCCGGCCAGGTACCAGTGGCCGCGCCAGCACTCCAGCGCCCACGGCTCGACCTGCCGGGTCTCGGGCCGGGCCGCGTTGGAGCGCCGGTAGTCGAACACCACGGGCCGCCGGTCGCGGCAGGCCAGCATGAGCGGCTCGAAGGCCGCCTCGTGGACGGGGATGCGCGGCTCGATCGCGCTGTGCTGGCCCTCGTACGGGTCCCCGGCCTCCGGCATGCCACCGGCGCGCAGCTTCTGCAGTGCGCCGCTGGCCGCGCCCGCCAGGCGCGCCTGCTGCCAGACCTTGGCGGCCAGCCCCAGGGCGGCTGCCTCCTCGGCGTCCAGGGACACCGGGGGCAGCCGGTTGCTGTCGCGGCGGGCCAGGTAGCCGGTCTCGCCCTCCAGGTTCTCCACCGTCTCGATCACCAGACCGAGCTCGCGCAGATCGTCCTTGTCCCGCTCGAACATGCGGTTGAAGGACTCGTCGTTGCCGGCTTCCATGTAGGCCTCGATGGATCCGCGCAGCTCACGCTTGCTGAGCGGACGACGCGTCCCCAGCAGACACAGCGCCAGATTCATCAATCGCTCGGCCTTGGCAATCGCCATCGACGCCGTTCCCCCGCTTCTCGACACACATGCTCGTGACCGTTGACCGTACCGCCCCGGCGGGCCCCGGCAAAAGCGAGGGCCCCCGCCTCACGGCGGGGGCCTTCGGCTCACGGCGACCTGTGATCAGGCGGCCATCAGGTCACACACGAAGATCAGCGTCTCGCCCGGGGCGATCGCATCGCCCGCGCCGCGGTCGCCGTAGGCGAGGTGGGCGGGGATCGTCAGCTTGCGACGGCCGCCGACCTTCATGCCCTGGACACCCTGGTCCCAGCCCGCGATGACGCGGCCGGCGCCGAGCGGGAACTGCAGGGCGGAGCCGCGGTTCCAGGAGGCGTCGAATTCCTCGCCGGTGGAGAACGCCACACCCACGTAGTGGACGGAGACCATGGCACCGGCCTTGGCCTCGGCGCCGTCACCCACCCAGATGTCCTCGATGACGAGGTCGGTCGGGGCCGGGCCCTCCGGGAAGTCGATCTCGGGCTTCTCGATCTTCTCAGGCTTGCTGCTCACGGAACTGCTCCTCAAAACAACTGATGGACAACCGGGACAGTCTTACATCACCGTGAGGATGTCGAGACTGAAGACCAGCGTGGACTTCGCCGGGATCGTGCCCTGCTCCTTGTCGCCGAAGCCCTGGTCCGGCGGGATCACCAGCAGGATGCGGCTGCCGGCCTTCTTGCCGAGCATGCCCTCCTTCAGGCCCTTGACCGACAGCTCCGCCATCGGCCAGGTCACCGTCGTGTCGGTGGCGTACGTGCTCTCGAAGGTCTTGTCGTCCTTCCACGTCTTGCCGTTGAACTTGACCACGACGTTGTCGGTGTCCTTGACCACCGGGCCGTCGCCCTCGATCACGTAGTTCGACACCAGCTTGGCCGGCGCCTCCGTGTCCTTGGGCACGCTCAGGGAGACTTCCTTGCCGTCCGTGTTCGTGCCGACCTTCGGCAGCGCCTTGTCGTCCTGCGGGATCTCCTTGCCCTTGGCGGAGACCGGGATCGTGGCGCCCTTGACGATGTCGACGACGAAGACCAGCGTCGCGTTCGGCTTGATCTTGTCCCCGGAGCCCTGCGCGCCGTAGCCCAGCTCCGGCGGGATCACCAGCTCGATGCGGCTGCCGACCTTCTGACCCTCCAGGCCCTGGTCCCAGCCCTTGATGACGGCGCCCGCGCCGATCGTCACGTCGAAGGTCTTGCCCCGCCCGAAGCTGGCGTCGAACGGCTCCTTGCCGTCCCACACCTGGCCCGAGTAGTTGACCTGGGCGACATCGCCCTTCTTCAGCACCGGGCCGCTGCCCTCGCTGATGACCTCCACCTTCAGTTCCTTCGGCGGCTCGCCCTTGCCCTGCGAGAGGGTCGGGGTCTCCCCGAACTTGGCGCCCTTCGTGATCGCGGGCACCCCGTTCTTCATCTGGGTGGAGTCGGAGCCGCTGTCGTCACCACACGCCGCCGTGGACAGCAGCAGAAGGGGGACGACAATCAGGCCGGCAAGTCGGCGCACGTGTTCCTCAGATCTCAGACGGCAAGACGGTCGCCGCCACTCTAAGGCGTGACAAGGGCCCCGTACGAGATACGAACGGGGCCCCGGCCGAGATCCGCGCCGACTACATTCCGGCGATCAGCTTCTCCACCCGGTCGTCCACCGACCGGAACGGGTCCTTGCACAGCACCGTCCGCTGCGCCTGATCGTTCAACTTCAGGTGCACCCAGTCGACCGTGAAGTCCCGGCGCTGCTCCTGCGCCCGCCGGATGAAGTCACCGCGCAACCTCGCGCGCGTCGTCTGCGGGGGCACCGACTTGCCCTCGAAGATCTTCAGGTCGTTGCAGATCCGGGCCGCCTGCCCCTTGCGCTCCAGCAGGTAGTACAGCCCGCGCCGCCGGTGGATGTCGTGGTAGGCGAGGTCTATCTGCGCGACCCGCGGATTGGACATCGTCATGTTGTGCTTGGCCCGGTACCGCTCGATCAGCTGGTACTTCATGACCCAGTCGATCTCCGTGGAGATCCGGTCCAGGTCCTGCTCCTCGACCGCTTCGAGCGTGCGGCCCCACAGCTCCAGCACCTGATCGACGACCCCGGTACGGATGCCCCGCCGCTCGGCGAAGTCGACGGCCTTCTCGTAGTACTCCCGCTGGATCTCCAGGGCCGACGCCTCGCGCCCGCTGGCCAGACGCACCTTGCGCTGCCCCGTGATGTCGTGGCTGACCTCCCGGATCGCCCGGATCGGGTTCTCCAGCGTCAGGTCACGCATCACCGTGCCCGCCTCGATCATGCGCAGCACCAGGTCGGTGGCCCCGACCTTCAGCAGCATCGTCGTCTCGGACATGTTCGAGTCGCCGACGATGACGTGCAGGCGCCGGTAGCGCTCCGCGTCCGCGTGCGGCTCGTCGCGCGTGTTGATGATCGGCCGCGACCGGGTCGTCGCGGAACTCACGCCCTCCCAGATGTGCTCGGCCCGCTGGCTGACGCAGTACACCGCGCCCCGGGGGGTCTGCAGCACCTTGCCCGCGCCACAGATCAACTGCCGCGTGACGAGGAACGGAATCAGGATGTCCGCCAGACGGGAGAATTCTCCGTGCCGCGCCACGAGGTAGTTCTCGTGGCAGCCGTACGAATTGCCCGCCGAGTCGGTGTTGTTCTTGAAGAGGTAGACGTCGCCCGCGATTCCCTCCTCGTGCAGGCGGCGTTCGGCGTCGACGAGCAGACCTTCGAGAATGCGCTCGCCGGCCTTGTCGTGGGTGACCAACTCGGTCAGGTTGTCGCATTCGGGAGTTGCGTATTCCGGATGCGATCCCACGTCCAGGTACAGGCGGGCGCCGTTCCGCAGGAAGACATTGCTGCTGCGGCCCCATGACACGACACGGCGGAAGAGGTAGCGCGCCACTTCGTCAGGAGACAGTCGGCGCTGTCCCCTGAACGTGCACGTGACGCCGTACTCGTTCTCCAGCCCGAAAATGCGGCGGTCCATGACTGAACATTACGCCTCCCGCCCTCTTCTGAAACCGGGTTCGACAGGGCGTTCCGATCAGTTTCCCCGCGAGGGCCCCTACGAGCCCTCCGCCGAGGCCACCGCCGAGCCCCGCTCCACCACGTCCGCCGGCGCTCCCGTACCGCCCGCGACCGGCCGCGTACGGCCGCCGCCCGACAGCGCCCGCTGAGTCCCCATCAGGACCGCCCAGGCCGCCACGCCCGCGCCGACGGCCACCGCGAAACCGGCCGGGACGCCGCCCAGTTCCACCGCCGGACCCGCCACCGCCGTACCGATCGCCGCGCCCACGCCGAAGAACGTCACCAACCACGAGAACGCCTCCGTCACCGTGCCCGCCGGCGCGTGCCGGTCCACCACGATGAACGCGCACGCCAGCGAAGGCGCCAGGAACACGCCCGACACGGCCGCCAGCAGCACCATCGCCACCGGACCCACCGTCGACACCAGCGGCAGGTAACACACCGCCAGTAGACCCACCAGCACCCGCAGTCGCCGCTCCGGCGCACCCGCCCACTGCCGCGCCCCGTAGGCCACGCCACCGAACAACGCGCCCAGCCCCAGCGCCGCCATCAGCCAGCCGTACACCGCCTGACCGCCGTGACCGTCCGCGTACGCCACACCGGCCACCGTGATCGAACCGAGCGCCATGCCCACGAAGAAGAACGCCCCCAGCAGCGCCAGCAGCCCGCGCGAGCGCAGCGCCCCCAGCCAGTGCGCCTCACGCGGCTCCGAACGCCACGTACGCGACGGCTTCGACACCACCACCGACAGCGCCCCCAGCACCCCCAGCACGTTGAGCGCCACGAGGGCCGCCGCCGGCGACCACAGCGCCACGAAGAGCGTCACCAGCAGCGGACCGACCGTGTACATGACCTCCTGCGCCACCGCGTCCATCGCGTACGCGGCGTGCACCCGCTCCTGCCGGCCGCCCAGCACGCTCGGCCACAGCGCCCGCAGCCCGCCCTCCAGCGGCGGCGTGAACAGGCCGGCGATCAGCACGGCCGCGTAGGCCACCCCCACCGAACCCGTCCCCGCGAGCGCCAGCCACACCATGCCCAGCGCCGAGACGATCGCGGCCGGCAACTGCACGCGCGGCTGCCCGTACAGGTCCACGGCGCGCCCGAGCAACGGCTGACCCACCGCGTTCGCCAGCCCGTACGCCGCCGCCAGGGCGCCCGCGAGACTGTACGAGCCCCCCTCGGCCCGCGTGAACAGCACGATCGCCACCGGCCCCGTGCCGTTCGGCAACCGCCCGATCAACGTGCCCGCGAGCAGCCTCGCCGCGTGCCGGGTCCTGAGCAGCTCCGCGTATCCCGCGGCCATGTCCGCCCCTTTCCGCCCGGACCAGCCGGAGTAATACGTATAACGTGACCCGTCATACGTACCATGGCGACAGTCCACCGGTCCACCCGACCGACCTCCACAGCCCCTCCCACCTCGCACTTCAGGAGCACCCTGTGACGAGACCCACCAGCCGCGACGTGGCCACGGCCGCCGGGGTCTCCCAGGCCACCGTCTCCCTCGTCCTCGGCGACAAATGGCGCGGCCGCGTCTCCGCACGCACCGCCGACCACGTCCGCGAAACCGCCACCGCCCTCGGCTACCGCCCCAACCTCGCCGCCCGCAACCTGCGCCTCGGCAGCACCCGCACCGCCCTCCTCGTCGTCCCCGCCCTCACCAACGAGTTCTTCGCCCGCGTCTACACCGGAGCCGCCCGCGTCGCCGCCGAACACGGCTTCGGCGTCGTCCTCTACCCCTCCCCCGAGGGCACCGGCCCCGCCCGCGACCCCTTCGCCTCCGCCCGCGCCGCCCTCGACGGAGTCATCGCCTCCTCCATGGCCGCCGACGCCCTCGACGCCATCGGCGGCGACGACCTCCCCCTCGTCATGCTCGACAGCGACCCCACCGCCCACGGCCCCGCCGCCCACGTCAACCTCGACATGACCGACGCCATCCGACAGACCGCGCACCACCTGCTCGCCCACGGCCACCGCCACTACCTCCACCTCGCCTCCGCCGTCGACAGCTGGACCTTCCACCTCCGCGCCCAGGCCCTCGCCGACCTCCTCGACGACGCCCCCACCACCCTGCGCACCGTACGGGCGCCCCTCACCGTCGACGCCGCCCGCACCGCCATGGAAGCCGCCCTCGCCGACCCGCAGGCCCGCCCCACCGCCGTCGTCTGCGACGACGACATCCTGGCCGCCGGCGCCTGCAAGGCCGCCCGCCGCCTGGGCCTGCGCATCCCCGAGGACCTCTCCGTCACCGGCATCGACGACCTCGCCCTCGCCACCGCCGTGGAACCCGAGCTCACCACCGTCCGCCTCCCGGCCGAGCGCGTCGGAGAACAGGGCATGAAGGCCCTCCTGACCGTCCTCGACGGCGCCCCCTGGACCGCGCCCGACCTCCCCGTCGAACTCGTCGTCCGCGGCTCCACGGGCCCCGCACCCGCCCGCTGAGGCGGACACGAAAGGGCCCCGGCCCGCCGAAACGGCGGACCGGGGCCCTACGTCACCACTCGCCTACACGGCGCCTACTCGGCGTCGTCCTCCGGCACCTCGTCGTTCGACACGGCGTCCGCCTGGACCGCCGCCGGAACGTCCGCCTCCAGCAGCCGCGACAGCTGCCGGCCCCGGATCCGCTTGAACTTGCGCTGCTGGGACCGCGTACGGTCCAGCACCGCGACCTCCAGCCGCTCCGCCGGGATCGTCTTGTCCGCGCCGTTCGCCTGGCTGGAGAGCGCCTGCACCGCCAGCTTCAACGCCTCGGACAACGTCATCCCGTCCCGGTGACGCTGGTCGAGGAAGGTACTGATCTGCTCGGCATTGCCGCCGACCGCGACCGAACCGTGCTCGTCCACGATCGACCCGTCGTGCGGGAGCCGGTAGATCTGGTCCCCGGCGGCCGTCGCGCCGACCTCCGCCACGACCAGCTCCACCTCGTACGGCTTCTCCCCGGCCGAGGAGAAGATCGTGCCGAGCGTCTGCGCGTACACGTTGGCCAGCCCGCGGGCCGTCACGTCGTCGCGGTCGTAGGTGTAGCCCCGCAGGTCCGCGTAGCGCACACCACCGATCCGCAGGTTCTCGTACTCGTTGTACTTGCCGGCGGCCGCGAAGCCGATCCGGTCGTAGATCTCGCTGAACTTGTGCAGCGCGCGGGACGGGTTCTCGCCGACGAACACGATGCCGTCGGCGTACTGGAGCACGACGAGGCTGCGGCCTCGGGCGATGCCCTTGCGGGCGTATTCCGCCCGGTCGGCCATGGCCTGCTGGGGTGACACATAGAACGGGGTCGACACCGGCTTTCCGTCCCTTTCTTCTGGGCGACGAGAGGAGTGGTCAGAGCAGGGCGGCGCGCGGCCCGTCGGGCTCCTGGAGCCGACGGTCCGTCACCGTGCGGGCGAGCGCCTGCGACTCGTCGTCGTCCAGCCTGCGGAAGCCCTCGTCGGTGATGACGGTGACGATGGGATAGATGTGGCGGTACAGGTCCGGCCCACCGGTCGCCGAGTCGTCGTCGGCGGCGTCGTAGAGCGCCTGCACGACCAGGGTGGTGGCCTGCTCCTCCGTCAGGTCGGGGCGGTACAGCTTCTTCATCGAGCCCCGGGCGAAGATCGAGCCGGAACCGGTGGCGGCGTAGCCGTGCTCCTCCGAGCGGCCGCCGGTCACGTCGTACGAGAAGATCCGGCCCTTCTCCTTGGCCTCGTCGTACCCCGCGAACAGCGGGACCACGGCCAGACCCTGCATCGCCATCCCCAGATTGCTCCGGATCATGGTCGACAGCCGGTTCGCCTTGCCCTCCAGCGAAAGGGTCGCCCCCTCCACCTTCTCGAAGTGCTCCAGCTCCAGCTGGAACAGCTTCACCATCTCCACCGCCAGGCCGGCCGTGCCGGCGATGCCGACGGCGGAGTACTCGTCCGCCGGGAACACCTTCTCGATGTCCCGCTGCGCGATCATGTTCCCCATGGTCGCCCGCCGGTCACCGGCGAGCACGACCCCGCCGGGGAAGGTGGCGGCGACGATGGTCGTCCCGTGCGGCGCCTCGACGATCCCCTCCGGCAGCCTGCGATTGCCGGGCAGCATCTCGGGCGCGTGCGCCCCCAGGAAGTCCACGAAGGACGACGACCCCGGCGTCAGGAAGGCTGCCGGTAGACGCCCTGTGCTACGAGTGTTGGGTTCCACAGGTTTCCTTCCACGTAAGCGGCTGCACGCCGTATGACGTCCGGCCGATCCTTTGAACCACGCCCCGGACCCTACCGTCCGATGATCTTGATCCACAGTGCCGCCCGACGGCGCCGGCGACGTTCGCCGCCGTGCGCCGCCACACGGATTCACTTCGAGATGGGCGGGCGACCTTCGATTCGAAGGTCAGTGGGTCTACTGGCCACCCTTTTGCACGAAGGAGCGCACGAAGTCCTCGGCGTTCTCCTCAAGTACGTCGTCAATCTCGTCGAGTACGGAGTCGACGTCGTCGGAGAGCTTCTCCTGGCGCTCCTTGAGGTCGGTCGATTCCTCGACCGCCGCCTCCTCGACCTCTTCGGTCGAGCGCGTCGCCTTCTGCTGTCCGCCGCCGGTGTCCTTGGTCGCCATGTCTACCTCACCCCGCTCGGTTCGCACGCTCACGTGGAGGGATCCCGGGATTCGGGATCCCTCAAGATCAGACCCTACGTCGGACCCTACAAGGAGGGCCCGGCATTCGTCCCGGCACTTACAGGAACGTCCGGGCTTTCTCATGATTCCCGGACCGGGGCCCTTTCAGGCCTTGAAGGCACCGCTCACTGTCCCGAGAGCACCCGGACCAGGTCCTCCGCCGTGCGGCAGCGGTCCAGGAGCTCCTTGACGTGGTTGCGTGTGCCCCGCAGCGGCTCCAGGGTCGGGACCCGCTGGAGCGAGTCACGGCCCGGGAGGTCGAAGATCACCGAGTCCCAGGACGCCGCGGCCACGTCGTCCGCGTACTGCTCCAGGCACCGGCCCCGGAAGTACGCCCGGGTGTCCTCCGGTGGCTTGCTCTCGGCCCGTTCGACCGCCGGCTCCTCCAGGAGCCTGCGCACCTTGCCCCGGGCCGCGAGGCGGTTGTACAGCCCCTTGTCGGGCCGCACGTCGGAGTACTGGAGGTCCACGAGGTGCAGCCGCGCCGCGTCCCACTCCAGGCCGTCACGCCTCCGGTAGCCCTCCAGGATCTCCCGCTTCGCGATCCAGTCCAGCTCCCCGGACAGGCTCATCGGGTCGGTCTCCAGCCGGCCGAGTACGTCCTCCCAGCGCGCGAGGACGTCCTTGGTCTGCTCGTCCGCGTCGGCGCCGAACCGCTCGTCCACGTACTTTCTGGCCAGCTCGAAGTACTCCATCTGGAGTTGCACGGCGGTCAGTGTCCGCCCGCTGCGCAGTGTGATCAGGTGCTGGAGGTCGGGGTCGTGGGAGACCTGGTGCAGGGTGCGCACCGGCTGGTCGACGGCCAGGTCGACGTTGATGAAGCCGTCCTCGATCATCGACAGGACGAGGGCGGTGGTGCCGAGCTTGAGGTAGGTGGAGATCTCGGAGAGGTTCGCGTCGCCGATGATCACGTGGAGGCGGCGGTACTTCTCGGCGTCCGAGTGGGGCTCGTCGCGGGTGTTGATGATGGGGCGCTTGAGGGTGGTCTCCAGGCCGACCTCGACCTCGAAGTAGTCGGCGCGCTGGCTGATCTGGAAGCCGTGTTCGCGGCCGTCCTGGCCGATGCCGACGCGGCCGGCGCCGGTGACGACCTGCCGGGAGACGAAGAAGGGCGTCAGGTGGCGCACGATGTCCGAGAAGGGGGTCTCCCGCTTCATCAGGTAGTTCTCGTGCGTGCCGTAGGAGGCGCCCTTGTTGTCGGTGTTGTTCTTGTAGAGGTGGATCGGCTGGGCTCCGGGCAGCTGGGCGGCGCGCTCGGCGGCCTCGGCCATGATCCGTTCGCCGGCCTTGTCCCACAGGACGGCGTCGAGGGGGTTGGTGACCTCCGGCGAGCTGTACTCGGGGTGTGCGTGGTCGACGTAGAGCCGTGCACCGTTGGTGAGGATGACATTGGCGAGGCCGATGTCCTCGTCGGTGAGCTGGCTGCTGTCGGCGGCCTCGCGGGCGAGGTCGAAGCCGCGGGCGTCCCGCAGCGGATTCTCCTCCTCGAAGTCCCAGCGGGCGCGTCGCGCCCGGTGCATCGCCGCCGCGTAGGCGTTGACGATCTGGGACGAGGTGAGCATGGCATTGGCGTTCGGGTGTCCCGGGACGGAGATCCCGTACTCCGTCTCGATTCCCATTACTCGCCGTACGGTCATGCGGCCCTCCTTGCCCGGCGGCGCTCCCGTTCGGGAGCGGCGCAAGTACCGCTGGTGCTCCGGTGCGTCGTGTGCGGTGCCGGTCCCCGCGCTGCGGAGGTGGCGGTACGGAAGAGCCTAGAACCACTCCGCGCTGGTGGGGAGATCATTTCAGTCATTGCCTTTGCCCGGTGTCCGGTGTCCGGCCGAAAAGCGCGGTGCGGTTTTACGGGCGGTAAAGCAAGCGGCTGCGGGTGCCCCGGTGTGGGCATCCGCAGCCGCCCGACTTCGTCAGAGGTACTGACCGGTATTCGCCACCGTGTCGATGGAACGTCCGGTGTCGGCTCCCTGCTTTCCGGTGACGAGCGTGCGGATGAATACGATCCGCTCGCCCTTCTTGCCGGAGATGCGGGCCCAGTCGTCCGGGTTGGTGGTGTTGGGCAGGTCCTCGTTCTCCTTGAACTCGTCCACGCAGGCCTGGAGGAGGTGGGAGACGCGCAGGCCCTTCTGGTTGTGCTCCAGGAAGGCCTTGATGGCCATCTTCTTGGCCCGGTCGACGATGTTCTGGATCATCGCGCCGGAGTTGAAGTCCTTGAAGTACAGGACTTCCTTGTCGCCGTTGGCGTACGTGACCTCGAGGAAGCGGTTCTCCTCGGTTTCGGCGTACATCTGCTCGACGACCGTCTGGATCATGCTGTGCACGGTGCCGGCCGGGGAGCCCTGGTGTTCGGACAGGTCGTCCGTGTGCAGGGGCAGCGAGGCCTTGAGGTACTTCGCGAAGATGTCCTTCGCGGCCTCGGCGTCCGGGCGCTCGATCTTGATCTTCACGTCGAGGCGGCCGGGGCGCAGGATGGCCGGGTCGATCATGTCCTCGCGGTTGGAGGCGCCGATGACGATGACGTTCTCCAGGCCCTCCACACCGTCGATCTCGGCGAGGAGCTGGGGGACGATGGTGTTCTCCACGTCCGAGCTCACGCCGGATCCGCGGGTGCGGAAGAGGGACTCCATCTCGTCGAAGAAGACGATGACGGGGGTGCCCTCGCTCGCCTTCTCGCGGGCACGTTGGAAGACGAGGCGGATGTGCCGCTCGGTCTCGCCGACGTACTTGTTGAGGAGTTCGGGGCCCTTGATGTTCAGGAAGTAGGACTTCCCGGCCGCCTGTCCGGTCACCTCGGCGACCTTCTTGGCAAGGGAGTTGGCCACGGCCTTGGCGATGAGCGTCTTGCCGCAGCCGGGCGGGCCGTAGAGCAGGATGCCCTTGGGCGGGCGCAGTTCGTGCTCCTTGAAGAGGTCCGGGTAGAGGTAGGGGAGCTCGACGGCGTCGCGGATCAGCTCGATCTGGTCGCCCAGACCGCCGATCTTGTCGTAGTCGATGTCCGGGACCTCTTCGAGGACGAGGTCCTCGACCTCGCTCTTGGGGACCACTTCGTAGACGTAGCCGGAGCGGGGTTCGAGCAGCAGGGCGTCGCCGGGGCGGATGGTGATGTCCAGGAGCGGCTCGGCGAGCCTCACCACCCTTTCCTCGTCGGTGTGCCCGACGACCAGGGCGCGCTCGCCGTCCTCAAGGATCTCCTTGAGGGTGACGATGTCCCCGGCCCGCTCGTATTGCATGGCCTCGACCACGTTGAGCGCTTCGTTGAGCATGACTTCCTGGCCGCGCCGGAGGTCTTCCGGGTCGACGCTGGGGCTGACGTTCACGCGGAGCTTTCGGCCTCCGGTGAAGATGTCGACGGTGCCGTCCTCGTTCGCCTGCAGGAAGACACCGAAGCCGGCCGGCGGCTGTGCCAGCCGGTCGACCTCCTCCTTGAGGGCCACGATCTGGTCGCGGGCTTCACGGAGGGTGTTCGCCAGTCGTTCGTTCTGCGCGGAGACGCCTGCCAGATTCGTCTGGAGCTCTACGATCCGCTCTTCGAGAATCCTCGTGTGTCGCGGAGAGTCGGCGAGCTTGCGTCGCAGGACGGCGATTTCCTGCTCGAGATAGGCAACCTGGCCGGCGGGGTCCTCGGACCCTCGCGCGGGCCGGATGCCGCGGTTGATGTCGTCGTCGTGGGCTGCCACGGTCCTCACCTCCTCCAAGGGGAGCTGGACGCTTCCTGACCCTACCTGGGCTGGTGGTGATTGAAACCCCTAGATCACAAAGACGGTAGAGGTGTGTCCGATCTTCACCCTTGCGTACTCCCTCACGCCAAGGAAATACCCACCCTTCAACATCGGAAAGCAGCCGGTTGTAAGGTCGAACTGTTCAACACCCGTCAGGGCTCGCGCGACTTGCCGCGAGTTGTGTCCGAGACGGATCACTCAGCGCAGGAAACGGCAGGAGATATGACCGTGCAGCAGGAGGCCCCGACGGGCGGTGCCGGCGAGTCCGGTGAGCCGCTGGAGGTCTGGATCGACCAGGACCTCTGCACGGGCGACGGCATCTGCGTGCAGTACGCCCCGGAGGTGTTCGAGCTGGACATCGACGGTTTGGCGTACGTGAAGAGCGCGGAGGACGAGCTGCTCCAGGAGCCGGGGGCGACGACTCCGGTTCCGCTGACGCTGCTCTTGGACGTGGTGGATTCGGCGAAGGAATGTCCCGGTGACTGCATCCACGTAAGGCGCGTTTCGGACAGGGTCGAGGTGTACGGACCCGACGCCGAGTGACGGCTCAAACACGTCGGGCGGCCGAGTTCGTCAGCTCCTGGCGGAATTTTCCTCCCGTCCAGCGCCACTTGGCGTGCTGTTTCACGTCCGGGCTGTAGCGCGGGACTTCGGGTGAGGAGTAGCCGAGGAGGGTGGCGGTGATCACACCGTCGCGCACGGTGAGGTCGGTGGCGCTCTGCCGGCGAGCGGCGTCGAGGAGGGTGGCGACGACGCGGGGCGGGGAGTCGGCCGCCCGGTCGCGGGTGAGCACGTAGAGCGCGTGCGGCGGGGTTCCGGAGCCGGCGGCGCAGCGTACGGCGGCCACGGTCTCGGGGCGGCCGTCGCCGTCGAGGTCGCCATGAGCGGTGTCGGTGACGGTCTGCGGGGTGCCCTTGCAGTCGAGGGGGTACGTGGCCGCGTGCGCGTCGGGGGCGGTCGTCCGGGCGGTGTCCTGCGCCCCGGCGGCGGGGGTGGTTCCGGTGGGGGTGGCTCCCGTGGCGGGCTCGGGCTGAAGGAGGCCCGCCGCCGCGATGACGGCCGCGAGGGCCGAGACCGTGGCGATCCAGTGGTGTGGCCTGGTGTGCCGGTGGGCCGGGCTGTCGGGGGTGGGTGCGGGCGCGGCGGGGCTGTGCGGCACGCGGGGTGTCTCCTGTGCGAGGGGTGACGGGGAGCCAGCATCGTGCCATACCTCACACGGAGGGGGAACGGCCGGGTCCGGGGCTGGTGGAGCCGGCGGCGTGGCCCTCTCACGGGGACAACGAAAAGGCGCTGTGCCGCAGTTCCCGGTGGTGCGGGGGAACTGCGGC
This sequence comes from Streptomyces sp. RerS4, assembly GCF_023515955.1. Classification (GTDB taxonomy): domain Bacteria; phylum Actinomycetota; class Actinomycetes; order Streptomycetales; family Streptomycetaceae; genus Streptomyces. The sequence continues at coordinate 1,634,308 of NZ_CP097322.1, forward strand.
ACAGCGCCGTGGTGTTGGTGCGGATCAGGCGGAGCGGTCGCTGCCGGGGCCCTCGTAGTCCTCGCCGTAGGCGCCCTTGGAGGGGCGGCGGCGGCGCATGGGGGGCTCGACGCCGTCGGCGAGGCGGCGCGCGGTGACGAGGAAGCCGGTGTGGCCGATCATCCGGTGGTCCGGGCGGACGGCGAGGCCTTCGACGTGCCAGTTGCGGATCATCGATTCCCAGGGCTGCGGTTCGGCGTAGCAGCCGAACTCGCGGATGGACTCGACGGTGCGCGAGAGCTGGGTGGTGGTGGCCACGTAGCAGCAGAGGATGCCGCCGGGGACGAGGGCCTTGGAGACGGCCTCCAGGCATTCCCAGGGGGCGAGCATGTCGAGGATGACCCGGTCGACGTCGGAGTCGGACAGGTTGTCCTGGAGGTCGCCGACGGTCAGGGTCCACGCGGGGTGGGGGCCGCCGAAGTAGCGCTCCACGTTGGCGGTGGCGATCTCGGCGAAGTCCGCGCGGCGCTCGTAGCTGTGGAGCATGCCCTGGTCGCCGATGGCGCGCAGCAGGAAGCTGCTGAGCGAGCCGGAGCCGACGCCTGCCTCCACGACGCGGGCGCCGGGGAAGATGTCGGCGAAGGCCAGGATCTGGCCGGCGTCCTTGGGGTAGACCACGGCGGCACCGCGGGGCATGGACAGGACATAGTCGGGGAGCAGGGGACGCAGCGCGAGGTAGGCGACGTTGCCCGTGGTGCGGACAACGCTTCCTTCGGGGGCGCCGATCAGCTCGTCGTGGGGGAAGGAACCCTTGTGGGTGTGGAAATTCTTCCCGGCTTCGAGCGTGAACGTGTAGTGGCGGCCCTTGGGGTCGGTGAGCTGAACCTGGTCCCCGACCTCGAAGGGCCCGCGTCGGCGGGCGGCACCGGTCGGTTCGGACATGTGACCAGTGTATTGGCTTCAGGACTGGGGCCGTGCCATGGCCTTCACGAAGGCCTTCTCGACGTCGAGGGTGGACAGGACGCCGTAGATGCGGCCTTCCTCTTCGAGGACGAGGTATTCGGTGGCGGGGTTGGCGCGGAGGTGGTCGAGGAGTTCCTCGCCGGCGAGTTCGGCGGAGACCTTCATGCCGTCGGTGAGGTCCTGGGCGAGGGTGCTGACGGCGACCCAGGGGCGGCGGTGTTCGGGGATGGAGGCGATGGCGCTCTCGCGGACGATGGCGGTGGGGTCGCCGTGGCCGTCCACGACGACGAGGGCGCGGGCTCCGGCTTCGTTGGCGCGGCGGAGCGCCTCGGAGAGGGGGGTGGTGTGCTCGACGGGGATGGCGCGGCGGGTGAGGGCGCGGGCGCGCAGTTCCGGGAGGTGTTCGCGCAGGCGGGCCATGCGGAGGCTGTTGCCGGCGCCGGTCCAGATGATCGCGGCGAGGATGGCGGCGAGGAGCGCGTCCATGACGGTGTTCATGCCGCCGATCTCCTGGGGGCGGTTGCCGAGGAGTCCGGTGTGGGTGAGGAGGGGCAGGCCGACGAGGACGGCGATGGCGAGGCCGCGGCCGACCCAGGCGGCGGCGATGGTGCCGGTCATGGGCTTGCCGGTGATGCCCCAGATGACGGCGCGGAGCATGCGGCCGCCGTCGAGGGGGAGGCCGGGCAGGAGGTTGAAGGCGGCGACGAGGAGGTTGGAGATCATCAGGCCGGCGAGGAGGACGCCGGGGACGGTGGCGGGGTCGACGGCCGTCACGCCGAGGTAGAAGACGCCGGCGAGGGCGAGGGAGAGGAGGGGGCCGACGAAGGCGAGGACGAATTCGCGGCCGGGGGTCTCGGACTCCTTCTCGATCTCGGAGACTCCGCCGAAGAACTGGAGCTGGATGCGGCGCACGGGCAGTTTGAAGCGCAGCGCGGCGATGGTGTGGGCCAGTTCGTGGACGAGGACGGAGGCGTAGAAGGCGACGGCGAAGAAGAGGGAGACGAGGTAGCGGACCGGGCCGAGGTCGGGGAGGATCCGGTCGAGCTGGTCGCCGAAGACCCAGGTGATGAGGGCGGCGACGAGGAACCAGCTGGGCGAGACGTAGACGGGTACGCCGAAGGGGCGGCCCATGAGGATGCCGCCGCCCGGGTCGGAGCGCTTGGTGCGGCGCGCGCCGGATTCGTCGGTGTCTGCCACGGGTGTCCTTCGTTCGGGGGGTCCCCCGGGGATGGGGTCCGGCGGGGGGTGTCTTTCCAGTGTGGGGCCTGCGGTCGGGGTGGTGTGGCGGCGGGGTGGTCGCGCGGTGTGATGCTCCGATCATGCAGGGCGAGGGTGCCCGCCCGCAGTCGATGGTATGCGCGTGCTGTCGGCGTGGGGCCGTAGGGTTTCGCGTATGACGACGATCCCCGGTCCCGTACCCGGCGCGGAGGGTGCGGATGCCTCCGGCGGCGCCGCGGCGGAATCCTCCCTCGACGCCTCGGCCGATGCCTCGGTCGACGCCTCGGTCGAGGCGCCCGCCGGTGTGCCCGTGCCCGCCGACGCCGTTTCGGGTGCTTCCCGGCCGATGGCGCTGTCCCCGTCTCGGGCCGGCGACTTCATGCAGTGTCCGCTGCTGTACCGGTTCCGGGTGATCGACCGGCTGCCGGAGAAGCCGAGCGCGGCGGCGACGCGGGGGACGTTGGTGCACGCGGTGCTGGAGCGGCTGTTCGACCACCCCGCGGTGGAGCGGACGGCGCCGCGGGCCAAGGCCTTGATCCCGGCCCAGTGGGACCGGTTGCTGGAGTCGAAGCCGGAGCTGGCGGAGCTGTTCCCGCAGGGCGACGGGGGTGAGGGGCTGGCGCGGTGGCTGACGGAGGCCGAGGCGCTGGTGGAGCGGTGGTTCACGCTGGAGGACCCGACGCGGCTGGAGCCGGTGGAGCGGGAGTTCTTCGTGGAGACGGAGCTGGAGTCGGGGCTGCGGCTGCGCGGGATCATCGACCGGGTCGACGTGGCGCCGACGGGCGAGGTGCGGATCGTCGACTACAAGACGGGGAAGGCTCCGCGACCGCAGTACGCGGAGGGCGCACTGTTCCAGATGAAGTTCTACGCGCTGGTGGTGTGGCGGCTGAAGGGTGTCGTGCCGCGGCGGCTGCAGCTGGTGTACCTGGGCAGCGGGGACGTGTTGACGTACGACCCGGTGGTCGCGGATCTGGAGCGGGTGGAGCGCAAGCTGCACGCGCTGTGGGACGCGATCCGGGAGGCCACGGAGACGGGGGATTGGCGGCCGCGGCCGACGAAGCTGTGCGGCTGGTGTGATCACCAGGCGGTGTGTCCGGAGTTCGGGGGGACTCCCCCGGTGTACCCGTTGGAGGTCGTCGCGCGGGGGGATCGCCCGGCGGGGTCGTGATCTTCGGGTCAGGGCAGAATGGGGCGCGTCCGCCGAAGCCGTCCGACGAATACGAGGTACCCCGTGGCGATCCGCGTCCTGCTGGTCGACGACCAGCCACTGCTGCGCACCGGTTTCCGGATGATCCTGGAGGCCGAGCAGGACCTGGTGGTGGTGGGTGAGGCCGGGGACGGTCTGCAGGCGCTGGACCAGGTGCGGGCGTTGCAGCCCGATGTGGTGTTGATGGACATCCGGATGCCGCGGATGGACGGGGTGGAGGCGACGCGTCGGATCACGGGTCCGGAGCGTGACGGGCCGGCGAAGGTGCTGGTGCTGACGACCTTCGACCTGGACGAGTACGTGGTGGAGGCCCTACGGGCCGGCGCGAGCGGCTTCCTGTTGAAGGACGCCCCGGCGGACGAGCTGGTGCAGGCGATCCGGGTGGTGGCGGGGGGCGAGGCGATGCTCGCGCCGAGCATCACGCGCCGGCTGCTCGACAAGTACGCGGGGCATCTGCCGTCGGGCGAGGAGCGGGTCCCGGACACGTTGGGGACGCTGACGGAGCGCGAGGTGGAGGTACTGAAGCTGGTGGCGCGCGGTCTGTCGAACGCGGAGATCGCGGCGGATCTGTTCGTCAGCGAGACGACGGTGAAGACGCACGTGGGGCACGTGCTGACGAAGCTGAGCCTGCGCGACCGGGTGCAGGCGGCGGTGTACGCGTACGAGAGCGGCCTGGTACGGCCGGGCGCCCGGTAGCCCGTTGGCTCGGTCGGAAACGGAACGGGCCGGCAGCCGCGTGGTGCGGTTGCCGGCCCGTTGTTCGTGGCCTGGTGGCCAGCCTATCCCTTGCTGATCTCCCAGAAGCGGAAGACCGTGGAGGCGTCGAGGGACCACTGGAGGCCGTTGACGTTCTGGCGGGTGACGGCGTACTGCTTGCCCTGCCAGAGCGGGAGGATCGGCAGCTCGTCGGCGACGATGTCCTGGAGCCGGTTGTAGTCCATGTTGGCCGAGGTCCGGTCGGACTTTGCGGAGGTCGACGGGATGATCGTCCCGCTGATCTCCTTGTTGTCGTAGTTGTTCTTCAGGACGTTGTCCGGGCCGAAGAACGGCTGCGTGAAGTTGTCGGCGTCCGGGTAGTCCGGGACCCAGCCCTTCACGTAGACGCCGTACTTGCCGGCCGCGATGTCCTTCTCGTACTGCTCGAACTCGACGGACTTCATGTCGGCCTCGAAGAGGCCGCTGTCGTTGAGCTGCTTGGCGATGACCTGGAACTGCTGGTCGGTGGAGGGGCCGTAGCGGGTCGGCGTGGACCACAGGGTCAGCTTGATCTTGCCGGTGATGTTGGCGGCCTTGAGGACGGCCTTGGCCTTCTCCACCTGCGGGCTGCCGCCGTAGCGGTCGAAGAACGGGGTGGTGTGGCCCGCGATGCCCGCCGGGACGATGGAGTAGAGCGGGGTGGCGGTGCCGGCGTAGACGTCCTTGACGAGGGCCTCGCGGTCCACGAGGTAGGCGATGGCCTTGCGCACGGGCAGCTTGCCGACGACGGGGTCGTTGACGTTGAAGACCATGTGCTCGACCTCGGCGCCGGTGCCCTCGACGACGTCGATCTTCTGGTCGCCGGTCTTGGTGGCGGAGAGGGCGGCGATGTCCTTGGCGGCGAGGCCGCGGAAGGCGAAGTCGACGTCGCCGCTCTGGAGGACGCTCTTCAGGGCGGCCTGGTCGCCGTTGAAGAACTTCAGCGTGACGCCGGTGTTCTTGGCCTTGGCCTTGCCGGTGTAGGAGTCGTTGACGGAGAAGCTCGCGCTCTTGTCGCTGATGGAGTCGAGCTTGTAGACGCCGGAGCCGACGGCCTTGTTGTCGGTGCGGAGCTTGTCGGCCGGGTATTCGGCGTGGTCGACGATGGAGCCCGCGCCCGACGCGATCTTGCTGGGGAAGGTCGCGTCGGAGGTCTTCAGGCGGAAGACGATGGTCTTCTCGTCGGGCGTGTCGATGCCGGCGATCGACGAGAGCATGACGGCGGGGCCGTTGTCGTCGTTGATCTTCAGGGTGCGCTCGAAGGAGAACTTGACGTCCTTCGAGGTCAGGCTGTTGCCGTTGCTGAACTTCAGGTTCGGGCGCAGGACGCACCTGTACTGCTTGCTGTCGCCGCCCTCGAAGTTGCAGGACTGCGCGGCGTCGGGCTCCGGGGTGGTGCCGCCCTTGGGGAAGCTGAGCAGCGACTGGAAGACGTTGTTGAAGAGGAGCCAGGAGCCCGGATCGTAGCCCGCGGCCGGGTCCACGGACTTCACCTTGTCGGATATCCCCATGACCACGCCCTTGCCGCTGCCGGCGTTGGCGCCATCGGTGGAACCGCAACCGCTGAGCAGCGCTGCGGCGGTGGCCGCGCCGAGCGGGGCCGCCAACCACTGGTTACGTGTCTTCACGCGAATGTCCTTCACAGTCTTGTCTGGTCGTTGCGCCGGCCTGCGACGTCCGCCGCCGGATGCTGCCGTTGCTGCCGTCGCTGCCGGTCTCAGCCGCTGACTCCGCGGCCGAGTTCCCACAGCTGGAGGTCGGAGATGGCGTTGACCGACCACTCCACTCCGGTGATCCCGTCGCGAGCGGCGACGTACTGCTTGCCCTGCCACAGGGGCAGGACGGGCACGTCCTCGGCGACGATGTCCTGCATCTCCGTGATCGCGGGCGCGGTGACCGTACGGTCGACGTTGCGCCGGGCCTCGGGGATGAGCCTGGTGCGCACCGTGTTGTTGGCGTACGGCGTGCCCAGGAAGTTGTCCTGCTCCAGGAAGGGGGCGAGGAAGTTGTCGGCGTCCGGGTAGTCGGGGAACCAGCCGAGCCCGTAGGCGGCGTAGTCGCCCTTCTTCTGCGCGGGGCGGAATTCGCCCCACTCCTTGCCCTGGACGGTGATGTCGAAGAGCTGGGTGGAGTTGAGCTGGGTCTTGAGGGCCTCGAACTCGGCGGCGGTGCCGTCGCCGTAGTGGTCCGTGGTGTAGTTCAGGGTCAGCTTGACGGGGGTCTTGATCCCGGCCTCCTTCAGGATGCTCGCGGCCTTGGCGGTGTTGGCCTCGCCGTAGCGGTTGAAGAAGGAGTTGACGTGGCCGCCGACGGCGGTGGGGACGAGGGAGTACAGGGGCTGCGCGGCCTTGCCGTAGACCTTGGAGATGACGTTGTTGCGGTCGACGGCGGCGGCGAGGGCCTGGCGTACGGCCTTGTCCTTGACGACGGGGGCGTCGGTGTTGAAGCCGAGGTAGCGGATCTCCAGGCCGGGCAGCGGGACGAGCTTGACGCCCTTGGGGGGCTTCGCCGCGAACTCGCTGATCTGGGAGGGCGCCAGGGTGCGCGAGACCATGTGGACGGCGCCGTCGGCGAGGGCCTTGCCCATCGTGGCGGAGTCGTTGAAGGAGCGCAGCTCGACCTTGTCGTTGTGGAGCTTGAGGTCGCCCTTGTAGTGGGGGTTCTTGGTGAAGACGGCGCGGACGAGGTGGTTGTCCTTGACCTCCGCCTTCATCGTGTAGGGGCCGGAGCCGTCGACGGCGAAGCCGGGACGCAGCTTCCTGGCCTCGTAGTTCTTCTCGCTGACGATGCCGGCGGCGGGGGTGGAGAGCTTGTAGGGGAAGGTCGCGTCGGCGGTCTTCAGGTGGAAGACGACGGTGTCGGCGCCCTTGACCTCGACGGTGTCGAGGGTGGAGAGGAGCGCGGAGGGGCCGTTCTCGTCCTTGATCGCGCGGACGCGGTCGATGGAGAACTTGACGTCCTTGGCGGTGAGCGGGTCGCCGTTCGCGAACTTCAGTCCCGGCCGCAGGGTGCAGCGGTAGCTCTCGTTGCCCGTGTCGGTGAAGCGGCAGTCGGACGCGGCTTCGGGGACGGGCTGGCCGCCGCCGCGCGGGGTGTGCATCAGCGTCTGGACGGTCTGGCGCAGGACGTTCCAGGCGCCGGCGTCGTAGGCGTAGGCGGGGTCGAACGGGGCGGGTGCGTAGTCGGCGGCCTCGAACCGGTCGGTGGTGCCGACGACGATCGCTCCGGACGCTGCTCCTCCGCCGCTCGCGCTGCCGCAGGCGGACAGCGCGGGGGTGAGCAGGCCGATCGCGGCCGTCAGCACCATGGTCTTGCGGTTCATGCTGGACGTACTCCCTCACCCGGCACTTGGTCAAAGCGGCGTAGAGGGCACTGCGCTGCGGTCGCCCGTTCAGGGCGGAACGATCGGGCCGGTGTGTGACGATCGGTCCACGCGGCGCCGGCGACAGGGTGTGTGTCCGGTGCGGCAGAGGTGCGTGCGTAGTGCCCGCGTCGACATTAGTGGCCCCGGACGGGATGGCTGGAACCGGCAGGAGTTGGGACGTAACCGGACGGTGATGGGAGCGGACTGACCGCTCATGCGGGTGTCTTCGCAGATGCGGTCAGGAGATGATCAATCCGGACACATGGGAAGGCCGCGTGGGCACGGTGTGGCCCCGGCGGGGGTCCTGCGGGTGACCAAGGTCACCCGGCGCGGGCGGCGGATGGGGGATGGAATTTCGGCCTCCGGTGCCGGGCACGGAAGATCCTCCCGCGCGATCCGGGAGCGGACCCCGAACTGTTCGGTACGCAGCGTGCGCGGTTCAGTTCATCGGAGTGATGAGCGAGCGCAGGAACGGCAGGTCCACGTCCTCCAGGGAGCGGACGACGGTGCGGCCGGGCGCGGGGTCGATGAGCCCGACGGAGGGGATGGCCACGACGCGGCAGCCTGCGGCCTCGGCGGCGGCGACGCCGGTGGCGGTGTCCTCGATGACGGCGCACCGCGAGGGGTGCGCGCCGAGGGTCCGGGCGGCGAGCAGGTACGGGTCCGGGTGGGGCTTGGTACGGGGGACCTCGTCGCCGGCGACGGTGAGGTGGAAGCGGTCGCGGCCGAGGGTCCGCAGCACCTGGTCGATGACGCGGCGGTGGGAGGCGGAGACGAGGGCGGTGGGCACGTTGTGCCGCGCCAGCTCGTTCAGGAGCCGTTCGGCGCCGGGCATCAGGGGGACATGGCCGGCGATGCGGGCCTCGAAGCGCTCGTTGAGCAGGACGCTGAGTTCGGCGAGGCCGATGTCGGCGCCGGTGGCCTCGATGAGGAAGCCGGCGCTGCGGCTCATGGGGCCGCCGACCACGATGTCACGCCAGGCGTCGTCGAGTTCGTGGCCGAGCTCCCGGAAGATCTCCGCTTCGATCTCCCACCAGAATCCCTCGGTGTCGACGAGGGTGCCGTCCATGTCGAGCAGCACCGCCTGCAGGGCGTGCCCGTCGGCCGTGCGGGCGACGGGGGCGGGGACGGTGCTGGTCATGCGGGCGCCTCTCTGGGGGACGACAAGGCCGGTCACCTGGACCCGTGGGCACATCCCCCCGGGGAACAGGTGACCGGCCTGTTTGGGACCGACCAGTGTACGCCGCTACGCCTCAGCGTGCGTTGAAATATTTCGCTTCGGGGTGGTGAATCACGATGGCGTCGGTGGACTGTTCGGGGTGGAGCTGGAATTCCTCCGACAGGTGGACGCCGATCCGCTCCGGCTGGAGGAGGTCGGCGATCTTGGCGCGGTCCTCCAGGTCGGGGCAGGCACCGTAGCCCAGGGAGAAGCGGGCGCCGCGGTACTTGAGGTCGAACATGTCCTCGACCTTGTCCGGGTCCTCGCCGCCGAAGCCCAGCTCCGCGCGGACGCGGGCGTGCCAGTACTCGGCCATGGCCTCGGCGAGCTGGACGGACAGGCCGTGCAGCTCCAGGTATTCGCGGTAGGAGTCGGCCTCGAAGAGCTTGGCGGTGGCCTCGCCGATCTTCGAGCCGACGGTGACGACCTGGAGGCCGACGACGTCCGTCTCGCCCGACTCCTCGGGGCGGAAGAAGTCGGCGAGGCACAGGCGGCGGCCGCGCCGCTGGCGCGGGAAGGTGAAGCGGGTCCGCTCGTTGCCCTGCTCGTCGAGGATGATCAGGTCGTCGCCCTTGGAGACGCAGGGGAAGTAGCCGTAGACGACGGCCGCTTCGAGGAGGTTCTCGGTGTGCAGCTTCTCCAGGAGGCCGCGCAGGCGCGGGCGGCCCTCCGTCTCGACCAGTTCCTCGTACGTGGCCCCGCCGGCGCGGGCCTGCTTGAGGCCCCACTGCCCCTTGAAGAGGGCGCCCTCGTCCAGCCAGGAGGCGTAGTCCTTGAGCGGGATGCCCTTGACGACGCGGGTTCCCCAGAACGGCGGGGTGGGGACGGGGTTGTCGACGGAGACGTCCGAGCGGGCGCCCGGCTCCTCGGGCTCCTCCACCTGGACCACGGGAGTGTCCCGCTTGGGGACGCGGCGCTGCTTGAGTTCGGGCAGGGTGGCGCCGGGGACGCCGCGCTTGACGGCGATGAGGGCGTCCATCAGGCGCAGGCCCTCGAAGGCGTCGCGGGCGTAGCGGACCTCGCCCTCGTAGATCTCGTGGAGGTCCTGTTCGACGTAGGCGCGGGTGAGGGCGGCGCCGCCGAGGATGACGGGGTAGTCGGCGGCCAGCTTGCGCTGGTTGAGCTCCTCCAGGTTCTCCTTCATGATCACGGTGGATTTCACGAGGAGACCGGACATGCCGATGACGTCGGCCTTGTGTTCCTGGGCGGCTTCGAGGATCGCGGAGACCGGCTGCTTGATGCCGATGTTGACGACGTTGTAGCCGTTGTTGGTCAGGATGATGTCGACGAGGTTCTTGCCGATGTCGTGGACGTCGCCGCGGACGGTGGCGAGCACGATGGTGCCCTTGCCCTCGTCGTCGCTCTTCTCCATGTGCGGTTCCAGGTGCGCCACCGCCGTCTTCATGACCTCCGCGGACTGGAGGACGAAGGGCAGCTGCATCTGGCCGGAGCCGAACAGCTCGCCGACGACCTTCATGCCCTCCAGGAGGGTGTCGTTGACGATGTCGAGGGCGGGGCGGGTCTGGAGGGCCTCGTCGAGGTCGGCCTCCAGGCCGTTCTTCTCGCCGTCGATGATGCGGCGCCGCAGCCGCTCCTCCAGGGGCAGGGCGAGGAGCTCCTCGGCACGGCCGGCCTTGAGGGACTTGGTGTTGACGCCCTCGAAGAGGGCCATCAGCTTCTGCAGCGGGTCGTAGTCGCCCTCGCGGCGGTCGTAGATGAGGTCGAGGGCGGTGTTGACCTGTTCCTCGTCGAACCGGGCGATCGGGAGGATCTTGGAGGCGTGGACGATCGCGGAGTCCAGGCCGGCCTTGACGCACTCGTCGAGGAAGACGGAGTTGAGCAGGACGCGGGCGGCCGGGTTGAGGCCGAAGGAGATGTTGGACAGGCCCAGGGTGGTCTGGACGTCGGGGTGGCGGCGCTTGAGTTCGCGGATCGACTCGATGGTGGCGATGCCGTCCTTGCGGGACTCCTCCTGGCCGGTGCAGATGGTGAAGGTCAGGGTGTCGATGAGGATGTCCGACTCGCGGATGCCCCAGTTGGTGGTGAGGTCCTCGATGAGGCGCTCGGCGATGGCCACCTTGTGCTCGACGGTGCGGGCCTGGCCCTCCTCGTCGATGGTCAGGGCGATCAGCGCGGCGCCGTGCTCGCGGGCCAGTCGGGTGACCTTGGCGAAGCGGGAGTCGGGTCCGTCGCCGTCCTCGTAGTTGACCGAGTTGATGACGGCGCGGCCGCCCAGCATCTCCAGGCCGGCCTGGATGACGGGGACCTCGGTGGAGTCCAGGACGATCGGCAGGGTGGAGGCGGTGGCGAAGCGGCCGGCCAGCTCCTTCATGTCGGCGACGCCGTCGCGGCCGACGTAGTCCACGCACAGGTCGAGCATGTGCGCGCCCTCGCGGATCTGGTCGCGGGCCATCTCGACGCAGTCGTCCCAGCGGGCCTCCAGCATGGCCTCGCGGAACTTCTTCGAGCCGTTGGCGTTGGTGCGCTCGCCGATGGCCATGTACGAGGTGTCCTGCCGGAACGGCACGGTCTGGTAGAGCGAGGCGGCGCCGGGCTCCGGCTGCGGGCTGCGCTCGACGACGGCCGTGCCGCGGACCCGCTCGACGACCTGGCGCAGGTGCTCGGGGGTGGTGCCGCAGCAGCCGCCGACGAGGGAGAGTCCGTACTCGCGGACGAAGGTCTCCTGGGCGTCGGCGAGCTCGGGGGCGGTCAGCGGGTAGTGAGCGCCGTCCTTGGTCAGGACGGGCAGACCGGCGTTGGGCATGCAGGAGAGCGGGATGCGGGCGTTGCGCGCGAGGTAGCGCAGGTGCTCGCTCATCTCGGCGGGGCCGGTGGCGCAGTTCAGACCGATCATGTCGATGCCGAGGGGTTCCAGCGCGGTGAGCGCGGCGCCGATCTCGGAGCCGAGCAGCATGGTGCCGGTGGTCTCGACGGTGACGGAGCAGATCAGGGGGACGCTGACGCCGAGGGCCTCCATGGCGCGGCGGGCGCCGATGATGGAGGACTTGGTCTGCAGGAGGTCCTGGGTGGTCTCGACGAGCAGCGCGTCGGCGCCGCCGGAGATCAGGCCTTCGGCGTTGATCTGGTAGGCGTCACGGATCTGGCCGTAGGTGATGTGGCCGAGGGTGGGCAGCTTGGTGCCGGGGCCGATGGAGCCGAGCACCCAGCGCTGCTGCCCGGTGGAAGCGGTGAACTCGTCGGCGACCTCGCGGGCGATGCGCGCGCCGGCCTCGGACAGCTCGAAGTTGCGCTCGGCGATGTCGTACTCGGCGAGGGCGGCGTAGTTGGCGCCGAAGGTGTTGGTCTCCACGCAGTCAACGCCGACGCCGAAGTACGCCTCGTGGACGGAGCGCACGATGTCGGGGCGGGTCACGTTCAGGACCTCGTTGCAGCCTTCGAGCTGCTGGAAGTCCTCCATGGTGGGGTCCTGCGCCTGGAGCATCGTTCCCATGGCTCCGTCGGCGACGACCACGCGGGTCGCGAGCGCCTCTCGGAGGGCATCGGCCCGGGTCTGGGTGTCTGCGGGCGGGTTCGGCAACGAGGCCATGGTGGGGCTCCCTGGAGTGCGACGGCTGTCGGCTTTGCACCCCTGCCTGTGTCGGGGGCGCACGCGGTCAGGGTAACCGTGTGGCGCCCCACCCGGTGAGAGCGTCCCACCAAACGGACTGCATCCTGTCCGGCGGGGCGCGTACGGGGCGTACGGGCGCGCCGCACCCTGGGAACAGCCCAAGCATGCACAAGGTCGGCATCGACCGATAGTGTTCAGCATTGTCGAACTACGTCAGCAGGAGGCTGCGCGATGGCACGGAACATCCAGTCGCTCGAACGAGCCGCTGCGATGCTGCGACTCCTGGCGGGCGGGGAGCGCCGGCTGGGCCTGTCGGACGTGGCGTCCGCGTTGGGCCTGGCCAAGGGCACGGCGCACGGGATCCTGCGCACCCTGCAGGCCGAGGGCTTCGTCGAACAGGACCCGGCCTCGGGCCGCTACCAGCTGGGCGCGGAGCTGCTGCGGCTGGGCAACAGCTACCTGGACGTGCACGAGCTGCGCGCCCGCGCCCTGGTCTGGACGGACGACCTGGCGCGGGCGAGCGGCGAGAGCGTCTACGTGGGGGTGCTGCACCAGAGCGGGGTGCTGATCATGCACCACGTCTTCCGCCCGGACGACAGCCGTCAAGTGCTGGAGGTGGGCGCCATGCAGCCGCTGCACTCGACGGCCCTGGGCAAGGTGCTGTCGGCGTACGACCCGGTGGCGCACTCCCAGGCGATGGAGGTCGAGCGGGAGGCGTTCACGCCCCGTACGGTCACGGACGCGACGGGCTTCGAGGAGATCCTGGAGCTGACGCGGGCGCGCGGCTGGGCCGCCGACGTGGAGGAGACCTGGGAGGGCATCGCCTCGGTGGCGGCGCCGATCCACGACCGGCGCCGGATGCCGGTGGGCGCCGTCGCGGTCGCGGGCGCGGTGGAGCGGGTGTGCGGGGAGTCCGGGGAGCCGCGGGCGTCCCTGGTGGCGTCCGTACGGGACTGCGCGAGGTCGGTTTCGCGCGACCTCGGGGCGGGCCGGTTCTGAGCTTGACCTGAAGGTCTTTGATCCACCCGATGGCGCGTCCGAGCGCCATTTGGGTGGATTTTGTCTTTTTCCGATCGATCAATGGCCGGTTTTGGTCGATCGTACCGAGTGGTAACGATCCGGTTCTTTGACCTGGTCAACCCTTGACGCCTTCTTCACCCAGGCGGAAAACTGCCGTTCATCGGTCGGCATTGTCGAACACCTACCGGCAATACGCGTTAGGGTATGGCGAGGCCAAGGACCGGTGCAGCACTCACCGAGTGCGTGGACCACCGGAGGGACCCGGTGTCCGCCCACCCCTGGACGTAAGACAAAGGAGTCGCGGGTGTCCAGCTCCGACATCTTCATCGGCGAGACCATCGGTACCGCCCTGCTCACACTGCTCGGCGGTGGCGTCTGCGCCGCCGTCACGCTCAAGAGCTCCAAGGCCCGTAACGCGGGCTGGCTCGCGATCACCTTCGGCTGGGGTTTCGCCGTCCTGATCGCCGCATACGTCTCCGCGCCCCTGTCCGGCGCGCACCTCAACCCGGCGGTCACCGTCGGCATCGCCGTCAAGACCGGCGAGTGGGGTGACGTCCCGGTCTACTTCGCGGGCCAGCTGCTGGGCGCCATGCTCGGCGCGGTCCTCATGTGGGTGACCTACTACGGCCAGTTCCGCGTGCACCTCGCCGACCCGGAGCACATCCGCGACGCCAAGCTCGGCCCGGAGGACCCGCACCCGCACGACGTCGCGGGCCCCGTCCTCGGCATCTTCTCCACGGGCCCCGAGATCCGCAACGTCGTCCAGAACCTCGCGACCGAGATCATCGGCACCGCCGTCCTCATCCTGGCGATCCTCACCCAGGGCCTCCAGGACGGCGGCAAGGGCCTCGGCGTCATAGGCGTCCTGATCACCTCCTTCGTGGTCGTCGGCATCGGCCTCTCGCTGGGCGGCCCCACCGGCTACGCCATCAACCCGGTCCGCGACCTCGGTCCGCGCATCGTCCACGCCCTGCTCCCGCTGCCCAACAAGGGCGGCTCGGACTGGGGCTACTCCTGGATCCCGGTCGTCGGCCCGCTCGTCGGCGCCGCGCTCGCCGGCGGTCTGTACAACATCGCGTTCGCCTGATCAGCATCGGCAAGCATGAGCGGTAACCGCACCGCCCGTCCTGATTCCGCCAACTCCACAGACCTGCCAGGAGCAGCCACCATGACCAGCAGCACCGGCCCCTTCATCGCCGCGATCGACCAGGGCACCACGTCCTCCCGTTGCATCGTCTTCGACCGCGACGGCCGCATCGTCGCCGTCGACCAGAAGGAGCACGAGCAGATCTTCCCGAAGCCGGGCTGGGTCGAGCACGACGCCACCGAGATCTGGACCAACGTCCAGGAGGTCGTCGCCGGCGCCATCGCCAAGGCCGAGATCACGGCCGCCGACGTCAAGGCCGTCGGCATCACCAACCAGCGCGAGACCACCGTCCTGTGGGACCGGAACACCGGCGAGCCGGTCCACAACGCGCTGGTCTGGCAGGACACCCGTACCGACGCCCTGTGCAAGGAGCTCGGTCGCAACGTCGGCCAGGACCGCTTCCGCCGCGAGACCGGCCTGCCGCTGGCGAGCTACTTCGCCGGCCCCAAGGTCCGCTGGCTGCTGGACAACGTCGAGGGCCTGCGCGAGCGCGCCGAGGCCGGCGACATCCTCTTCGGCACGATGGACTCCTGGGTCATCTGGAACCTCACCGGCGGCGCCCAGGGCGGCGTGCACGTCACCGACGTCACCAACGCCTCGCGCACCATGCTGATGAACCTGCACACCCTGGCCTGGGACGAGCGCATCGCCGAGTCCATGGAGGTGCCGCTCAACGTCCTCCCCGAGATCAGGTCCTCCGCCGAGGTCTACGGCCACGTCAAGGAAGGCGTCCTCGCCGGCGTCCCGGTCGCCTCCGCGCTCGGTGACCAGCAGGCCGCCCTCTTCGGCCAGACCTGCTTCGCCGAGGGCGAGGCGAAGTCCACCTACGGCACCGGCACGTTCATGCTGATGAACACCGGCGACAAGATCATCAACTCCTACAGCGGCCTGCTGACCACGGTCGGCTACCAGATCGGCGACGCGAAGCCGGTCTACGCGCTGGAGGGCTCCATCGCCGTCACCGGCTCGCTCGTCCAGTGGATGCGCGACCAGATGGGCATGATCAAGACCGCCGCCGAGATCGAGACGCTCGCGCTCTCCGTCGAGGACAACGGCGGCGCCTACTTCGTACCGGCCTTCTCCGGCCTGTTCGCCCCGTACTGGCGCTCCGACGCCCGCGGTGTGATCGCCGGCCTCACCCGGTACGTCACCAAGGCGCACATCGCCCGTGCCGTCCTGGAGGCCACCGCCTGGCAGACCCGCGAGATCACCGACGCCATGACCAAGGACTCCGGCGTCGAGCTGGCGGCCCTCAAGGTCGACGGTGGTATGACCTCCAACAACCTGCTGATGCAGACGCTCTCGGACTTCCTGGACGCCCCGGTGGTGCGCCCGATGGTCGCCGAGACCACCTGTCTCGGCGCCGCCTACGCCGCCGGCCTGGCCGTCGGCTTCTGGCCCGACACCGACGCCCTGCGCGCCAACTGGCGCCGCGCGGCGGAATGGACCCCGCGGATGCCCGCCGAGCAGCGGGACCGCGAGTACAAGAACTGGCTCAAGGCCGTAGAGCGGTCCATGGGCTGGATCGACGACGAAGACGCCAGCTGACCGCACCGGCTGAGTCAATCGACGAGGAGCTGAAAGAGATATGAGCACCCTGCAGAGCGTTCCCGCACTGGGTACGCACCCGACCGCCGGCTCGAACGCGAGCCGCGCCGAGACCCGTGAGCAGCTGTCGAAGGCCACCTACGACCTGCTCGTCATCGGCGGTGGCATCCTGGGCACCTCCGTGGCCTGGCACGCCGCGCAGTCGGGTCTGCGGGTCGCCATGGTGGACGCCGGCGACTTCGCCGGCGCCACCTCCTCCGCCTCCTCCAAGCTCGTCCACGGTGGCCTGCGCTACCTGCAGACCGGTGCGGTCAAGCTGGTCGCGGAGAACCACCACGAGCGCCGGGTACTGGCCAAGGACGTGGCCCCGCACCTGGTCAACCCGCTGACCTTCTACCTGCCCGTGTACAAGGGCGGTCCGGTCGGCGCGGCGAAGCTGGGCGCGGGCGTGTTCGCGTACTCGGCGCTCTCGGCCTTCGGCGACGGCATGGGCAAGGTCATCTCGCCCGCCCGCGCCGCGGCCGACAACCCGGGTCTGAAGACGGACAACCTGAAGGCCGTCGCCGTCTACTACGACCACCAGATGAACGACTCGCGCGTGGCCGTCATGACGGTCCGCGCCGCGGTCGAGTCGGGTGCGGTCGTCCTCAACCACGCCGAGGTCACCGGCCTGCGCATGACGCGCGGCCGGGTCAGCGGCGCCGAGCTGAAGGACCGCCTCGACGGCACCGAGTTCGGTGTCGACGCGCGCGTCGTGCTCAACGCCACCGGCCCGTGGGTGGACCACCTGCGGCGCATGGAAGACAAGCACGCGATGCCGTCGATCCGCCTCTCCAAGGGCGCGCACATCGTCATGAAGCGCAAGTCGCCTTGGAAGGCCGCCATGGCCACCCCGATCGACAAGTACCGCATCACCTTCGCCCTGCCGTGGGAGGACCAGCTCCTGCTCGGCACGACCGACGAGGTCTACGAGGGCGACCCGGCGGACGTGCGCGCCACCGAGTCGGACATCCAGCAGATCCTCGACGAGGCGGCGTTCTCGGTGAAGGACGCGGACCTGGACCGCTCGCTGATGACGTACGCCTTCGCGGGCCTGCGGGTGCTGCCCGGCGGCCCCGGCGGCGTCGAGAAGGCCAAGCGCGAGACGGTGGTCTCCGAGGGCGCGGGCGGCATGCTGTCGGTCGCCGGCGGCAAGTGGACGACGTACCGTCACATCGGCCGTGTCGTCATGGACAAGCTGGCCAAGCTCCCCGGCAGCCCGCTGACCGAGGACATGGAGCCGGTGAAGTCCCTGGTGCGCCGGATCGCGCTGCCCGGTGTCGCCAACCCGAACGCGGTGGCGCACCGTCTGCTGGTGGACCGCGACCCGGGTGCCCGTATGGATCCGCTGACGGCCCGTCACCTGGCCTCGCACTACGGCTCGCTGGCCTTCGACGTCGCGCGCCTGGCGAACGAGGACGCGGCGCTGGCCGAGCGCATCCACCCGGACGGTCCGGAGATCTGGGCGCAGGTCGCCTACGCCCGTGACTTCGAGTGGGCCGAGACCGTCGACGACGTGCTGCGTCGCCGTACGACGGTGACGGTCCGCGGCCTGGACGACGAGGCCGTTCGGGCCCGTGTCGAGGAGATGCTGGGCGGCAAGGCATAGCCGTCACGCAGGTGGGGAAGAGGGGCGGTTCCGAGGGGAACCGCCCCTCTGTCGTGGGCTGTGGCCCGCGCGCCCCCAAGGCTTAGGCTGGCCCTTGTACACAAGGGAACTTCGGAAGGAGACCTGGGTGATCGAGCTTGAGGGCGTGCCCGAGCTGATCGACCCGGTCATGGTGGCCGCGTTCGAGGGCTGGAACGACGCGGGTGACGCCGCCTCCGGTGCGGTGGCGCACCTGGACCGGGAGTGGAAGGGCGAGGTCTTCGCGGCGCTGGACGCCGAGGACTACTACGACTTCCAGGTCAACCGGCCGACGGTGTGGCTGGACAACGGGGTCAGGAAGATCACCTGGCCGACGACGCGGCTTTCGGTGGTCCGGATCGGCGGCGCGAAACCGCGCGACCTGGTGCTCGTACGGGGCATCGAGCCGTCCATGCGCTGGCGCTCGTTCTGCAACGAACTGCTGGGCTTCGCGCACGAGCTGGGCGTGGAGATGGTCGTCATCCTCGGCGCGCTGCTCGGGGACACCCCGCACACCCGGCCGGTGCCGGTGAGCGGGGTCACCTCGGACGCGGACCTGGCGCGGACGATGGACCTGGAGGAGACGAAGTACGAGGGCCCGACGGGGATCGTGGGCGTGCTCCAGGAGGCGTGTACGCACGCGGGCGTCCCGGCGGTGTCGCTGTGGGCGGCGGTGCCGCACTACGTGTCGCAGCCGCCGAACCCGAAGGCGACGTTGGCGCTGCTGAACCGGCTGGAGGACCTGATCGACATCAGGATCCCGCTGGGCGAGCTGCCGGAGGACGCGCGGGCCTGGCAGCTGGGCGTGGACCAGCTGGCCGCCGAGGACAGCGAGGTCGCCGAGTACGTCCAGACGCTGGAGGAGGCCCGGGACACGGCGGACCTGCCGGAGGCCTCGGGTGACGCGATCGCCCGGGAGTTCGAACGCTACCTGCGCCGCCGGGACCCGTCCGCGACCGCCGAGCCCGGTGACGGATCGTACCTGCGCGACACGTCGAGCGGGCTCACGCGCCCGCCGAAGCGCAAGCCGGACGCCTCCGGATCGGGCGCGGGCGCCGGCACGGGCACCGAGACCGGATCCGGCTCCGGCTCCGGCTCCGGGGAGGAGTCGCAGCCGCCGGCGGCGGGCCCGGCGGAGGAGGAGCCGGGGGGCGACGCCCCGCAGACCCCTTAGGCGTAGGCCCGACAGACGGACGCCGGCGGGGCTGGATCATCCAGCCCCGCCGGCGTTTCCGTGTCGTGCGGGTGGCTACAGGGCCACGCCGAGCAGCGCGTCGACCGTACGGGAGACCAGGCCGGGGGCCGATTCGTCGTCCCCGCCGGAGGCGAGCTGGAGCTCGACCCAGCGGTCCACGGCCGCCAGCGCCGCCGGGGCGTCCAGGTCGCGGGCGAGGGCCTCGCGGACCTCCTCGACCAGGGCGTCCGCCGGGAGCCCGTCCGGGCGGGAGACGGCCGCGCGCCAGCGCTCCAGGCGGGCCACGGCCTCCTCCAGGACGGAGTCCGTCCACTCCCAGTCGGCGCGGTAGTGGTGCGCCAGCAGGGCCAGGCGGATGGCCGCCGGGTCGACGCCGGAGCGGCGCAGCGCGGACACGAAGACCAGGTTGCCCTTGGACTTCGACATCTTCTCGCCGTTCAGCGCGACCATGCCCGCGTGGACGTAGGCCTTGGCCATGGGGAACTCGCCGGTCAGGGCCTGCGCGTGCGAGGCGCCCATCTCGTGGTGCGGGAAGGCCAGGTCGGAGCCGCCGCCCTGGATGTCGAAGCCCATGCCCAGGTGGTCCAGGGCGATGGCCACGCACTCGATGTGCCAGCCCGGCCGGCCGCGGCCCAGGGAGGCCCCGTCCCAGCTGGGCTCGCCGGGACGCGCCGCCATCCACAGCATCGGGTCGAGCGGGTTCTTCTTGCCCGGACGGTCCGGGTCGCCGCCGCGCTCCGCGGACAGCAGCCGCATCGCCTGGACGTCGAGGTGGGAGACCCCGCCGAAGTGCGGGTCCGACTCCACGGAGAAGTAGACGTCGCCGTCGAGCTCGTACGCGGCGCCCGCGTCCCGCAGCCGTTCGACCAGCGGCACGATGCCGGGTATGGCCTCGACGGCTCCGATGTAGTGCTGCGGAGGCAGCATCCGCAGGGCGGTCATGTCCTCGCGGAAGAGGGCCGTCTCGCGCTCGGCGAGCGCGGTCCAGTCGTGTCCGTCGCGCTGCGCCCGCACCAGCAGGGGATCGTCGACGTCGGTGACGTTCTGGACGTAGTGGACCTGCCGCTTGTTGTCGAGCCACACGCGCTGCACGAGGTCGAACGCGTTGTAGGTCGCCGCGTGACCGATGTGGGTCGCGTCGTACGGGGTGATGCCACAGACGTAGAGGCGGGCGACGGGACCGGGGTCGAGGGTGATCGTCCCCCGGGTCGCGGTGTCGTGGATCTGGAGGTCGCGGCCCTTGCCGGGCAGGGCGGGGACCTCAGAAGCGGGCCAGGCATGCATGCATCGAGCCTAACCGGACGGGTGTTCCGGAAACGAACCGGACCAGCACTGTTGGCCGGATCGGCACTCTTGCGATCCGGCCGGATCTATGCGTTCGACGTTCGGCCCGGTCAGACCGGTGGCCAAGGGATCGCCGGCCACTGTCCCGAGGGTTTCGGATGCGTCCCCGTACGCAGCATCAGCGCCACTCGAGCGCGTACGGCGTCCAGTTCCACGGGCGTGATCAGTTCGGCCAGCCGGGTGGCGAGCGGGGCCGGCGGGGTCAGCTGCGCCTCCAGGGAGGCCAGGACCGAGCGCGCCTCGTCGGTGAGCGGCTCCCCCGCCCAGCCCCACAGCAGGGTGCGCAGCTTGTCCTCGGTGTGGAAGGTCACGCCGTGGTCGATGCCGTAGAGCCTGCCGTCGGGCGCGGGCAGCAGGTGCCCGCCCTTGCGGTCGCCGTTGTTGATCACGGCGTCCAGTACGGCCATGCGGCGCAGCCGGGGGTCGTCGGCGTGCACGAGCAGGGCCGTGCGCCCCTCGCCGACCTCGGCGAACGCGACCGGTTTCCACCCCTCCCCCGCCTCCTCGCCCTCGATCAGCGCGAGCAGGCCGTCCTCCGGGGATTCTCCGGCGTCGATCCAGTGTTGGACCATGCCCTCCCCGTACGGGCCGTCGCGCAGCACCGTCGTGGGGACGAGGCCCCAGCCGGTGGCCTCGGAGACCAGGTAGGCGGCGCGCTCGCGCCGGGCGAGATTGCCGTCGGGGAAGTCCCACAGCGGGCGCTCGCCCTTGACGGGCTTGTAGACGCACTCGGCGCTGCGGCCGTCGTAGGCCACCGTGCAGAGCAGGACGGCGTTCGACGCCTCGGCGATGCGGCCGCGGACCGTCAGCTCACCTCGGGTGAGCAGCTCCTCCATGGGGTTCGGGGTCACGGCGCTCACACCTGGCGCCGGTACCCGTTCTGACGCGGACACACGTGTCCCTCCGGGTCGAGCGGCAGGCTGCACAGCGGGCACGGCGGGCGGCCGGCGTTGACCACGTCCAGGGCCCGCTTGGCGAAGGCGCGGGCCTGCGCGCCGGACAGCCGCACCCGCAGCATGGGCGGGCCGTTCTCCTCGTCCTGGAGCAGGCGTTCCTCCGCCTCGGCCAGATCCTCTTCCGAGTCGGCGTCGAGTTCGACGAGGGCCTGCGCCTCGACGATCATGCGCTGTTCCTCGCCGTCCCAGGCGAGCGCCATGGTGCCGACGCGGAACTCCTCCTCGACGGGGACGTCGAGCGGGTCGGTGTCGGCGGACTCGGTGGAGGCGACGGCGGGGACGGGGGCGTTGCCCCCGGTGCGGCGCACGACCTCGTCCAGCAGCTCGTCCATCCGCTCGGCCAGGGCCGCGACCTGCGTCTTCTCCAGGGAGACGCTGGTGACGCGGGCACCGGCGGACGCCTGGAGGAAGAACGTACGGCGTCCAGGCAGACCGACCGTGCCGGCCACGAAGCGGTCCGGCGGGTCGTAAAGGAACACCTGACGGGGCACGTCCAGTCTCCAAAGTCTTCTGAGGCGGGATGGGGTGGAACAGGGGTCTGGCGAAGTGGCGGGGCCGTGCTCTTGTGTTGGCCCTGCCACCCTACTGCGCCGTTCGATCAGGCCGCGCCCGCGCCGCCGCCCACGACGGCGTTGCCGCCGCGCTCGGCCTCGGACTCGGCGCTCGGCGCCGGCCGGGGGGCGAGGCCGGCGAGGTCGCCGGTGTCGCCGAGGCGCAGCAGGAAGGGACGGGTGGGGGTGTAGCGGATGGCGGTGACCGAGCAGGGATCGACGTGGACGCGCTGGAAGAGGTCGAGGTGCATCCCGAGCGCGTCGGCGACCAGGGACTTGATGATGTCGCCGTGGGAGCACACGAGGAAGACGGCGTCGGCGCCGTGCTCCTCCTCGACGCGGGTGTTCCACTCGCGTACGGCGTCCACGGCGCGCGCCTGCATGGCGCGCATGGACTCGCCGCCGGGGAAGGCGGCGGCCGAGGGGTGCTGCTGGACGATCCGCATGAGGGGCTCGTCGGCGAGTTCGGAGAGCTTGCGGCCCGACCAGTCGCCGTAGTGGCATTCGCCGATCCGCTCGTCGGTGTGCTCCTCCAGCCCCGGGCGGGCGGCGAGCAGCGGGGCGAGGGTCTCCCGGCAGCGCTGGAGCGGGCTGGTGACGACGGCCGCGAGGGGGATGCCCTCCAGGCGCGCGGGCAGGGCGGCGGCCTGTTCGGCGCCGCGTTCGTCAAGGGCTACTCCCGGCGTCCAGCCGGCGAGCAGACCCGCGGTGTTGGCGGTGGACCGCCCGTGTCGTACGAGGATCAGCGTGGCCATGGCCTCACCCTATGCGGTGGCGGCGACGTGCGGACCGGGCCGGCTCGGGGGAGAATGCCCCGCGTGATTGTCGACTGCGCGATGTACCGGGACGGCCGCCGCTCGCCGGCGCCCGACGACTTCTCGGACGCCCTCGACGAGGCGCGCGCCAGTGGTGACGCCTTCGTCTGGATCGGGATGCACGAGCCGACGGCCGCGGAGTTCGACCACGTGAGCCGCGAGTTCGGGCTGCACGCGCTGGCGGTCGAGGACGCGCTGACGGCCCACCAGCGGCCCAAGCTGGAGGTCTACGACGATTCGCTGTTCGTCGTCCTGAAGCCGGTGGTCTACGACGAGGCGTCGGACACCGTCACCGCGAACGAGCTGATGGTCTTCGTGGGCGACTCCTTCGTGGTGACCGTCCGGCACGGCGAGGGGGCCGCGCTCGCCGCCGTACGCCGGCGCCTGGAGCAGGAGCCGGAGGTGCTGCGGCACGGGCCCACGGCGGTGCTGTACGCGGTGTCCGACGCGGTCGTGGACCACTACATCGAGGTGGCGGCCGAGCTCCAGGGCGACCTGGAGGAGCTGGAGGCGGAGGTCTTCGCGCCGACCGCCTCGGACTCCAAGAACACGGCCGCGCGCATCTACACGGCGAAGCGCCAGGTGCTGGAGTTCCGCCGGGCCACCAGCCCGCTGCTCCAGCCGATGGACCGACTGGCCTTCGGGCAGGTGCCGTTCGTGCACGAGCACTCCCAGCCCTTCTTCCGCGACGTCGCCGACCACCTGACCAAGGCGAACGAGTACATCGAGGGCCTGGACCGGCTGCTGTCGGACGCGTTGGCCGCGCACCTGGCGCAGATGGGCGTGCGGCAGAACGACGACATGCGCAAGATCTCCGCCTGGGCGGCCATGGCCGCCGTCCCGACGATGGTCGCCGGCATCTACGGGATGAACTTCGAGCACATGCCGGAGCTGACCTGGAGCTGGGGCTACCCGGCGGTGGTGGTGCTGATGGTGGTCGTCTGTCTGAGCCTGCACCGGATGTTCAAGCGCCGCGGCTGGCTCTGAGGGCTTCGCCCGCTACGCGAACCCGTGCGCGGTGGTGGGGCGGCCGCCCAGGGCGTCCCTGCGCTCGGGCGGGCGCAGGCGGACCATGCGGTGCCAGCCGCCGAAGCGCTCGTACGCGTACATTCCGCGGATGCCGGCGGCCAGCGCGGCGGCCTTGGGCGCGGGCCAGCGCAGCAGCCGGCCCATGTGGTCCATGACGGCGAGGCTGACGTCGCGGTAGACGGCGATCTCGGCGAGGGCGCTCTGGCGCAGGACCCGCTGGATGGTCCGGCCGTGTCCCCGGCGGGCCAGGCGCAGCAGCTCCTCGTGGCAGTAGGCGAGGTGGTTGTCCTCGTCGTCGCTGATCATGCGGATGGCCTTGCCGAGTTCCGGGTCGTCGCCGAAGTGGCGTACGAGCATGATCATCTCCTCGGCGGCGCGCTGCTCGGTGACCCGGCTGTGCGCGAGGTAGACGACGATGTCCTCCTCGCTCAGCGGCTCCTCGCGGCGCAGTTTGTCGTGCGCGAGGCCGATGCCGCGGCGTTCGAGCAGCATCGTGTAGTCGGTCTCGGGCGGCACGGGGACGGCGGGCAGACCGCGCTTGCGCAGCAGGGCCTGGAAGATGCGACCGTGCTTGTCCTCGTCGGCGCCGTGTCGGGTGATCTTGGGCGCGAGCTCGCGCATGCCCTCGGGGACCAGGGCGGCGATGCGGGCGTTCTCCCAGCCGCCCTGCGACTCCCCGTTGGCGGCGATGGAGCAGAACAGCTGGAAGGAGTCGTCGTGGTCGACGATCTCCCGGAACAGGCTGCGGGCAGAGAGCATGGAACGAGTCAAATCCGGATGGAGCGGACCGGCAACCGTGCGGTACCGCCACTCGGCCGAACGAACGAACCGAGCGGCGGCGCCCGGGGCGTAACCCCGGGAGCGGGCCGCGCGTTGTGGGGGTGTCGGCCGTGGCGGGGAAGACCCCCGAGCCCCCACCACGGCCGCAGACCTTCCTTCGTCCGGGCGCAGGGGCGTAGAGCCCTACGCCAGGCCCGCCAGTTCCAGGGCCTCCGTGCCCGCGCGCAGGGCCGCCAGGCGCTCGTCCCGGGTGAAGCCGGCCGGGGCGAGCGTGAGGGTGGTGACGCCGGCGTCCGCGTAGGCCCGCATCCCGTCCGCGATCCGCTCCACGGAGCCGAGCAGGGTGGTCGAGTCGATCAGCGAGTGCGGGACGGCGGCAGCCGCGCCCGTCTTGTCGCCGGCCAGGTAGCGGGTCTGGATCTCGGCGGCCTCCTTCTCGTACCCCATGCGCTGGGCGAGCTGGTTGTAGAAGTTCTGCTTGGCGCTGCCCATGCCGCCGACGTACAGGGCGGTGTACGGGCGGAACATGTCCGCGAGCCCGTTCACGTCCTCGCCGAGGGCCAGCGGCACGGTCGGGCAGACGTCGAAGCCGTCCATGGTCAGCCCGGCCTTCTCGCGGCCCGCGCGGATGTGCCGCAGGGCCGTCTCCTCCAGGTGCTCGGCGGCCGGGAAGATCAGCAGGGCGCCGTCGGCGATCTCGCCGGTCTGCTCCAGGTTCTTCGGCCCGATGGCGGCGATGTAGAGCGGGATGTGCTCGCGCTCCGGGTGCACGGTCAGCTTGAGCGGCTTGCCGGGGCCGCCGGGCAGCGGGAGCGTCCAGTGCGCGCCGTCGTAGGAGAGGCGCTCGCGGGTCATCGCCTTGCGGACGATCTCCACGTACTCACGGGTGCGCGCGAGGGGCTTGTCGAACTTGACGCCGTACCAGCCCTCGGAGACCTGCGGGCCGGAGACGCCGAGGCCCAGGCGGAAGCGGCCCTTGGTGAGAGAGTCGAGGGTGGCGGCCGTCATGGCGGTCATGGCCGGCTGACGGGCCGGGATCTGGAAGATAGCCGAGCCGACGTCGATGCGCTCGGTCTGGGCGGCGACCCAGGCGAGGACGGTGGCGGCGTCGGAGCCGTAGGCCTCGGCCGCCCAGCAGACGTCGTAGCCGAGGCGGTCCGCCTCCTGCGCGACGGCGAGGTTGTCGGCGTCCATGCCCGCACCCCAGTAGCCGAGATTGATACCGAGCCTCATGTGTCGTCCCCTTACGATGCGGTTCACGCGGTGCGTTGTACCCGTGAGTAACGTGAGTCTGCGGGGACTGTAGCGCGCCCGACGGCGCCGCGTCAGTGCCCCAGTAGTCTCAGCGCTCATGGAGCAGAGGCATCTCGGCCGCACCGGACTGCGCGTCTCCCGGATCGGCCTCGGCACCCTGACCTGGGGCCGCGACACCGGCGAGGAAGCCGCCGCCGAGCAGTTGAAGACGTTCTGGAACGCGGGGGGCACGCTCGTCGACACCGCCGACGTGTACGGCGGCGGCGAGGCCGAGTACCGGCTCGGGCAGCTGGTGGGCTCCCTCGTCCCGCGCCGGGACCTGGTCATCGCGACGAAGGCCGGCAGCGTGCCGGACCCCGACCGGCGGTTCAACGGCTCGCGCGGGTACCTGCTCGCCGCCCTCGACGACTCGCTCGACCGCCTCGGCACCGACCACGTCGACCTGTGGCAGGTCCACGCGTTCGATCCGGCCACCCCGCTGGAGGAGACCCTCCAGGCGCTGGACCTCGCCGTCGCCAGCGGCCGGGCCCGCTACGCCGGGGTGTCCAACTTCAGCGGCTGGCAACTGGCGAAGGCCGCCACCTGGCAGTTGGCCGCCCCCGGCACGCGGACGCGGCTCGCCTCGACGCAGATGGAGTACTCGCTCCTCCAACGCGGAGTGGAACGGGAGGTGCTGCCCGCCGCCCTCGACCTGGAGGTCGGGCTGCTGCCGTGCTCGCCGCTCGGGCGCGGGGTGCTCACCGGCAAGTACCGCGACGGCACGCCCGCCGACTCCCGGGGCGCGTCGGAATCCCTGGCCGCGCTCGTGGAGCCGTACCTGGACGAGGCCGCCGGGCGGATCGTGGACGCGGTGGTGACGGCCGCACAGGGCTTGGGCGTGACGCCGCTCCAGGTGGCCCTGGCGTGGATCCGGGACCGGCCGGGGGTGGTGGCGCCCATCGTCGGCGCCCGGACGTCCGCGCAGCTGGGGGAGGCGCTGTCGGTGGAGGCCCTTAGTCTTCCGGAGGAGATCTGCCGGGCTCTGGACGACGTGTCGGCGCCCGTGCACCGCTACCCCGATCAGGACTGGAGCACGTTGTGAGTACGGACCCCGAGGCCACCGACCCGGCCGGCCCCACCGCCGCCCCCGAGGCGATCGAGGGGCCCGAAGCAGCCGCCGCTCCACCCGGCCACGAAGCCCCGGAGACCCGGTCGCCCAACGCCCCAGCCCCGCAGGCCGAAGCGGAAGCGGAAGCCGCCGCCGACGACGCGGGGGCCGGGCCGGGCCGGGGCGAAGCCGCCGGCGACCAGGCAGCCGGGGCGGCCGACAGCGCGACCGGAACCGGCGAAGCGGAAGCCGGCGATGGCGAGGGGGAAGCCGGGCCGGGCCGGGGCGAAGCCGTGGGCAGCCAGGCGGCCGCAGCGGGCGAAGGCGAGGCGGGAGTCGGCGACGGGGAGGCCGGGGCGGGGCAGGGGGAGGCTGCCGGCGACCAGGCGGCTGGGCAGGCGGGGGTGAGTGAGGCGCAGGCCGAGTTGGCGGCGCAGCGGGTGGAGCGGGAGCGCATCGCGCGGCGGAAGGCCGAGCGGGAGGCTCCGGTCGAGGCGGGCGGGAAGCTCAGCGGCAAGGCCGCCGATCTGCTGGCCGCCGTACGGGCCGTGGAGGCCGGCGCGAAGCCGCCCGCCGTCTTCTTCGACGAGGCTCCGGCCACGCCCCGCAAGGCGGCCCCCGCTCCCCCACCGCCGCCCCGCCCGGCTGCCGCGCCGCCCGCCCCGGAGCCCTCCGAGGCAGAGGTGGCCGACGTACGGGCCGTCCTGGCCCGCGGTGGCGCCCCGAGGCGCTGGCCGCCCCGGCCGCGCTGGCGCTGGGCGAGGCGCCGCCGGGCGGCTCGCCGAGGACCCCTGGCAGCTGCTCGCGTTGCCCGGCGTGCGCCCCGCGCAGGCCGACGGCTTCGCGCAGGCCCTGCTGGGCCCCGAGGCCGGTCCCGCCGACGAGCGGCGCTCCGCCGCCCTGGTGACCTGGCTGCTCGCGCAGGCCGCCCTCAAGGGGCACACCGCCCTGGAGGCCCCGCTGTTGGAGAAGGCCCTGACCCAGTACGGCGTTCCGGCCCCCGCCGAGGCCCTGGAGGCGGCCATCGGCGACGGCGCGGTGCTCGTGTTCCACGAACCCCTCGGCGAGCCCGTCGGGGAGGACGAGGAGCAGCCCGTACGCCTCCTCGTGGGCCTGGAGGAGTACGCCCTGGCCGAGGAGAGCCTCGCCGACGGCCTGGCCCGGCTGTCCGCGACCTTCACCGGCGCGGCCGACCCGGGCGCGCCCGCCGCCACCGGCCCCGGCGCCGAACTGGCCCGCGCCGTCGCGGCCCACGGCCTGGTCCTGCACACCGGCGGCGAGGCCGCCCGCGCCGAACCCCTGGCCCTGGTGGCGGCGCCCGGGAGCGGGGCTGCGCGTCTGCGCGGCCGCGCACGTCGCCGCGCCGGGCGTCGTCACCGTCGCGGGGCTGCTCGCGGGCACGGAGGGGCCCGGCCGGGACGCCGAGGGCCGCTTCGACCTCGACCTCCTCGTCGTCCTGGACGCCCCGCAGCTCGACGTGGAGACGGCCGCGGCCCTGGTGGAGTCCGTACCGGACGGGGCCCGTCTGGTGCTCTCCGGCGACCCCGGGGTGCTCGGCTCGGCCGGGCCCGGCCGGGTGTTCGCCGATGTCCTGGCGGCCCGGACGCACCCGCAGGTGGTCTCGCGCACGCCCGACCCCGGCCCCCTCGGCGAACTGGTCTCGGGGATCGGGATCGGGGAGCTGAACCAGGTCGACGCCCCCGGCAAGGAGGTCGTCATCGTCCCGGTGCGGGACGCCGGCGAGGCCGTGCACCGCACGGTGCAGCTGGTCGCCGAGTCGGTGCCGCGCGCCTTCGGTATCGCCGCGGACGCCGTACGGGTGATCACCCCGGGCCACGGCGGTGCGGCGGGCACCCGGGCGCTGAACGCGGCCCTCAAGGAGCGGTTGAACCCCGGCCCCGGCCGGTTCGGCGGCTTCGACCCCGGCGACCTGGTGGTCCACGTACCCTCCCCCGGGCGGGCGCTGCCGGCCCGGGTGGTGTCGGCCGACGAGCGGGGTCTGCACCTGGAGGACGCGGCGGGCGCGCGGATGGTCGTGGCGCGGGAGCTGGTGGAGGCCCGGGTGCGGCACGGCCGGGCGCTGACCGCGCACCAGGCGGCCGGCGCGCGCTGGCCGGCGGTGGTGGTCGTCCTGCCGGGGGACGCGGCGCAGGCCCTGTCCCGGGACTGGGTGTACACGGCCTTCGGCCGGGCGCAGCGGCACCTGTCGGTGGTGCACGGCGTCGACCAGGCGCTCGCGCACGCGGTGGCCCAGGTGCCGCCGAAGCCGCGTACGACCCGCCTGACGGGCCTGCTGCGGGCCCTGGCGGCGGCGCAGCAGGAACCGCCCGCGTAGGACGGACCGGTGGCCCCCGCCCGGCGGCGGGCGGGGGCGACGGGCTACCGCTCAGGCGGGGGTGAGCCCCGGCTCGGTGGTGTCCTCGACGTCCACGTCGTCGGCGTCGTCCTCGAAGAAGTCCGGCTCCTC
The DNA here is from genome assembly GCF_023515955.1 of Streptomyces sp. RerS4. Classification (GTDB taxonomy): domain Bacteria; phylum Actinomycetota; class Actinomycetes; order Streptomycetales; family Streptomycetaceae; genus Streptomyces. The sequence continues at coordinate 1,663,420 of NZ_CP097322.1, forward strand.
GTCGTCGAAGACGGCGCTCACGTCGAAGCGGTGCAGGACGTCCTGCGGGTCGGTCTGCCCGAAGGGCGAGCCGAGCCACTCCCCGGGTTCGGCCATTTCCTCCAGGGCGGCGATCCACAGGGTGGAGTCGCCCTCGTCGAGGCCGAACTCCTTGTAGCGGGAGGCGATCTCGTCGGGCTCGTACTCCCCGAAGAGGACCCCGAGGGCTCCGGCGGTACCGCCGTCGTCGACGAGTTCGGCGTCACGGTCGTGCGCGGCGACGCGTTCGGCCTGGGCGATCAGTCGGGCCGGCTCCACGACGGCGTAGTCGCGGCGGATGAGCACGCTGAAGGCGGCGGGCTCGGCGGGACCGGTGTACGGGACGCCGTCCTCGGGGGTGGGGATCTCGAAGGGGGTGACCTCGTCGTAACGGTCGTAGAGGAGTTCGTCGTACTCCTCGGCGGCGGCGGCGAGTTCGTTGAAGGCGGCGTAGACGGCCGGATCCTCGTCCCCGATCCTGCTCTCGACCGCGGCGAGGTGACGGTCGAGAGCGGCCTTGACCGCCTCGGCGGCGGCGCGTACCTCGGCAACAGTGGGCAGAGCGGCATCAGACATAGTGCAGACGCTATCCGTAGCGGGGCTCTGCCCGCACAATAGATGCGATGCCGGAATACGAATTCGTCGACGTGTACGTGCCTCGCGGTGTTCCCCGCCAGGAGGCGACCCGACTGTTGACCGACCATGCGGAGTACGGGCACTGGGAGCTCGACCGCCTCACCCTGCACCGGGACGGCAGCCGCCGCGTACGGTTGCGCCGCCGGATCATCCGCCAGGTCCGGGCGACGTGGTGACGCGGGCCCCGGCAGCCGGGACCCGCGTCGTGAGTCCGCGTCAGGCCGCTTGGCGGGCGCGGCGGTAGAGCACGGCTCCGGCCAGCAACAGGCCGCCCGCGAGCGGAATCCCGGCCGTCAGGGCGTCCCCGGCGCCGGTGGCTGCGAGGCTGGGTGCCTGGACGTCACCGCTCCGGCCCGTGTCGGGCGTGTGCCCGGCCGGGGTGGTGGGGGTGTGCGTGGCCGGGGTTGCCGGAGTGCTCGGGGTGGCCGGAGTCCCGGGTGTTCCGGGCGTGCCCGGCTTTCCCGGAGTCTGGCCGCCGCCGGGCTGCTGACCGCCCGGGGTGCCGGGCGTCTGACCGCCCGGCGTCTGACCGCCGGGGGTCTGACCACCGGGCGTCCCGGGGTTCTGTCCGCCCGGCGTGCCGGGGTTCTGGTTGCCCGGCGTTCCCGGCGTGCCCGGGTTCCCCGGCTGTTCCGGGTGGCCGGGGTGTTCCGGGTGACCCGGCTTGCCCGCGTCGTTGGCGCAGCTGTTGCCGAAGGCCGGGTTCAGCAGGCCGATCACGTCGATCGTGTTGCCGCAGACGTTCACCGGAGCGTTCACCGGTGCCTGCACGTTGTTCCCGGACAGCACGCCCGGTGAGTTCGCGGCCTGCCCGGAGGCGCCGGCGTCCGCCTGCGCCTGACCACCGGCCAGTGCGAGGACACCCCCCGCGGCCGCCATCGTGATCAGTGTCTTCCTCGTGACCTGAACCGGTCGTCGCATCTGTACTCGTCCCCTGGTGTGTGCGGGTTTCGGCCAGGCTCCCCTGCCTGATGTGCCGAAAAGTGAGATTCCGGGCCCGAAAGCCCGGCGGCCCCGGAACGCTGGAATGCGTCCCGGGGCCAGAACTTTCCGTCGCGTCAGGCGTTGACGCAGGTGTTGCCGAAGGCCGGGTTCAGCAGGCCGATCACGCTGACCGTGTTGCCGCAGGCGTTGATCGGGACGTGGACCGGAACCTGGACCAGGTTGCCGGACAGGACGCCGGGGGAGCCGATGGCCGCACCCTGGGCACCGGCGTCGGCGACGGCCAGACCCGCACCCGCGAGAACCAGACCACCGGTGGCAGCCGCAGCGGCGACAACCTTCTTGAGCATTGTTCCTCCTAGTAGGCAAGTGCGGTCCCAGCCGCGGACCGCACCACCTGTAACGAGGAGGGTTCACCAGGGCTACGAGCGTATGAGCGCATTCACTCTTCTCAGTGGAATGCGCACACCTTCGCGATTCTTCGGCGTTACGCCTCGTCGATGAATCGATCGAGCACGCGAACGCCGAACTTCAGGCCCTCGACCGGGACGCGCTCGTCTACTCCGTGGAACATGCCCGCGAAGTCGAGTTCCGGGGGCAGTTGGAGCGGGGCGAAGCCGAAGCAGCGGATGCCGAGGTCGTCGAAGGACTTCGCGTCGGTGCCGCCGGACAGCATGTACGGCACGGCCCGCGCGATGGGGTCCTCCGCCTTCAGGGCGCCCTGCATGGCATCGACCAAACGGCCGTCGAAGTCCGTCTCCAGGGCCTTGTCCCCGTGGACGTCCTCGCGCTTCACGCGCGGGCCGAGGATCCGGTCGAGGTCGGCGAAGAACTCGTCCTCGTAGCCCGGCAGGAAGCGTCCGTCGACGTGCGCCGTGGCCTGGCCGGGGATGACGTTGACCTTGTAGCCGGCGCCGAGCATGGTCGGGGCGGCGGAGTTGCGCAGCGTCGCGCCGACCATCTTGGCGATGCCGCCGAGCTTGGCGAGCGTGGCGTCCATGTCGTCGGGGTCGAGCGGGGTTCCGAGCGCGTCGGAGAGTTCATCGAGGAAGGACCGTACGGTCTTGGTCACGCGCACCGGCCACTGGTGGCGGCCGAGGCGGCCGACGGCCTCGCACAGCTCGGTGATGGCGTTGTCGTTGTTCGTCATGGAGCCGTGGCCCGCGGTGCCCTCCACCGTGAGGCGCATCCAGTGCATGCCCTTCTGGGCGGTCTCCACGAGGTAGAGGCGCAGGTTCTCGTTGACCGTGAAGGAGAAGCCGCCGACCTCGCCGATGGCCTCGGTGACGCCCTCGAAGAGGCCGGGGTGCTTGTCGACGAGGTGGCGGGCGCCGTAGACGCCGCCGGCCTCCTCGTCGGCCAGGAAGGCCAGCACGATGTCGCGGGGAGGCTTGCGCCCGCTGCGCATGCGGTCGCGTACGACGGCCAGCGTCATCGCGTCCATGTCCTTCATGTCGACGGCGCCGCGGCCCCACACGCAACCGTCGGCGATCTCGCCCGAGAAGGGGTCGTAGGTCCAGTCGGCGGCGTTGGCCGGAACCACGTCGGTGTGGCCGTGGATCAGCAGCGCCGGGCGGGAGGGGTCCTCACCCTCGATGCGCGCCACCGTCGAGGCGCGGCCCTTGTGCGATTCGAAGATCTGCGGCTCCAGCCCGACCTCGGCGAGCTTCTCCGCGACCCACTCGGCCGCCTTGCGTTCGCCGGGGCCCGAGTGGTCCCCGTAGTTGCTGGTGTCGATCCGGATGAGGTCCCGGCAGAGGTCGACGACCTCGTCCTGGCCGGAGATGCCCTTGCCCGCGCCTGTTGAGCTCACGCTGCTTCCTCCCACTGATCGGTACCGGCTGCCTGCCCTCCATCCTCGCGCGCCGGGCCCGTCTCCCCAAGGCCGAACGCCGGCCACCGGGGGGTGTGATCGAGGACCCCGAGTGTTTGGTAATGTTTTCCACGTCGCGGCGGCCCGGAAGGGACGCGAGAGACACACCCGGTCCGGGTGGCGGAATGGCAGACGCGCTAGCTTGAGGTGCTAGTGCCCTTTATCGGGCGTGGGGGTTCAAGTCCCCCCTCGGACACAGCAAGGCAACACGAGAAGGACCCCGCTTCGGCGGGGTCCTTCCTCGTTTCCCCCCGACACCCGGCGTGACGGCGGACCTGGAATGTTTGGTAATGTTTCCCTCGTCGCAACGGCCCGGAAGGGACGCGAGAGACACACCCGGTCCGGGTGGCGGAATGGCAGACGCGCTAGCTTGAGGTGCTAGTGCCCTTTATCGGGCGTGGGGGTTCAAGTCCCCCCTCGGACACAGCAAGGCAACACGAGAAGGACCCCGCTTCGGCGGGGTCCTTCTTCGTTCCCCCCGACACCCGGCGTGACGGCGGGTCCGGGTGTACGACGAGGCCCCCGGGGTCGGGAGGGATCCCGGCCCCGGGGGCCTCGTGTGCGTGCGGGAAGGGGTCAGTCGCGGGGGGCGGCCAGTTCGGCGACCCGGCGGCGGACCAGGAACCAGCCGCCCACCAGGGCGGCGGCGATGGCCGGGAGGAACATGACCGTGGTGCGGCCGACGCCGCCGTCCATCCACATGAGCACCAGGACGGTCGCCAGGAAGATCAGGGTGACGATCTGGGTGTACGGGGCCCACGGGAGGCGGTAGGACGGACGCTCGACCAGGCCGTTGCGGGAGCGCTGCCAGAAGAAGAGCGAGCAGAGCATGACCATGGCCCAGGTGCCGAGGATGCCGATGGAGGCCAGGTTGAGGACGATCTCGAAGGCCTCGCCGGGCATCCAGTAGTTCAGGCCGACGCCGGCGACACCGAAGGCGGCGGTGAACAGGACGCCGCCGTAGGGGACCTTGCCCTTGTTCATGACGCCGGTGAACTTGGGGGCGGAGCCGGACATGGCCATCGAGCGCAGGATGCGGCCGGTGGAGTAGAGGCCGGAGTTCAGGCTGGAGAGGGCGGCGGTCAGGACGACCAGGTTCATGATGCCCGCGGTGCCGGGGATGCCGAGCTTGTCGAAGACGGTGACGAAGGGGCTCTGGTCGGCCGAGTAGGCGGTGTACGGCAGCAGCAGGGCGAGCAGGACCACGGAGCCGACGTAGAAGAGGCCGACGCGCCACATGATCGAGTTGATCGCCTTCGGCATGATCTTCTCGGGGTTCTCGGTCTCGCCGGCGGCGACGCCGCAGAGCTCGACGGAGGCGTACGCGAAGACCACGCCCTGGACGACCAGGAGCATCGGCAGGACGCCGGTGGGGAAGAGACCGCCGTTGTCGGTGATGTTGGCGAGGCCCGGGGTGGTGCCGCCGATGTCGTGGCTGGTGGCGACGAGGTAGATGCCGACGATCAGGAAGATCACCAGGGCGGCGACCTTGACCAGGGAGAACCAGAACTCCATCTCGCCGAAGTACTTCACCGAGATCAGGTTCGCGGTGAGGACGACGGCCAGGGCGATGAAGGCGAGCACCCACTGGGGGACGTCGGTGAACATCGACCAGAAGTGGGCGTAGGTCGCGGCGGCCGTGATGTCCGCCACGGTGGTGGTGGACCAGTTGAGGAAGTAGAGCCAGCCGGCCGTGTAGGCGCCCTTCTCCCCCATGAACTCGCGCGCGTAGGAGACGAAGGCTCCGGAGGACGGGCGGTAGAGGACCAGCTCGCCGAGGGCGCGGACCACGAAGAAGGCGAAGACGCCGCACACCGCGTAGGCGATGGCCAGCGAGGGACCGGCGCCGGCGAGGCGGCCACCGGCGCCCAGGAACAGGCCGGTGCCTATCGCCCCGCCGATCGCGATCATGTTGATGTGGCGGGACTTGAGGTCCTTGCTGTAGCCCTCGTCACCTGCGTCGACGGGGCGGGCGGGCGCCGCGGCGGGGGCCTCGGTCAAGGTGCGGTCACTCATACGGGACTTCGCCTTCGTGGGTGGGACAGGCAGGTTTCGGCGGCGGCGCGCGGGGAGCTGGGTGGTGTCCCCCGTGCCGCCTTCCGGTGAGTTTGTCGCCCCAGGAGACCATGAGGTTCGGCCACCCGCCAAAATCGGCCCCTGAAGCACGCGAGCCCCCGGCGACCTTGGAAACGGTCGCCGGGGGCGTCGTGGGGGCTTGGATCGGAGGCTGGGGGCCTCAGTCGCGCGGGGTGGCCTCCGCGGCCTGGTCGAGGCGGAAGGCCTCGTTCCCGAGCCCGATCCGGGCGTGCGCCTCGGGCCGGCGGGACTTCAGGAGCAGGCCGTGGACGAGTCCGGCCAGGGCGGCGACGAGGATGATCGCGGGCAGGGTCCAAGGCAGCGCGGAGCCCTCCTCGGCACCGACGAGGACGCCGAAGTCCTTCACGGTGTAGATGACGATGACGACGAGGGCGACGCCGGCGAGGCCCGCCGCGACGAGCCGCCACACCTGGGCGCCGGCGGTGCCCCGGCGGACGAAGAACGCGATGACGGCGAAGGAGGCGGTGGCCATGAGGGCGGTCACACCGAGGGCGCCGACGCTGCCCATCCAGGTGAACAGGTGCAGGACGGGGGTCGTGGGGTCGCCGATCGGCATGTCGTCGGTGAAGGCGAAGGCGAGGACGACGACGGCGGCGATGACCGTCTGGAGGAGGGAGCCGGTGGCGGGTGCGCCGGTGCCCGCGTTGGTGCGGCCGAAGCGGGCCGGCAGGAGGCCCTCGCGGCCCATGGCGAAGGCGTAGCGGGCGACGACGTTGTGGAAGCTCAGCATCGCGGCGAACATGCCCGTGACGAAGAGCACGTGCAGGACGTCGGTGAAGCCGGCGCCCAGGCGGGTCTGGGTGAGCTCGAAGAGCAGGCCCGGACCGGCCTCCGCGGAGGCCTTGACGACGGCGCCGGGTCCGGTGGCCACGGTCAGGGCCCAGGCGCTCAGGGCGAAGAAGAGGGCGACGAAGCCCACCGCGAGGAACATGACGCGGGAGACGACGATGTGCGGCTTGCTGGTCTCCTCGGCGTAGACCGGGGACTGCTCGAAGCCGACGAAGGCGGCGATGCAGAAGCACAGGGCGGTGCCGAGGCCGGCGCCGGAGAGGGTGGCGGGGTCGAAGGCGCTGAGCGAGAGGCCTTCGGGTCCGGGCTTGCCGAGGGCGGCGACGTCGAAGATGACGACGAGGGCGCACTCGACGAGGAGCAGGACGCCGAGCACCTTGGCGTTGAGGTCGATCTTCAGCCAGCCGAGGGCGCCGGTGGCGGCGACCGCGAGGAGGGCGGGGATCCACCAGGCGAGCTGTGTGTCGAGGTAGGTGGCGAAGAGGCCGGAGATCTCGAAGCCGAGGATGCCGTAGACGCCGACCTGCATGGCGCTGTAGGCGACGAGGGCGACGAGCGAGGCGGCGGCGCCGGCGGTGGGCCCGAGGCCGCGCGCGATGTACGCGTAGAAGGCGCCGGCGTTGTGGACGTGTCGGCTCATCTCGGCGTAGCCGATGCCGAACAGGGCGAGGACGACGCCGAGGATGACGAAGAGCAGCGGCTGACCGACGATGCCCATGACCCCGAAGATCGTGGGCATGACACCGGCGACGACCATCAGGGGTGCGCTGGCGGCGAGGACGGAGAGCAGCAGTCCGGCGGTGCCGAGTCGGTCGGCGCGCAGGGCCCGGTCCTGGCCCTTGTACGTGCGTATCTCGGCCTGGGCCGGAAGCGTGGTGGATCTGCCCGTCGGCATGGCGGGGTCCTTTCGGGGGTGTCGGTCCGTGGGTCGGTCCGGGTGCGGCGGACCGTCGGGGCTGGGGGTTTTGGTGACCGGCGACCTCTAGGCGGTGCCGAGTGCGGCGCTGCGCGCGGCGAGGAAGGCCTTGTGGGGGTCGCGGTCCGGGTAGGACCAGGGGGCGCGGGTGGCGTGGCTGCCGATCCGGTGGAAGAGGGCGGCGGCCTCGGCGGGGCGTCCCTCGCAGAGCTTGGCGTGGGCGAGGAAGTTGAGGTCGACGCGGTTGCGCGGGTGGTCGTCGCGTTCCCACTCCAGCCACCAGTCGAAGGCGGCGCGCAGGACCTGGCGGGCGCGCCGGCCGGTCCAGTGCTCCACGGCGGCCTCGGGCAGGGAGCGGCCCCGGTCGGCGGCGAGGACCCGGTAGCGCTCGGCGTGGGCGATGACGGGCAGGACGGCGAGCGGGGAGTCGGCCGGGGACTCCTCGGCGGCCCAGGCGGCGAAGTCGTAGACCTCGTGCAGGGGGTCGAGGCCGGCGGCGGGCGTGCGTTCGGCGAGCTTGGCGACCATGAGGTGGTGGGCGTGGTGGTGCTCGCGGTGGCGGGCCCGTACCTGGTCGAAGTGGCGGCTGAAGTCCTCTTCGGTGCCGAAGGCGCGGGTGAGCAGCAGCAGGCCCAGCCACGGCGTGGGGTCGGCCGGGTGGAGGGCGGCGGCGCGGCGGCAGGCCTCGTCGGCGGCCTCGGGGGTGCCCTTGCGGCGCAGGGCGGTGAAGACGGAGGCGCAGGCCAGGAGGGTGGCGGCGTCGGCGCTGTCCGGTTCGGCGAGGAGCCATTCGCGGGCCCAGGCGGTGGCGGCCGGGGTCTCGGCGAGGACGACGACGCGGTGGCCCCGGCGGTCCCAGTCGTCGCCGGTGGCGACCAGCAGGGAACGGACCCGGGCCCACCGACCCTGGGCGAACTGGGCGCGTACATCGACCAGTTCGGTGTCGCACAGGGCGGGGTCGAAGAGCTGGGCGTCCCGCTTGCGGGCGCGGCCGAGAGGCGGCGGAGGCGGGGACATCCGCTGATTCCCTTCAGGACGCGGGCGCGGGTGGACACCGTACGCGGGGGCGTACGGGGCGGGCTCGGGGTGGTGCGGGCGGATCGTACCCGTACCGGCACCGGATGATCACGCACAGCAAACCGGTAGGCACAGCTCCGCGTCAAGGTCCGTCCCGCTGGGTGGCGGGTTTCAACGGGTGGGGAAGGTGGACGAGTTGGGACGGATGTGGCGACCCGTTAACCCGATGGAGGGAAACCGGACGCGCTCGTAGGGTGATCACATGACGAGCTGTGAGGAACTGCGCCCGTACGAGCTGGGCTTCCCCGGTCCGCTGCGGGACCAGCTGGTGGCGGCGGTACTGAGCGGGGCGAAGACCACCACGACCGGGCTGCTGCAGGACTACCGGGCGGCCGACGAGCCGCTGCCCGAGCCGGGCGAGCGGGTGGCGCTGGTGGACTCCGAGGATCGGGTGGTGGCGGTGCTGGAGGTGACGGAGGTACGCGTCCTGCCGCTGGCCGAGGTGGATCTGCGGCACGCGCTGGACGAAGGGGAGGGCTACGGGTCCGTGGCCGAATGGCGCACGGCACACGAACGCTTCTGGCACAGCGAAGCGGTGCGGGCGGCGGTGGGCGACCCGCACTTCACGGTGGACGACGGCACGCCGGTGGTCACGGAGCGTTTCCGCATCGCCGAGGGCCCGTTCCGGCTCCCGGGCTGACCCCATAGGCTCCCTGCGCGTCGCGCCGCGTCGTCACGCCGTGGCGGCGGCGGCCGCCCGTCCCGCCGCGCGGCCGGAGAAGAGGCAGCCGCCGAGGAAGGTGCCCTCCAGGGCGCGGTAGCCGTGGACGCCTCCGCCGCCGAAGCCGGCGGCCTCGCCGGCCGCGTACAGCCCGGGAAGCGGTTCGCCGGACGGGGTCAGGACGCGGGAGGAGAGGTCGGTCTCCAGGCCGCCGAGGGACTTGCGGGTCAGGATCGAGAGCCGGACGGCGATGAGCGGGCCGGCCTCGGGGTCGAGGATCCGGTGGGGGGCGGCGGTGCGGATGAGCTTGTCTCCGAGGTAGCGGCGGGCGCCGCGGATGGCCGTCACCTGGAGGTCCTTGGTGAACGGGTTGACGACCTCCCGGTCGCGGGCCACGATCGCGCGCCGGACGGTGGCCTCGTCGAGCAGGTCCTGCTCGGTGACGGCGTTCATGCCGCGGACCAGGGCGGCGAGGTCACGCTCGACCACGAAGTCCGCGCCGTGGTCCATGAAGGCCCGGACGGGCGCGGGGACGGCCTGGCGGGCGCGGTCGACGACGCCCCGTATGGACTTCCCCGTCAGGTCGGGGTTCTGTTCGGAGCCGGAGAGGGCGAACTCCTTGCCGATGATCCGCTCGTTGAGGACGAACCACGTGTGGTCGTGGCCGGTGCGGGTGATGTGGTCGAGGGTGCCGAGGGTGTCGAAGCCGGGGAAGAGCGGTACGGGCAACCGCTTGCCTGTGGCGTCCAGCCAGAGCGAGGAGGGGCCGGGCAGGATGCGGATGCCGTGGCGGGCCCAGATGGGGTTCCAGTTCTCGATGCCCTCGGTGTAGTGCCACATCCGGTCCTTGTTGATGTGACTGGCGCCCGCGCGCTCGGCGATGCCGAGCATCAGCCCGTCCACGTGCGCCGGGACCCCGGACAGCATGCGCCGGGGCGGGGTGCCGAGGCGGGCGGGCCACTGGGCGCGCACCAGGTCGTGGTTGCCGCCGATGCCCCCGCTGGTGACGATCACGGCCTGCGCGCGCAGGGTGAACGTGCCGGTGGCCTCACGGCCGCTCGCGGTGCCCCGTACGGCCGGGGAGGGCGCGAGGATCTCACCGGTGACGGTGTCCAGGGCGCCGGCGGTGCCGGCGAGGCCGGTGACGCGGTGGCGGAAGGCGAGCCGTACGAGCCCGCGGGCGACGCCGGCACGGACCCGGCGTTCGAAGGGTTCCACGAGGCCGGGGCCGGTGCCCCAGGTGATGTGGAAGCGGGGGACGGAGTTGCCGGGGCCGCCCGCGTCGTAGCCGCCGCGCTCGGCCCAGCCGACCACCGGGAAGAAGCGGACGCCCTGCGCGTGCAGCCAGGGCCGCTTCTCGCCGGCCGCGAAGTCGACGTAGGCCTCGGCCCAGCGGCGGGGCCAGGCGTCCTCCTCGCGGTCGAAGCCGGCGGTGCCGAACCAGTCCTGGAGGGCGAGGGCGTGGCTGTCCTTGACGCGCATGCGGCGCTGCTCGGGCGAGTCCACGAAGAACAGTCCGCCGAAGGACCAGTGGGCCTGGCCACCGATCGACTGCTCGGGTTCCTGGTCGAGGAGGATCACCTTGCGTCCCGCGTCGACGAGCTCGGCGGTGGCCACGAGGCCGGCGAGGCCCGCTCCGATCACGATCACGTCAGCGTCGTACGTCATGCGTTGCCCGTCCTCCGGTCGGTGGTGGGGCAGATCCTTGGCTACGGAGCGGTAACCCGTCAACAGCGGTGGTTGGATGAGGGCGTGAGCGCTGCCGATGAGGTACTGGACGTGGTGGACCGCAACGACCGGGTGATCGGACGGGCGCCCCGGGGCGAGGTGTACCGCCGGGGGCTGATCCACCGGTGTGTGTTCGTGCTGGCCACGGACGAGCGGGGGCGGATCTTCGTCCACCGGCGGACGGCGTCGAAGCTGGTGTTCCCCTCCCACTACGACATGTTCGTGGGCGGGGTGCTGGGCACCGGGGAGGACTACGCGGACGCGGCGCTGCGGGAGGCCTCGGAGGAGCTGGGGGTGAGCGGGCTGGAGCGGCCGGCGCCGCTGTTCAAGTTCCTGTACGAGGGTCCGGGCGGGACGTGGTGGTCGTACGTGCACGAGGTGCGGTGCGACCTGCCGGTGGCTCCGCAGGAGTCGGAGGTGGACTGGCACGCGTGGCTGTCGCCGCGGGAGCTGGGGCGGCGGGTCGCGGACGGGGTGTGGCCGTGGGTGCCGGACGGGCTGGAGGCGTGGCGGCGGCTGGAGGCGTGGCGGGCCGGGTCCCCGTAGATTGGTCTGATGATCGGTTTCGTCAAGGACGTGCGCCTCTGGTTCGCGCCGCAGCGGCTGAGGAACGAGGGCGACACCCCGGACTACCGGTTCTCGCTGGCCAACGAGCGGACCTTCCTCGCCTGGATCCGGACCGCGCTGGCGCTGGTGGGCGGCGGGTTCGCGGTGGACCAGTTCCTGCCGGACCTGCGGTGGGGGGTGCGGGTCTCGATGGCGTTCGCCCTGCTGGCGGTGGGCGCGGCGTGCGCGCTGCGGGCGGTGAACCACTGGGCGCGGTGCGAGCGGGCGATGCGCCGGGGTGAGGACCTGCCGCTGTCGCGGTTCCCGGTGGTGCTGAGCCTGGGGGTGGGGCTGGTCGCGGTGGCGATGGTGGTGGTCGTGCTGCTGGGTTGGACGACGGGGCGGTGAGCGGGTCCGGTCCCGCCGTGGGTGAGGCCCGGGACGCCGGGTTGCAGCCCGAGCGGACGCGGCTGGCGTGGCGGCGTACGACCCTGGCCTGTTCGGTGGTGGCCGTGCTGGCGATCCGCCAGGCGCTGCACGGCTCCGCTTCGCCGCCGGAGGTGCTCGGCGCGGCGGTGGTGGCGCTGGTCTGGTTGGCGTTCCTGGGCCTGGCGCACCGTCGGATCCGGTCCCTGGCGGCGCCGCGGCCGGCCGCTCTGGCGCCGCGCGCGGCGTCGGCGCTGGTGGCGTGCACGGTGGCGTTGGCCCTGCTGGCGGTGGCGCTCGTCTTCTGAATCGTCCGAGGGGCTGACGTAGGACGGCGACACGAAGTGGGACAGAGCGGGCGCGAGGGGTCGAACGGGACTAGCCTCGGCGCCATGACGACCCTGCACCAGGAACACCCCCTGCACGCCCACACCCACGGTCCGGACTGCGGGCACCCGAAGGTGCCGCACGGCGACCACGTCGACTACGCGCACGACGGCCATCTGCACCGGGAGCACTCAGGGCACTGGGACGAGTGCGAGGCCCCGGGCCACAGCACCCACGAGGTGCACCCGCACGCGCACGGCGCGGACTGCGGCCACGAGTCCGTCAGGCACGGCGACCACGTCGACTACCTGCACGACGGGCACCGACACGCCGAGCACGACGGCCATTACGACGACCACTGACGTCCACCCTCCCCCACCCTCTCCCACTCCCCCACCCGCTCTCCCCGGGCCGGGCGGCGGCCGGCAGGATGCCGATCGTCCGTCAAAACGACCCGGGGAGAGCGTCCATGACCGCCGAAGAGCCGTATGTCCTCCAGCCCGCGCCCGGTGTGTACGCCTACGTGCAGCCGGACGGGGGCTGGTGCCTGAACAACGCCGGCTTCGTCAGCGACGGCGGGCGGACGCTGCTGGTCGACACGGCCGCGACCGAGCGGCGGGCGCTGGCCCTGCGGGCGGCCGTCGAGGCGGCCGGGGCGCCGGCGCCGGGCGTGGTGGTCAACACCCACCACCACGGCGACCACACGTACGGAAACGGCGTGTTCGCGGACGGGGCCGTGATCATCGGGCACGAGAACGCGCGCGCCGAACAGCTCGCCGCCGGGCACCAGCTGGAGCTGATCTGGCCCACGACCGACTTCGGCGCGATAGACATCACCGCGCCCACCCTCACCTACGCCGACCGGCTGACCCTGCACGTCGGGGAGACCGAGGTGCGGGTGATCCACCCGGGCGTCGCGCACACGACCGGCGATTCGGTGGTGTGGCTGCCGCGGCAGCGGGTCGTGTTCACCGGTGACCTGGTGTTCGCCGGGGGGACGCCGTTCCTGGCGATGGGTTCGCTGTCCGGGTCGCTGCGGGCGCTGGAACTGCTGCGCGGGCTCGGCGCCGAAACCGTCGTACCGGGGCACGGGCCGCTGACGGACCCGTCGGCGTACGAGGCCACGGAGCGGTACCTGCTGTTCGTGGCCGAGCTGGCGCGGGAGGGCCGGGAGAAGGGGCTGACCCCGCTGGAGACGGCGCGGCAGGCCGATCTCGGCGAGTTCGCCGCCTGGCGGGAGAGCGAGCGGCTGGTGGCGAACGTGCACCGGGCCTACGCGGAGCTGGCCGGGGAGGCGGAGGGGGCTCCGCTGGACATCATGGCGGTGCTGCGGGACATGACGGTGATGAACGGCGGGACGCCGATCCTGTGTCACGCGTGAGGTGAGACGGCGCGCGCCGGAGGAGTTCTTCGGCCCGCCCTCTGGACGGCATACCGACTGGTCGGCATGATGGGCGGAGTGATCGGCTGGTCGGCCCGGTCGGTCGGTCGGCCCGTCACCGCCCCACGTCCCACGTCCCACCACCCGCACGGAGGTGCCCCGTATGACGCCAGCCCCACAGGATCCGCGCGGCCTCGACCTGGCGCGGCTGCGCGAGCACCTCGACGCCGCCCGACCCGGCCTCGTCGCCGGGCCGCTGAGCGGCCGGCTGATCGAGGGGGGCCGGTCGAACCTGACGTACGCGATCACCGACGGCGCCTCCCGTTGGGTGGTGCGCCGCCCGCCCCTGGGCCACGTCCTGGCCACCGCGCACGACATGCGGCGCGAGCACCGGGTCATCTCCGCCCTGCACGACACGGCCGTGCCGGTGCCCGAGGCGCTGCTGCTGTGCGAGGACGAGGGGGTGGTGGGGGCCCCGTTCTACGTCATGGAGCACGTGGACGGGGTCCCGTACCGGACGGCGGAACAGCTCGCCGGGCTCGGCCCGGAGCGGACCCGGCGGGCGGTGCTGGGCCTCGTGGACACCCTGGTCGACCTGCACGCCGTGGATCCCGAGGCGGTGGGCCTGGGCGACTTCGGCCGCCCCGAGGGCTTCCTCGACCGGCAGTTGCGCCGCTGGGGCAAGCAGCTGGCGGCCTCCCGGGGGCGGGAGCTGGCCGGGGTGGACGAGTTGCACGCCGCGCTCGGCCGGGCGCTGCCCGACTCCCCCGCGCCGACCGTGGTGCACGGGGACTTCCGGCTGGACAACGTCCTGATCGGCGGCCCGGACGACACGGTGCGCGCGGTGCTGGACTGGGAGATGTCCACCCTGGGCGATCCGCTGACCGACCTCGGACTGCTCGTCATGTACAGCTCGGACCTGGGGCTGACGGACTCGCCCGTCAGTACGACGAGCCGCGCGCCGGGGCATCCGTCGCCGGCCGAGCTGGTCGAACGCTACGCCGCCCGCTCGGGGCGGGACACGGGCGCGATCGCCTGGTACACGGCCTTCGCCTGGTTCAAGCTCGCGGTGATCCTCGAAGGCATCCACTACCGGTACACGCTCGGCCAGACCGTCGGCGCGGGCTTCGACCGGATCGGGGAACTGGTCCCGGTCTTCATCGAGCACGGCCTGACCACCTTGCAGGACCTCCAGGAAGGCTGAGGAGCCGATCAGCATGGATTTCGCATTCGACGCCCGCACCGAGGAACTCCGCGAGCGGTTGCTCGCGTTCATGGAGGAGTACGTCTACCCGGCGGAGGCCGTCGCCGCCGGGCAGCGCGCGCGGCTGGCCTCGCCCTGGGACACCCCGGCCGTGTTCGGTGAACTGAAGGCGCAGGCGCGCCGTCAGGGGCTGTGGAACCTGTTCCTGCCCGATGCCGAGTACGGCGCCGGGCTGACCAACCTCCAGTACGCCCCGCTCGCCGAGATCACCGGTCGCAGCCCCCACCTGGCCCCGATGGCGACCAACTGCGCGGCCCCGGACACGGGGAACATGGAGCTCCTCGCGCAGTTCGGCAGCGAGGAGCACAAGAAGCGGTGGCTGGAGCCGCTGTTGGCCGGGGAGATCCGCTCCGCCTTCGCGATGACCGAGCCCGAGGTGGCGTCGTCGGACGCGACGAACATCGAGACGCGGATCGAGCGGGTGGGTGACGAGTACGTGGTCACCGGCCGCAAGTGGTTCATCTCGGGCGCGATGAACCCGGACTGTCGGATCTTCATCGTCATGGGCAAGACCGACCCGCAGGGCGCCGACCCGCGCCGCCAACAGTCGATGGTCCTGGTCCCCCGCGACACCCCGGGCGTCGAGGTGCGCCGGGCGATGACGGTGTACGGGTACGAGGACCACGACCACGGCGGGCACGCCGAGGTGGTCTTCGACGGGGCGCGGGTGCCGGCTGCGAACCTGATCGGCGAGGAGGGAGCGGGCTTCGCCATCGCGCAGGCGCGGCTCGGGCCGGGCCGGATCCACCACTGCATGCGGCTGATCGGCATGGCGGAGCGGGCGATCGAGCTGATGTGCCGGCGCGCGGTGGAGCGTACGGCCTTCGGCAAGCCGCTGGCCGCGCAGGGGGTCGTACAGAACTGGATCGCCGACGCCCGGGTGAGCGTGGAGCAGTTGCGGCTGCTGGTGCTGAAGACGGCCTGGCTGATGGACACCGTCGGCAACCGGGGCGCCCACACCGAGATCCAGGCCATCAAGATCGCCACGCCGCGCGCGGTGGTGAAGATCCTCGACGACGCGGTCCAGCTGTACGGGGCGGGCGGGGTCAGCCAGGACTTCCCGCTGGCCGAGCTGTGGGCGGCGGCGCGGACCCTGCGGCTGGCGGACGGCCCGGACGAGGTGCACCAGCGCTCGCTGGGCCGGCGGGAGCTGAAGCGGTACCTCTGAGCGGCGCCTTTGATCGGTGCCTCTGAGCGGTGCCTCCGAGCGGCCGCCGGACCCGGCTTACGGGCGCAGGGACCGCAGCAGGAGGTCGGCGAGGTGGTCGGCGACCTGGTGCGGGGTGAGCGGGCCGTCGGTGCGGTACCAGGTCGACAGGTGGTGGACGGAGCCGAAGTAGTAGTCCACCACCAGGTCGGCGGGGGTGGCCGTGGCGAACACGCCGGTGCGCTGCCCCTCCTCCACGAGGGCGCGGAAGCGCTCGTGGTAGCGGCGGCGCTCGGCCCGTACCTGCTTGTACTTCTCGGGGCTGAGCTGGTGCATCGACCGGAAGAAGATCATCGCGTCGTCGAGGTTCTCGATCGTGGTGACCACCACGTCGGCGGCGGCGGACCGCAGGCGCTCCTCCACGGGGGCGTCGGATCCGGCCACCGCGTCGAGCCGCTGCTGCTGGAGGCGCAGCATGCGCGCGTACACCTCGTGCAGCAGGTCGTCCTTCGAACCGAAGTAGTGGTAGAGCGCGCCCTTGGTGACGCCGGCCGCCTCGACGATCTCCTGGACGGAGGTGCGGTCGTAGCCCCGCTCGGCGAACAGCCTGGTGGCGACGGCCAGCAGCCGCTGCGGCACCGGAATCTCCCGGCCGCCGTCCTCGGGCTCCGTGGTGGTCCTCGCGGCCATGGCGCTCGCCTTCCTTTCCTGATCCTCGACTGACGCGGACTGTACGACCGTCCGACTGTTTTCAGCCGCGCTCGCGCAGTTCCCGTCGCAGGATCTTGCCACTGGTGGTCTGCGGAAGAACAGGCAGGATCTCCACCTCGCGCGGGTACTTGTACGCGGCCAGGCGCTCGGCGCAGTACGCGGACAGCTCGGCGGGCAGCGCGGAGGCGCCGGGGCGCAGGCTCACGTACGCCTTGACGCTCTCGCCCCGGTAGGGGTCGGGGACGCCGACGACGGCCGCCTCGCGGACGGCGGGGTGGGTGTAGAGGACGTCCTCCACCTCGCGCGGCCAGACCTTGAAGCCGGAGGCGTTGATCATGTCCTTCTTGCGGTCGACCACGTACAGCCAGCCGTCGGCGTCCATGAACCCGACGTCGCCGGTGCGCAGTTCCCCGTCGGGGAAGGTGGCGGCGCTCTCCTCGGGCAATCCCCAGTAGCCGGGAACGACCTGGGGGCCGCGGACGGCTATCTCGCCGGTCTTCCCGAGGGGCAGCTCGGCGCCGTCCTCGTCGAGGATCCGTACGAGGGTCTGCGCGCCGGGGACGCCGACCGAGAGGGTGCCGGAGGCGGGGTCGACGGGGGCTTCGAGGTGGGCGGGGACCGTGGCGCAGGGGGCGGTGCACTCGGTGAGGCCGTAGCCGTTGCGGAGGTAGAAGCCGAAGGAGGCGCGGAGGCGTTCGACGAGCGCGGGCGGCAGCGGGGCGCCGCCGGAGGAGAGCACCCGGAAGGACGCGAAGTGTTCGCGGGTGGCGGCGGGGTGGGCGGCGAGGGCGGTGAACGCGGTGGCGGGGCCGATGGCGTAGGCGGGGCGGTGTTCGAGGAAGGCGTCGAGGACGGCGCCGGCGTCGAAGCGGTGGGCGAGGACGAGGGTGCCGGCGTTCACGAGGCAGGTGGCGAGTTCGCAGACCAGGCCGGTGATGTGGAAGAGCGGGGCGAGGGCGAAGTAGCGGGCGCCTTCGGGGAGGGGGTGGCCGGTGACCTGGCGGGTGGCGTTGTAGGTGATCGCGCCGTGGGGGTTGAGGGCGCCCTTGGGGGTGCCCGAGGTGCCGGAGGTGTAGCTGATGAGGGCGGTGTCGGCGGCGGTGAGGCGGGGGTCGGGCGGCGCGGGGTGGCCCTGACGGGCCACGGTGGCGAGGTCGGCGGGGACCGGGACGGCCCCCGGGTCGGCGGGGACCGGGACGGCCCCCGGGTCGGCGGGGGCCGGGGCGGTCTCCTGGGCCGGGACGGCCTGGGCAGGAGCGGCCGGGGGCGGGGCGGCCGGGGGTGCGGCGGGTTCCCGGTCGGGGGCGGTCGGGGATGGGGGCGGGAAGACTCGGGGGTCGTTGCGGGTTTGGAAGTCCTGGTCGCGGGCGGTCAGGGTGACCCGTACGCCCGACCCGCGCGCGGTGTCCCGTAGGTACGCCTCCCACGCCCGCCCCTCGCACACGAGCGCGACCGCGCCGGAGTCGCGCAGGATGTGGCCGGCCTCCGCGGCCTTGTACATGGGGTTCAGCGGGACGACGACCGCCCCGGCCTTCCACGCGGCCAGCACGGCGAGCACGAAGTGCGGGGTGTTCTGGAGCATCACCGCGACCCGGTCGCCGCGGCCGACGCCCCGCTCGGCGAGGTGGCCGGCGAGGGAGTCGGAGAGGGCGTCGGTCTCGGCGTAGTCGACGCGGCCGTCGAAGTAGGCGAGGGCGGTACGGTGCGGGGCCCGCGCCACGGCCTCCCGGAAGGCGTGCAGCACGCTGGGGGCGGGGCTGATCGGGGCCCGCTGGGCGGGGCTGAGCCGCCCCAGCCACGGCATGGCGGCATACGGGGAGCCGGCGGCGACGGTGGACGGCCGTGTCACGGGGCCTCCCATTTCTGCTGGAGGTGGTTCATGGAGGCCAGCCAGCGGTCGGGGTGGCTCGCGCGGGCGACGTGGTAGTCCGCCACCTCGGGGTGCGGGAGGATCAAGAACCGGCCTTTCTCCATGCCGTCGAACAACGCGTCCGCGACCGCGTCCGGCTCGATCGCGGTCGGCGCGAGGACGAGTTCGCCCGCCGAGCCCGCGGCGGTCAGCATGTCGGTGCGCACGCCCTGCGGGCAGATCGCGTGGACCCGGACGCCGCGGTGGCGGTAGGTCAGCGACAGCCATTCCGCGTAGGCGAGGGCACCGTGCTTGGTGACACTGTACGGCGCCGCTCCGATCATGGTCAGCAGTCCGGCGGCGGAGACGGTCGACACGAAACGGCCGCCGCCGCGCTCCAGCCAGTCGGGCAGCAGGGTGCGGACGGCACGGACGTGGGCCATGACGTTGGTGTCCCAGGCCGCCTCCCAGACGTGCTCGTCCACGAACGCGTCGCCGCCCGAGGCGAGTCCCGCGTTGGCGCAGTACACGTCGACCGTGCCGCCGAGCGCCTCCCGGGCCTGCTCGGCGACGGTGGAGGCGTCGCCGGCCAGCGGGATCGCGCGCGCGCCGATCTCCCCGGCGACGGCGGCGGCCTTGGCCAGGTCGAGGTCGTTGACGACGACGGTGGCGCCCTCGGCGGCGAAGCGGCGGGCGAGGGCCGCGCCGATGCCGCCGCCCACGCCGGTGACGACGACTCGTTGGTCCTGGTACGCGCCGTACGCGCTCATGGGGGTCACCTCTCGCCGCGAACTGCCGGATGTCGTGTGCCGGATGGTGCAGCCCGAAGGCGCATGCCGGATCCGGGCAGACTAACCAGTCGGTATGTCGTGGCGGAAGGGGGGCGCGGCCGGTGGCGGGCGGCGTGGGTCGGGCCGGATCCGAAGGTGGGGACCTAGCGTGGCCGGATGACGCTGTCACGACGCGGGGTACTGGGACTGGCGGGGCTCGTGGGGACGGGGAACGGTGGGGCGGTGGGGCGGTGGGGGCGGTGGGGGCGGTGGGGCGGTGGGAACGGCGTCGGCCCTGGACGCGCCCGCCGCGCCCGCCGGGGCGGCCGGGGCGGCCGGGGCGGCGGAGCGGGTGCGGACCGGCTTCGAGCGGCTCGCCGCCGAGGGCTACGCGTCGCTCGCCGGGCAGCGCGTGGGCGTCGTCACCAACCCGACGGGGATCACCGCCGACGCCCGCCACCTGGTCGACGTCCTGCACGCCGACGAACGGGTGGACCTCGTCGCGGTGTTCGGCCCGGAGCACGGGTTCCGGGGGACGGCGCAGGCCGGCGGCTCGGAGGGGGCGGCCCGGGATCCGGCGACGGGGCTGCCGGTGTACGACACGTACGGCGCGAGCGGGCAGAAGCTCGCGGACCTCTTCACGGCGGCGGGGATCGACACGGTCGTCTTCGACATCCAGGACGTCGGCGCGCGCTTCTACACCTACGTCTGGACCCTCTACGACTGCATGCGCGCGGCCGCCCTCGCCGACAAGACGGTGGTGGTGCTGGACCGGCCCAACCCGGTCGGCGGCCGGCGGGCGGCCGGGCCGGTGCTGCGGCCCGCGTACGCGAGCTTCGTGGGGCGGGAGCCGATCGCGCTCGCACACGGGATGACGGCGGCGGAACTGGCCCTGCTGTTCAACGGGGAGTTCCTGGCCGGGAAGCCGGCGCGGTTGCGGACGGTGCGGATGTCGGGCTGGCGGCGGGACGCCCTCTTCGGTGCGACCGGGCTGCCGTGGGTGCCGCCGAGCCCGAACATGCCGACCCCGGACACGGCGCTCGCGTACGCCGGGACCTGTCTGTTCGAGGGGACCAACCTGTCCGAGGGGCGGGGGACGACGACGCCCTTCGAGGTGCTGGGCGCGGAGGGGCTGGACCGGCGGTGGGCGGAGGCGGCGAGCGCGTTGGAGCTGCCGGGGGTGTGGTTCCGGGAGGCCTGGTTCACTCCGTCGTTCTCCAAGCACGCGGGGAAGGTGTGCGGCGGGGTCCGGCTGATCGTCCACGACCGGGAGGCGTTCGACCCGGTCCGCGCGGGGATCGGGCTGCTGGTGACGGCGCGACGGGTGTGGAGCGGTTTCGGCTGGCGGGCGGACCACTGGATCGACCGGCTGACCGGCTCCGACCGGGTGCGGACCATGGTCGACGCCGGCGCGAGCGTGGAGGAGATCGCGGGTGACTGGGCGGCGGGGCTGGCCCGTTTCGCGGCGGTCCGGGAGGAGTACCTGCTGTATCCGTGAGCGGCCCGCGATCCGGTGGTGTCGGGGGGCTGGCCGGGAAAGGCGGGCGGCGGGATGCTGCGGACGGCACCACAGGCGCGGCGTGGAGGGGGAGGTCATGGTGGGGATCGGGGCCGTGGGCGGCATCGGGGCGGGCACCTGGCGGGTCGCCAGGGCGGTGGGCGGGATCGGGGTGGGCGGGATCGGGGTGGGCCCGTACCGGGAGCTTTCCTTCGACGCGCAGGGGGACGTGGATCCGACGGCGCAGGAGGCGGTGGCCCGGATCGAGGCCACGGACCTGCTGGTCTTCGCGCACGGGTGGAACAGCGACCGCTCGACCTCGACCCGGTTGTACGACCGGTTCTTCGCCCCCTTCCCCGGGCTGGTGGGCACGGGGGTACGGCTGGGGTACGTGGGGGTGGTGTGGCCCTCGATCCGCTTCGCCGACGAGCCGATACCCGACTTCGACCCGCCGGGCGCCCTGGTCGGTCCGGGGTACGGGACGGCCTTGGACCCGGACACGCGGCGGGCGCTCGGGGAGTTCTGGCCGGGTCGGGAGGCGCAGGTGGACCGGGTCGCCGAACTGCTGGAGGAGCGGCCGGAGTCGGAGGCGGCCCTCGTGGAGTTCGGGGCGCTGGTACGGGAACTGGCCGGGGTGGACGGGGCCGCGACGGCCGCCGCGGCCCGGGTGCCGGCGCTGTTCTCGCTGGACGTGCTCGCGGTGTGCCGGGACCTCGCGGGGGCGCTGGTGGAGGCGGGCTGCGGCGAGGTGGCCGGCGGGGGCGGTGAGGCGGGCGGCGGCGAGGTGGCTGCGGCGTTCGCGATCCGTGGCGGGCCGCGGGCCCTGTGGAGCGGGGCCAAGGAGCTGCTGCGCCAGGCGACGTACTACGAGATGAAGAAGCGGGCCGGGGTCGTCGGCGAGCACGGGCTCGGCCCGTTCCTCACCGAACTGGCGCTGCGCCGTCCGGCCCTGCGGGTGCACCTGATCGGCCACAGCTTCGGGGCGCGCCTGGTCTCGTTCGCGCTGCGCGCCACTGCGGACGGCTCGCGACACGTCGCCTCGCTGACGCTGCTCCAGGGGGCCTTCTCGCACTACGCGTTCAGTGGCCGACTCCCCCACGACGCGCGCCGCGGCGGCTCGCTGGCCGGGCTCCAGCGCAGGGTGACCGGGCCGGTGGTGGCCTGCCATTCCGCGCACGACACGGCACTGGGGCTCTTCTATCCGATGGCCTCCCGGATGGCAGGCGATTCGGCCGGTCTCCTCGGCTTCGCCGAACGGTGGGGCGCGATCGGGCACGGAGGGGTACGGGAGGTGTCGGGCGCCCCACGCCTGAGCCTCGACGCCGCCCTGCGCGACGGTCTGCCGACGACCGGTTGCGTCAGTGTGGACGCGGGCTCGGTGGTGCGGCGCGGCGGTGCGCCGTCGGGGGCGCACAGCGACATCTGCCACGAGGAACTGGCCCGGATCGTGGTGGCCGCGGGGCGCATGGGGCGCTGACTTCCGGCCATGTGCCACCCGCACGCCTCGACCGCCCCCGCATGCGCCCACATCCGACCGGGCATGTTGGGCACGTCGGGGAGGGCTGCTTCGTTCGACGGAGTAGCGCGGACTCAGGTGTGGGGCAGGGGCACGGCGGAGGTGAAGGTGCGATGGCGGGTTTTCGGAGTCTGGCCTATCAGGTGCGCGACGCGCGCAACGACCGGGCCCTGCGGCGCCATTCGCTGCGCCGCTGCCTGGAGCGGTTCGCCCCGTACGGGCACCGGGCGACGTGGTGGCACCTGTGCGACCGGCACGGGATCGCTCCCGAGGACCGGGGCGCGGATCCGCTGAGGCTGGTCGCGGCCCTGGAGGAGTTGGAGGACGCGCGGGCGGTCTGGTTGGAGTACGAGCGGCAGTTCGCGGCGCGGCGCAGACGGGAGAAGCACGACGGGGTGCGCCGGCCGGAGTGGGCGTGGGGCGGCAGCGGGGACGCGGTGGTGCGGTGCGCGGATCCCGGGGTGCGGCCGGAGGGGACGTTGGGCGAGGTGCTGCGGCGGCTGGTGAGGGCGCTGGAGTCCGAGCCGGGGACGGCGTGCCCGGTGTGCGGGGAGCGGGAGTTGAGCTGGCCGAGCGCGCTCGCGGGGCCCGGTGCGTGGGCCGGGGCGTGGGCGTGGGACGGGCCGGTGTGCGGGGGGTGCGGCATCGTGGTGCCGAGACCGGCGCTGGCGGACACGGTGCTGGTGCACCGGGAGTCGGCGGGTGCGGCGTGAGTCTCGGGGCGGGGGACGGTTTCGGGGGGCTCGTCGCGGGTGGGTCGCTTCAGGTCGTGTTGAACGGGGGGCGGGGCGGCGCCGACGGGCCGGCGGTGCCGATGTCGCCGCGGGAGCTGGCGGAGTCGGCGGTGGCGGCCGTCGCCGCCGGGGCCGGGGAGGTCCTCGTCCATCCCAGGACCCCGTGCGGTCGGGAGAGCCTGTCGCCCCGGGTGGTGGGGCCGGTGCTGGAGGAGTTGCGCGGCGCGGGGGTCCGCGTACCTCTGGCGGTGCCGGCGGATGTCGCCGAGGAGCCGGATCCCGGGGCCCGGATCGAGCGGGTGCGGTCCTGGACGGTGCTGCCCGAGCGGGCGACGGTGCGGTTCGCCGAGCCGGGGGCGCGGGAGGTGGCGCAGGCCCTGCTGGCGCGCGGGGTCGCGGTGGACGCGGTGGTGCCGCTGGGCGGTGGGGCCGGGCCGGAGCCGCTGGCCCGCTTCCTGGAGTGGGCCGCGCCCGACCGGGGCCGGTCCGGCTGGTGGCGGAGCCGGCCGACGCGGCGGCGCTCGCCGGGCTGTGCCGGCTGCCGCCGGTGCGGATCCTGCTGTTCGGGCGGGAGGGCGCCGCGTGGCCGACGCTGCGGCTGGCCGCGCGGTGCGGCGCCGATGCGCGGATCGGCGTAGGGGATGTGCTGCGGCTGCCGGACGGAGCGCCCGCCCGCTCCAACGCGGAACTGGTCGCGGCGGCCCGCGAGGAGATACGCCGGGCGGGCGCGGGCTCGGGCGCGACCTAGGACGACAGCCGGGAGCCGGTGAGGCGTTCGCCGAAGACGTCGTCGGGGTTGGACAGGGCGCAGTTCTCCAGGGAGAGGCAGCCGCAGCCGATGCAGTCGGTCAAGTGGTCGCGCAGGCGGCCGAGTTGGTTGATCCGCTGGTCGAGCTCGGTCCGCCAGTTCTCGGACAGGAGCGCCCAGTCCTCCTTGGTCGGGGTGCGCTCCTCCGGCAGTTGGGCGAGGGCGTCCCTGATGCTGGAGAGCGGGATGCCCACGCGCTGCGCCGCCCGGACGAAGGCGACCCGGCGCAGCGTGTCACGGGTGTAGCGCCGCTGGTTGCCGGAGGTGCGTCGGCTGCTGATCAGGCCCTTCGTCTCGTAGAAGTGGAGCGCCGAGACGGCCGCTCCACTGCGGGCGGACAGCTGACCGACGGTGAGTTCGTGGACTTTTTCAGGAATCTGCGGCACACGACCGAGCGTAGCCGGGCGTCCGTTGACATACACATACGGACCCCAGCATGCTGAGCAAGCGCTTATTCGCCACTCTGGAGCGCGTCCGTCGCAGGAGCCGTGGGAAGACAGGGGCAGGGCATGGCCGAACCGAGGATCTTCACCTCCGCCGAGGAGCTGCGCGCCGGTATCGGCGATCCGCTCGGCCCCAGCGAATGGCTGGAGGTGGACCAGAAGCGCATCGACCTCTTCGCGGACGCGACCGGCGACCACCAGTGGATCCACGTGGACCCGGAGCGGGCGGCGGACGGGCCCTTCGGTTCCACCATCGCGCACGGCTATCTGACGCTGTCACTGCTGCCCAGCCTGGTGCCGCGGATCATGCGGGTCGAGGGCATGCGGATGGGCATCAACTACGGGGTGGACAAGGTCCGTTTCCCGGCGCCGGTGCCGGTCGGCTCGCGGTTGCGGGCCACCGCGGTGATCACGTCGGTCACCGAGGCGGGCGGCGGGGTGCAGGTCGCGGCGACCGTGACGGTCGAGCGCGAGGGCGGCGAGAAGCCGGTCTGCGTGGCGGAGTCGGTGTCGCGCTACTACTTCTGACCGCCGTCGGGACCGGGGCCGGAGCCCGGTCGCGCGGCCACCATGCGCAGGACGAGGTCGGAGTAGAGCGCGCCGACCTCGTCGGGCGTGCGGTGTCCGGAGGCGTTGAACCAGCGGGCCACGTCGATGCACAGCGACAGTACGGCGAGGGTGGTGCCCGGCACGTCGGGGACGTCGAACTCGCCGGCCCGCACGCCGTCGGAGAGGATCCGGCGCACGGCGGCGTCGCTCTGTCGGCGCAGCGCGACGATCTCGGTGCGGTGCTCGTGGCCGAGGGCGTCGAGCTCGTACTGGACCACGCGCGCGGTGGTGTGGTGCCCGGCGTGCCAGCGCACGAAGGACCGTACGGCCTCGTCGAGGCGCTCGGCGGCGCTGCCGGGGCCGTCGGCGGCGGTCTCCAGGATCTCCAGGGCCTTGTCGTGCCCGATGCGGCTGATCCGGTGGAGGAGCTCTTCCTTCGTCTTGTAGTGGATGTAGAGGGCGGCCGGGCTCATGCCGGCGCGACCGGCGATGTCACGTGTGGTGGTCGCGTGGTAGCCGCGCTCGGCGAACGCCTCGACCGCGGCGACGAGCAGCCGCCGCGCGGCGTCGGGGGTGACCTCCGACCACGGCTGGTAGCCGCCGGTCTGCGCCGCGCTCTCCATCGCTCGCTCACCCTCTTCGCGGTGTAGGAACCCTGTGGGAAAGGAACACCCTACCCGAGGGTGAGCAAGCGCTTAGGCCGTGTCTTGTGGATCACGATCACGATCACGCCCCGGCTGCTTGCGTGTCGCGGCGAAGGGGTCGTACTCCGTCATCAGCTTCTCCATCCGTGCCTGGTCGACCCGGGAGACGATCTGGGTGACCTCTTGGCGGTCGCGGATCACCTTGGCGAGGGTGAAGGCCGAGGTCGTCAGGTACAGGACGGCGATGCCGAGGAAGGCCCGCACCCAGGCGTCGGCGTCCAGGTTGTAGATCCCCAGGGACACCGCGCCGAGGGCGATGCCGAAGGAGGCGACGGCCTGGCCGTAGTACGCCCCCGTGTTCTGCTGCTTGACCGGTGTCTCGTTCATGGCTCCAGCGTGGGGGCGGGGCGCCGCGCGCGCATGGGTGCGCGTACTCACCTCCGTACTCAGCCGGTTGCCCGGACCGCGCCGACGTCCGGTGGGCGCTCAGAAGGCCGAGACTCCCGTACGGGCGCGCCCGATCAGCAGCTTCTGGACCTGGCTGGTGCCCTCGTAGAGGGTCATCACGCGGGCGTCGCGCAGCAGCTTGCCGGCCGGGTACTCGTCGACGTAGCCGTATCCGCCGTGCACCTGGAGGGCGTTGCTCGCGGCGCGCACGGCGGCCTCGGAGGCGAAGAGCTTGGCGGTGGAGGCCTCGGTGGCGAAGGGCCGCCCGCGGTCGATGAGGTCGGCGACGCGCCAGGTCAGCAGGCGGGCCGCGTCCACGTCGACGGAGATGTCGGCGATGAGCTCCTGGACGAGCTGGTGGTGGGCGATCGGCTTGCCGAACTGCTCGCGCCGCGCGGCGTACGAGACCGCCGCGTCCAGCGCCGCCTGCGCGATGCCGACACAGCCGGCCGCCACCGACATCCGCCCCTTGGCCAGCGCCGACATGGCGACGGAGAAGCCCTTGCCCTCCGGTCCGAGCATCGCCGAGGCCGGTACGCGTACGGCGTCCAGGGCGAGTTCGGCGGTGGCCTGGCCGCGCAGGCCGAGCTTGCCGTGGATCTCGCGGCGGGTCAGGCCGGGGCTGTCGGCGGGGACGAGGAAGGCGGAGATCCCTCGGTGGCCCGGCGTGTCGTTCGTGCGGGCGAAGAGCAGGACGACGTCGGCCCAGGTGCCGTTGGTGATGAACATCTTGCTGCCGCTGATGACGTACGCGCCCCCCTCGCGTGCGGCGCGCGTGGTGAGGGCGGCCGCGTCCGAGCCGGTACCGGGCTCGGTCAGCCCGAAGCAGCCCAGCGCCTCGCCGGAGCACAGGCGGGGCAGCCAGGCGCGCTTCTGCTCCTCGCTCCCCCACGCGGCGAGCGTCTTGGCGACCAGGCCGAGGGAGACGGAGACGATGCCGCGCACGGCGGAGTCGGCGCGACCGAGTTCCTCGGTGACGAGGACGTAGGACAGGTGGTCGCCGCCGGAGCCGCCGTACTCCTCGGGGACGGTGAGCCCGAGGAAGCCGAGGTCGCCGAGCTTCTTCACGATGGACCGGTCGACGCTCTCGGCCCGGTCCCAGGCGGCGGCGTACGGGGCGATCTCGCGGTCGCCGAACGCGCGGGCGAGCCGGCGGACGGCGTCCTGCTCCTCGCTGAGCTCCAGGTTCACGGGGTCCCTCCGGGCTCGGTCCGGGGCTTTAACTAGCACCGGTAGTTTATGGCGGGCAGGCCCTACTATGTGGCGCATGGCCAGACCGCGCAAGCCCCTCCTCAGCCGCGACCGCATCGTCGAGACGGCGGGCGCGCTGGTGGACGCGGAGGGGTTGGAGGCCGTGTCGACGCGGCGGCTGGCGGCAGCGCTCGGGGTCAGCGGGCCCTCCCTGTACAACCACTTCCGGACGAAGGACGCGATTCTGGAGGCGGTGGCGGACGCGGTGAGCGCGCGGGTCGACCTGTCGATGTTCGAGGTCGGGGACGGCCGGGACTGGCGGGAGGCGCTGCGCGACTGGGCGCACTCGTACCGGGCCGCCCTGGCGGACCATCCGAACATCGTCCCGGTGCTGGCCCGGGGGCCGGGGCGGCGGCCGGCCGGACTGCGGGTGGCCGACGCGGTGTTCGGGGCGATGACGCGGGCGGGCTGGCCGGCGGCGCACGCGACGCGCATCGGCGCCCTGATGCGGTACTTCATCCTGGGCTCGGCGGTGGGGTCCTTCGCCGAGGGGTTCGTGGACGACGAGAGCGCCTACGACCCGGCCGACTACCCGCACCTGGGGCAGGCCCATCTGCTGGCGGAGCGGCGGCGCGAGGTGGACGAGGGCGCCTTCGAGACGGGCCTGACGGCGCTGCTGGACGGGCTCGCCCTCCAGTTCGCGGCGCTGCCCCGGTAGGACGGGGGCGGGCGTCCCGTCCTACGCGCCGTCGGGAGGTGGTGCGGAGGACGACCGGCGTCAGAAGACGATCAGGGAGCGTCCGCCCTTGCCTGCGAGCATCGCGTCGAAGGCGGCCGGTATGCCGTCGAGGGTGATGCGGTCGGTGACCATCGAGGCGAGGTCGAGGCGGCCGGCGCGGACGTGTTCGGCGATCACCGGCAGGTCGCGGGCGGGGTCGCTGTTGCCGTAGACGCAACCGGTGAGGGTGCGGGCGAAGTGGAAGATCTCCAGCGCGTGGAAGGAGACCCGCTGGTCCTTGCCGCCGATGCCGACGACGGTGGTGCGCCCGCCCCGGCGGGTGGACTCCCAGGCTCCGCGGATGGTTTCCGTCCGGCCGACGCATTCGACGGCCACGTCGACGCCCTGTCCGGCGGTGAGGGCGCGGATCTGCCGGGGGGTGGCGTCGGAGGCGAGGACGAAGTCCGTGGCGCCGGCCGCGCGGGCCAGTTCCTCCTTGGCCGGGGAGACGTCCACGGCGACGATCGGCCCCGCCTCGGCGATCCGGGCCGCCTGGAGCGCGGCCAGCCCGACCCCGCCGACGCCGAAGACCGCCACCGATTCGCCGGGACGGACCTGCGCGCTGTGGCGGACGGCGCCGTATCCGGTGAGGACGGCGCAGCCGAGGAGGGCGGCCTCGACCGGCGGGATCCCGGCGGGCGCGGGCAGGACGCAGCGCGCCGCGACGACGGTCTCCTCGGCGAAGGCGGCGACGTTGAGCCCGGGGTGGAGCGGGGTGCCGTCCGCGTCGTGGGCGTAGACGGCGCCGACGCCCGTCAGCGCTTCGGCGCAGAGCCAGACCTCGCCGATCAGGCAGTGGTGGCACGCTCCGCACGAGGGGGCCCAGTTGAGGACCACGGCGTCGCCCGGGGCGACGTGCGTGACGCCCTCACCGACGGCGAGGACCGTCCCCGCGCCCTCGTGTCCGAGGACGGCGGGGACGGGCACGCGCATGGTGCCGTTGGTGAGGGAGAGGTCGGAGTGGCAGACGCCGGCTGCGGTGAGCCGCACCCGGACCTGGCCGGGGCCGGGCTCTGGCAGCACGATCTCCCGTATCTCCAGCGGGGCTCCGACGGCGGGCAGGATGGCGGCGCGGACCATGGTCGTCGTCTCTCCGTAGTCTATTCCGGGGGTACGGGATCTCGGGGCCGGCCGGCGGCCGGCCGCAAGGGGCGGGGGCGGGGCGGGCGGGGGCGGGGCGGGCCGGGGTCAGAACTGGAGGGACTTGGTCTGGAGGTACTCCCCCAGGCCGTGCGGGCCCAGCTCGCGGCCGACGCCCGACTGCTTGTAGCCACCGAAGGGCGCGAGCACGTTGAAGCGGCCTCCGTTGATGTCCACCTGGCCGGTGTCCATACGGCGCGCGAAGGCGACCGCCGTCTCCTCGTCGGCCGCCCAGACCGCGCCGCCGAGGCCGTAGACGGTGCCGTTGGCGATGCGCAGGGCGTCGTCCTCGTCCGCGTAGGGCAGGATCGCCAGGACCGGACCGAAGATCTCCTCCTGGGCGATGGTCATGTCGGGGGTGACGTCGGCGAAGACGGTGGGCGCGACGAAGTACCCCCGCTCCCGGGGGGCTTCGGGGCCGCCCACGACGAGGCGCGCGCCCTCCTCGACTCCCCGGTCGATGTACGCGCGCACCCGGTCGCGCTGGGTGGCGTTGACGACGGGGCCGAGGCGGGTGTCGGGGGCGAGGGGGTCGCCGACGGGGTACTTGGCGACGGCGGCGGCCGCCAGGGCGACGGCCTCCTCGTACTGGTCCCGGTGGACGAGCATCCGGGTGAGCGCGTTGCAGCTCTGGCCGGTGTTGTTCATGACGTGTCCGACGCCCACCGCAACGGCCTTGGCCAGATCGGCCCCGGGCAGGATGACGTTCGCCGACTTGCCGCCCAGTTCGAGGGCGACGCGCTTGACGGCGGCGCCGGCGATGGCGCCGATCTTCCGGCCGACGGCGGTCGAGCCGGTGAAGGAGACGAGGTCGACTCCCTCGTGTTCGGCCAGCGCCTGGCCGGCGACCGGGCCGGTGCCGGTCACGAGGTTGAAGACGCCGGCGGGGATGCCCGCCTCGTGCACGGCTTCGGCGAAGAGCTGTGCGGTCAGCGGGGTGTCCTCGGCGGGCTTGAGGACGACGGTGCAGCCGGCGGCGAGAGCGGGCGCCACCTTGGCAACGACCTGGTGCAGCGGATAGTTCCAGGGGGTGATGGCCCCGACGACGCCGACCGGCTCCAGCAGCACCGTGGAGTTGCCGATGCGCTCCTCGAAGGCGTAGGAGGCACCGAGTTCGGCGTAGGAGGCGGCCACCGCGATCGGCGAGCCGACGTGCACGGCGTCGGCGAAGCCCAGGGGCGAGCCGAGTTCGGCGGTGACGGTCTCGGCGATCTCGCTCCTCCGGGCGACGAGCCTGTCGCGCAGGGCGCCGATCAGGGCGGCGCGGTCGGCCGGAGCCGTGGCCGCCCAGGCCGGGAAGGCCGCACGGGCCGCCCGTACGGCCGCGTCCACGTCCTCGGCCGTGCCGGCCGGGACCGAGGCGACGACCTGTTCGTCGGCCGGGTTGACGACCTCGATCCGGTCGGAACCGGCGGCGGGGCGCCATTCCCCGTCGATGTACATCCCGTCGTGTGCCTTCATGGCATTCCTCCCGAGCCGCACGAGCGCGTAGACCTGACCGTCGCCGACACCCTACAAACTAGCGCCGGTAGTTTCCGGCCCGCCAGGGGGCCGGCGGCTCAGATGATGCCGAAAAGCATCCCCGCCCCGAGGACGACGAGGGACGTGAGGGCCGCCCACTTCACGGTGAACCGGGTGTGGTCGCCGAACTCCACCTTCGCCATGCCGACGAGCACGTAGACGGCCGGAACCAGCGGGCTCGACATGTGCAGGGCCTGCCCGACGAGCGAGGCGCGGGCGATCTCCAGCGGGGAGACGCCGTGGGCGGCGCCCGCTTCGGCGAGGACGGGCAGGACGCCGAAGTAGAAGCCGTCGTTCGACATGAAGTAGGTGAGCGGCAGGCTGAGCAGGCCGGTCACGAGGGCCATGTGCGGGCCCATGCCGTCGGGGATGGCCCCGACCAGCCAGTCGGCCATGCTCTTGACCATGCCGGTGCCGCTGAGGACACCGGTGAAGACGGCCGCGGCGAAGACCATGCCGGCGACGTTGAGGACGTTGTCGGCGTGGGCGGCGATGCGGGCCTTCTGGTCGGGCATGTGGGGGAAGTTCACGGTGAGGGCGAGGGCGGCGCCCAGCAGGAACAGCACCGGGATCGGCAGCAGCTCCATGATCATCGCGGTGAGGAGCGCGACGGTGAGGCCCGCGTTGAACCAGTAGAGGCGGGGGCGCAGGGTCGACCGGTGGGGGTCCAGGCCCTGGAATCCGTCGGTGCCGTCGGCCGCGGCCACGGTGTCGCCGTCACCTTCCCCCACTCCGGTACGGGGACCCGCGCCCCCGGTGGCGGACCCGACGGCGCGCGCCCCGGCGCCGGCGCCCACACCCGCGCCCTTGCCCGCGCCGGTCGCGACCAGGGTCTCTGCGGTGATGCCCTCGGTGATGTCCTCGGCGATCTCCTCGCCCGGCATCACCAGCGCTCCGACCCGGCGGCGCTCGCGGAGGCCCAGGACGTAGGCGAGGACGAAGACGCAGAGCAGGCCGACGGCGAGAGCGGGGATCATCGGGACGAAGATGTCACCCGCGTCCAGCTTGAGGGCGGTGGCGGCGCGGGCCGTGGGGCCGCCCCACGGCAGGGTGTTCATGACGCCGTTGGCGGTCGCGGCGACGCCGGTCATGACGACCAGGCTCAGGCCGAGCCGCTTGTAGAGCGGGTACATCGCCGACACGGTGATCATGAAGGTGGTCGAGCCGTCCCCGTCGAGCGAGACGATCGCGGCGAGGACCGCCGTACCGACGACGACCCGCATCGGGTCGGCCTTGCAGAAGCGCAGGATGCCCCGGACGATCGGGTCGAACAGGCCGACGTCGATCATCACGCCGAAGTAGACGATGGCGAACATCAGCATGGCGGCGGTCGGGGCGAGCTTGCCGACGCCGTCGATGACGTAGTCCCCCAGGTGCGCGCCCTTTCCGGCGAACACGCAGAAGAGCGCGGGAATGAGGACGAGCGCCGCGATGGGCGACATTTTCTTCAGCATGATCAGCACCAGGAAGGTCGCGATCATGGCGAAGCCGAGGAAGGTCAGCATGCAGGGAACGTAGGGGTCGCCTCCCGGGGCCAACAAGACGTTCGGGCGTGAGCAATACGAGCAAAACCCCAGCTCAGGGCAGGGGCGCGAGGGTGACGGGGAAGCCGTTGAGCACGGCGGTGCCGGAGAGGCGGTCGAGGCGGGTGCCGTCGAGGAGCTGGTTCACGTTGACCCCGGGCGCGGCGCCGGCCACCGTGAGGCGGGTGCCCTCGCGGTCGTGGCCCCAGCCGTGCGGCAGGCTCACCACTCCGGTGCGGACGGCGTCGGTGACCTCCACGGGCACGTCCAGGCTGCCGCCGTCGGAACTGATCCGGGCCCGCCCGCCGTCGGTGAGGCCGAGCCGGTCCGCGTCCTGTGGGTGGACCTGGAGGGTGCAGCGGTTGGAACCTCCGACGAGGGCCGGGACGTTGTGCATCCAGCTGTTGTTGGACCGCAGGTGGCGGCGGCCCACGAGCACCAGGGCGGCGGGGCGGCCGGCGATCGCCGCGCGCAGCCCGGGGAGTTCGGCCGCGATCGGGTTCGGGAGCAGCTCGATCCTGCCGCTGCGGGTCTTCAGCACGCCCGGTAGCCGGGGCCGCAGCGGGCCCAGGTCGATCCCGTGCGGGTGGGCGAGGAGCCGCTCCAGGTTCAGCCCGGCCTGGGGCGGCGCGTCGGCGGCGCCGAACAGGTCGCCGTAGGGGCCGAGTCGGAGCATGAGGTCGAGCCGGCGCTCCGGGCCGCTCGCTCCGCTGAGGAGGCCGGCGAGTCGGTCCGGGTCCTCGCCGTGCAGCGGCGATCGGGGGTCGGCGGTCTCCTTGGCCAGCGTGTTCCTGATGGCCGACGCGTCGACGGCGGACGTGTCGACGTCGCCGTACCGGCCGGAGACGGCGAGGACGAGACGGGCGTGGATCTCGCACTCGTCCAGCCGGTCCGGTTCCAGGGGGATGGCGGCGCGGGTGTAGCGGACCTGGTTGCGGATGGCGAAGCCGTTGAGGGCGAAGTCGTGGTGGGCGCTGCGGGACGGCGGGGGCGGCGGCAGCACGACGTGGGCGTGGCGGGAGGTCTCGTTGAGGTACGGGTCGACGCTGACCATGAAGTCGAGGCCGGCGAGGGCGGCGTCGAGCCGTCGCCCGTCGGGGGCGGACAGGACGGGGTTGGCGGCGATGGCGATCAGGGCTCGGACGCGCCCCTCTCCCGGGGTGTCGATCTCCTCGGCCAGGGCCGCGAGGGGCAGTTCGCTCTTGGCTTCGGGATGGCCGCTGACGCGGCTGTGCCACCGGCCGAGCGCGAAGCCCTTCCCCGGGCCGGCGGGGCGGGGCCGCGGGCCGGTCGCGGGCAGCGGGAAGAGGACTCCGCCGGGTCGGTCGAGGTTCCCGGTGAGGATGTTCAGGACGTCGACGAGCCAACTGGCGAGCGTCCCGTGTTCGACGGTGCAGCTGCCGATCCGCCCGTAGACGGCGGCGGTGGGCGCGGCCGCCAACGCGCGGGCGAGGCCACGGATTTCGTCGGCCGGGAGGTCGCAGGCGGGGGCAACGGCCTCGGGGGTGAAACGGGCGAGGGCGTCGGCGAGTGCCCCGAGCCCGTCGAGGTGTTCCGTGAGCGCTCCGGGGGCTTCGAGCTTCTCCGCCAGCAGGGTGTGCGCGAGCGCGGCCAGGAGCAGGGCGTCGCTTCCGGGGCGCGGCGCGAGGTGCCGGTCGGCGAGGGCCGCCGTGCGCGTACGGCGCGGGTCGACGACGACCAGCGTGCCGCCCCGGGCCCGCAGGGCCTTGAGCCGGCGGGGGAAGTCGGGGGCGGTGCACAGGGAGCCGTTGGAGTCGACCGGATTGGCCCCGAGGAGCAGCAGGAAGTCGGTGCGGTCGAGGTCGGGCACGGGGATGGCGAAGGGGTCGCCGAAGAGGAGTCCGCTGGAGACGTGCTTCGGCATCTGGTCGAGGGTGCTGGCCGAGTACAGGTTGCGGGTGCCGAGGGCGCCGATGAGCAGCGGCGGGTAGAGGGCGCCGGCCATGGTGTGGACGTTGGGGTTGCCGAGGACGACGGCGACGGATTGGGGGCCGTGGTCGCGTACGAGGGCGGGGACGGCGGCGGCGATGGCCGCGTAGGCCTCCTCCCAGGTGGCTTCGCGCAGTTCGCCGGCGCGCCGGACGAGGGGGGTGCGGAGCCGGTCGGGGTCGGAGTCCAGGGCTCCGAAGGCGGCGCCCTTGGGGCAGATGAAGCCGCGACTGAAGAGGTCGTCGCGGTCGCCCCGGGCACCGGTGACGGTGGCGCCGTCGATGGTGAGGGTGAGGCCGCATGTGGCTTCGCAGAGGGGGCAGATGCGCGGGGCGGTGCGGGGCATGGGCCCTCCCGGTACGACGGTCGGCGGCTCGCCGGGCCGAGCATACCGACCAGTCGGGAGGATGGGGAGGGTCTTGTCGGACCGTTGGCCATGGGCCGGGGACGGCGATCGGTCAGTCCAGGACGCGGGCCAGGTAGGCCCGCATCATGGCCCGGGTCTCGCCGACGATGTCGGGGTCCCCGGCGGGGTCGGCCCGGAAGGCCAGTTGGACGAGCGCGTCGGTCGCCTCCACGGCGACCAGCACGGCCCGCGCCAGGGTGGCGTCGGGCGTCAGGCCCAGGTGGGCGCAGAGCAGTTCGGTCAGTCGCTCGGCGACCAGGTGGTTGGGGTCGGAGGCCGGCCCGTCGGCCGGCGGCGCGGGCACGCCGAAGTCGACGAGCGCGAAGCCCGGGACGCTGCGCTTCATCGCCAGGTACTCGTCCAATACGGCGTCCACGACGGGCTGCCAGTGCGTGGCCGGAAGGAGGGCGAGCCGCCGCTGGATGCCGTCGGCGTAGCGGTCGAGGTTGCGGTGGGCCAGGGCGACGGCCATGGCGCGCTTGTTCCCGAAGAAGCGGTAGACGGACCCGATGGGGACTCCGGCGCGCACGGCGACGGCGCGGGTGCTGAGGTTCTCGTAGCCGGTCTCGTCGAGGAGTTCGGCGCAGGCGTCGAGGATGCGGGCGAGGCGGTCGGCGCTGCGTTGCTGAACGGGGGTCCGGCGCAGGGGGTGGGCGGGAGGCACGGGGTCCATCATGCCGCTCCTGGTGGGCCGGCGGGTGGGGGCGGTCAGTTCAGCAGGAGGGTGAGGCCGCCGACCGTGTACGTGATCATCAGCGCGAGCAGGGGGAGCTGTCCGGCGACGGCCTTGGCGGGCGCGAACAGACGGACGGAGCGGTCGTGCGCGGCGATCACACCGAGTACGTGACCACTGACGACGGCGATGACCTGAAGCGCGGCGAGAGCGCCGGAACCCAAGGGAGGACCGGGATCGGGGCCGTTGTCAGTGCCCCATGCCATGCTCACTGTGCGTGGTCCTTCGGTCACCAGGAGGGAGAAGTAATGGGCGACGAGATAGCCGAGGGCGATCGGCACGAGTGAGTGCGCGAAGGCCGTCAGCGGGCGGGGGTGCGGGCCGCTGACGAGGCGGGTGGCCGCCGCGCACAGGCAGTACAGGGTGGCGACGAGGGCGATGGAAGCGAGCAGTCCGAGGGTGGCCGTGGGGGTGCGGCCGAGGGGGGAGGTCTGAAGGGCGTTGATCCAGGAGGGGTTGTCCGAGTAGCCGTCGTAGGCGGTGGAACCGAGGAGGACGCAGACGGTGGCGACGAGTCCGGGCCGCTCGGGTGTCGCGTCGAGTCCGTGGAAGGGGTTGCGCAGGACCAGGCGGCCGTCGTTGCGGCGGCCGAGGGGGGAGAGTCCGGCCAGGAGGTCGGAGTAGACCTCGAAGGCGTCGGCGTCGGCGAACCAGTTCTCGCCGAAGCGGGCGGCGAGCAGCAGGTGGACGGTGGCGTAACAGGCGAGTGCGAACAGGAGGGTGGTGGTGGACGCGGGATCGGGAGCGACGAGTTCGAGCCAGGTGAAGCCGAACAGGCCTGCGGCGGCGGGCCATCGGCCCAGGCGGGGCGGCAGCGGGCGGCCGGACCCGGGCGGTCGGCCGCGCAGGCGGGCGAGGAGGCGGTGCAGGGAGCGCAGGGGGTTGAGGAGGCGCCAGACGGGGCCGAGGAGAAGGGAGGCGGGTACGAGTCCGACCCACAGCAGGACGTAGACGGCTCCGGGAGCGGGGTTGCGGGCGGGGTCGTCGGGACCGAGGAGGAGGTGGAGGAGTACGGCGAGGGCTGCGGCGAGACCCAGTCCGCGCAGGGTGGTGCGGGTGGCCGGCGCGTCGGCCACCCGCTGGATCCCGGCGGGCAGGGCGAGTCCCGAGCGGTCGCCGCGGAAGCGGGAGGCGGACCAGAGCAGGCCGAGGGCCAGGAAGGAGACGAAGAGCGCGGTGAAGGCGCCGGCGAAGGCGTAGAAGGGGGAGATCGGCAGGTCGTGCGAGGAGCCGATCCCGTGCGCGAGGAGGGTCGACGGGTCGGCCGGGTGAAGGACCACGCCCTGGCCGAACCCCGTCCCCGCCCCGGGCACGGGCGTGGGGACGGCCACGGGCGGGACAGGGGCTGGGACAGAGGCACCGGCCTGGGCGTGGGCGTGGGGCGAGATCGCCGCCGGGAGGAAGGGGGTCATCGGACGAGGAGTTGGGTCAGGACGAGGTCGGAGTCGTGGGTCTCGACCTCGAAGAGGCCCACGCGGTCGGCGGTCAGGAGCAGGGTGGCCTCCTGCCCCGCGGGCAGGGCGAGTTCCTTGTCGTAGCCGTGGACGTGCAGGGTGTCGGCGCGGTCGCTGGTGACGCGCAGGGCGATCCGCGCGCCGCGCTTGACCTCGGTGCGGGTCGGGGCGGGGGTCACCTTGCCGTCCCGGACGGCGATGGTGACGGTCCGGTCCGCGGGCTGTGGGCTCTGGGGGCCCGCGGCTTCGGGGGGTGCGGGGGTGCCGGTCGGGGTGGTGGCCGGGTGACTGTGGGCGGCCTGGCCCGGGGGGCCCGCGGTCACCTGGACGGACGCCTCGACGGGTTTGCCGGCCACGGCCCAGGCGGTGTGGTCGTCCGCGTAGAGGCGGACGGTCAGGGTGTGCGCGCCCTCGGGGACCCGGTCCGCCGGGAGGTGGTACCAGGGACCGTACAGGCGGGCCAGCTTGTGGCCGTCGAGTTCGAGGTGGGCGTGGCCCGCGCCCGGCAGGGCGGCGCCGCCGACGCTGTCGGGGGTGAAGCCGAAGTGCGCCACGGCCAGGTGGAGGTTCCAGCCGTCCTCGGAGTCGGGGCGGGCGGTGAGCGTCACCTCCGGCGCGCCCTTGGCCGGTACCTCGCGCAGGCGGTGGCCGCCGCCGTCCCGCGTGTCCAGCAGGGTGCCCACGCTGCCGGAGGCCTGCTCGTGCGTGGTGCCGGGTTTGTGGTGGGTGGTGGCGCGGCCGCCGCAGCCGGCGGCGGCGGCGCCCGTGAGCAGCAGCAGGAGCGCCACCATGGCCGCCGTACCGGAGGTCCGGCGCGGTGGGCGCGGGCCCGGGAGGGCGGGCGGCGGCACGCGTCGCACCGGACGCCGCCCTGCGCGGGAGGGTCACCGCTCGCCTCCGGTGGTGGTCCGGCGCCCCGGCGGCCGGGGTGGGGACGGGGCGGGGTGGGGCGCCCGTCGGGCCGTCACCCGGGCCGGCGGGGCGGGCCGGCGTGCCCGCGTCCGGGCGGGCCGCTGCGACCACCGCCCACAGCACCCACACCACCGCGAGCAGGGCCCGCATCCAGGCGGGGCTCAGCGGAATCCAGGGGACCATCAGGACGGCCTTGTCGAAGGCGTCCAGCATGGTCAACGCCCCCAGCAGCAGGGTGAGACGGGCCAACCACGGCCGCCCCGGACGCAGGGCGAGCCCGACACCGGTCCACCACAGCCCGAGCAGCAGCAGGGCCAGCGCCGGGACGGGGGTGTTCATGAGCGGCATGGTGGAGCCGGCGACGTCCAGGGCCAGCCCGGCCAGGCCGAGCAGGGAGGCCACCGTGCCCAGGCGCGAGCCCCGCAGCCGGCGCCACCACAGGACCCCGCCGACCAGGGCCAGCACCGCCGCCACCGCCAGCGCGAGCTGCGTCTCGACGCGTTCCAGGCCCCGGGCCCCGTACCAGTCACAGCCGGCCGGGAGCCTGCGCGCCTGCACGTTGTAGTCGGCGCAGACCAGCAGCTGCGTCAGCTTGACCGGTTCGCCGATCAGCCGGGCGGAGGCCCCGCTTACCGCGCCGCGCGCGTCCCCGCACTGCGGCAGCGTGCCGGGGCTGGAGCCGTCGGGGCCGTCCTGCCAGCAGTTGCCCCTGCCCTGCCCGTCCCACCACACGTCGGCCCCGTTGGGTCGCGAGGCCCCCGAGCGGTCCTTGCCGAGGACGTTGCCCGCGTAGCGGTTGTGGTGCGAGGTGTCGGCCTGCTTCGACCACCGTTCCTCGCCCCGGATGAAGGCGGGTACCGCGCTCAGGTAGAAGCCGGCGCGCCGGTGCCCGTAGACCCAGTTGTCCTCGTAGAGGTTCCAGTTGCCGCCGGCGGTGATGATGCCGGTGCCCGGCGGCATGGAGATCTGGGGGCAGACGACGCCCTGCTCGTAGCCGCGTTCCACGGGCGGTTTGGCGCAGGTGCCGTCGGCGACGTGGCGGTAGTAGTCCTGGTTGTTGTCGTGGATCAGGTTCCGCTCGAACCGGGCGTGGTTCTGCGGGAGTCCGGGGTGTCCGGGGAAGGCGCTGTCCATGGAGGCGCCGCCCATGTTCTGGTCGAACTCGTTGTCGTGCACCCACACCGAGTCGCCGGCCGTGCCGGAGTAGCCGACCATGTTGTGGTGGCTGCGGCAGCCGGTGATCTCGATGGCGTAGCGGGGCACGTTGTAGCCGCGCCCGTCGTTGATGTTGGAGGCGCTGCCGGGGTAGATGCCGGAGTCCCCGTTGCCGTAGGACTCGCAGTTCTTGTAGAGGCCGTGATCGCCGGCGAAGGTGAGGAAGCCGTACTCGTCGTTCCAGCGGGTCAGGACGTCGTCGATGACGAAGCCGTCGGCCGCCAGGATGTACAGCGCGTTGAAGGTGGTGCGCTGCGCGGTGAAGTTGCGGAAGTAGATGCCGTTGGAGCGGTCGGCGCGCAGGGCGTTCAGCTTCTGGTACTTGGCGTCGATGACGACGTCGAGGCGTGAGGCGCCGGTGCCCTCGATCTGGAGGTCGGTCTTGCCGAGGATCGCGACGAGGTTCTGGTTGTGGCGGCAGGCGACCTGTTGTTCGTAGGACAGGATCTGGTAGCCCAGCGAGGAGTTGGGGGCCTTGAGCGCGGCGCACTCCCCCGTCGGCGGGGGCAGGGAGGGCTCCTCCTCGTAGAGGCCGGGGAGGATCGCGATGTTCATCCCGGGTCGGTCGACGGCGTCGACGGCTTCCTGGAGGTGGCGGTAGCCGCTCTTCTCGCAGCGCTCGTAGAGGGCGAGGTTGCGCTGCCTGAGCTCCTCGGGGAAGGCGGATACGCGGCGTTCGAAGGCGGGTCTGTCGGTTTTGCAGACGATCAGGTCGGGCTCGGTCGCGCGGTGGCGCGGTACGGATCCGGTGCCGTCGGGCAGGGCGACGGGGCGCTCCTCGTGCGCGTGGGCGACGGGCGCGCTCGCGAGGAGGGACAGGAACGCGAGGAGGGCGGCGAGGAGCGCCGCCGGCAGGGCAGGGAACCTGCGGGTCCACGACATGCGCGTGAGAGTAGAGCAATGTTCATCTTTTGTGAGCCCCTCGCGCACGAATCCGCGCCCCCGCCTCGCGCACGCGATACGGGGCCCGAATCGGCCGGGTGGCCACGGGCCGCCGTTGACGTGCGGGCCACGGAATCCTACTGTCAACCATAGGATTCCTTCTACGGAGCGGGAGCAGCCCATGACTGAGCAGGCCAGGAAGACGGCGGAGGCGCTGGAGTACCTCACCGGCTTCGGCAACGAGCACAGCTCGGAGGCGGTGCCCGGCGCACTCCCGCACGGTCGGAACTCGCCCCAGCGCGCCCCCCTCGGCCTCTACGCCGAGCAGCTCAGCGGCAGCGCCTTCACCGAGCCGCGTACCCACAACCGCCGCTCCTGGCTCTACCGGATCCGCCCGTCGGCCGCGCACCCGGCCTTCACCCGCGTCGACAACGGTGCCCTGCGCAGCGCGCCCTTCACCGAGTCCGTCCCGGACCCCAACCGGCTGCGCTGGAACCCGCTGCCCGACCCGGCCCCCGGCACCGACTTCCTGGCCGGTCTGTGGACGCTGGGCGGCAACGGCGACGCCACGCAGCGCACCGGCATGGCCATCCACCTCTACTCCGCCAACGCCTCCATGACCGACCGCGTGTTCAGCGACTCCGACGGCGAGCTGTTGATCGTCCCGGAGCGCGGCGGCCTGCTGCTGCGCACCGAGTTCGGCCTGCTCAGCGCCGGTCCCGGTGAGATGGCGCTGATCCCGCGCGGGGTCCGCTTCCGCGTGGAGCTCCTCGACGCGGACGCGCGCGGCTACGTCTGCGAGAACTACGGTCAGCCCTTCGAGCTGCCGAACCTGGGGCCGATCGGCGCCAACGGCCTCGCCGCCGCCCGCGACTTCCGGGCGCCGGTCGCCGCGTACGAGGACGCCGAGCGTCCGACCGAGGTCGTCAACAAGTTCTGCGGCAACCTCTGGTCGGCGACCTACGACCACTCCCCGCTCGACGTGGTCGCCTGGCACGGCACGCACGTCCCGTACGTCTACGACCTGCGCCGCTTCAACGTCATCGGTTCCATCAGCTACGACCACCCCGACCCGTCGATCTTCACGGTGCTGACCTCGCCCTCCGACACCCCGGGGCTGGCGGGCGTGGACTTCGTGGTGTTCGCCCCGCGCTGGCTGGTCGGCGAGGACACCTTCCGTCCGCCGTACTTCCACCGCAACGTGATGAGCGAGTACATGGGCCTGATCGAGGGCGCCTACGACGCCAAGGCCGAGGGTTTCGTCCCCGGCGGCGGCTCGCTGCACAACATGATGTCCGCGCACGGGCCCGACCGGGAGACGTTCGACAAGGCGAGCGCCGCCGAGCTGAAGCCGCAGAAGATCGACGACGGCCTGGCCTTCATGTTCGAGACCCGCTGGCCGATCACCGCCACCCCCCAGGCCGCCGGCGCCGAGCACCTCCAGCGGCGCTACGACGACGTATGGCAGGGTCTCGAACGCCACTTCCGCGCCTAACATACGCACGACCTCGCCACGCCGACGTACCAGCCGTACGGAGAACCACCCGTGACCGCCTTCGCCCCCGACTCACTGGTCCTGAACCGGAAGTTGCCCCTCTGGTACCAGGTGTCCCAGTCCTTGCGCGCCTCCATACTGGGCCGCACCCCGGACGCCTCGCTGCGGCTGCCGACCGAGGAGCAGCTCGCCGAGCACTACGGTGTCAGCGTGCTGACGATGCGCCAGGCGCTCAAGGAGCTGGAGGGCGAGGGGCTGATCAGCCGGCACCGGCGGCGCGGCACGTTCATCGAGCCGGGGGCGCGGCGCGGCTCGCCGGTGCGGTTGCTGGGTTCGGTCGACGCGATCGTGGCCCAGCAGTCGGGCGAACGTACGACGATCCTCGGCCACGAGCGGACGCCGGTGTCCGGGGAGCTGCTGGAGCACTTCCCGGACCTCGCCGAGGTGGTCACGTACCGCCGCCTGCGCCGCGACGGGCAGAGCGGCGAGCCGACGAACTGGGCGGAGAACGCGGTGCGCCCGGAGTTCGCGGACGCGGTGGATCTCGCCGATCTGGAGCGTTGGCCGATGACGAAGGTCCTGCGGGACGTGGTCGGGGTGCGGATCAGCCGGATCACCGACACCGTCGAGGCGCGACTCGCGGACCCGGTCACGGCGGAGCTGCTCCAGGTGCCGCTGCTGAGCCCGATCCTGCACTACACGGGCGTGACCTACGACGAGGACGGGCGGGTGGCGGACGTGGCGAGGATCCGCTACCGGGGCGACCGGTTCTCCTTCACGGTCACGGTCGACGCGCCCTGAGCGGGCGCACGTGGGGGTACGCGCGCCCGCCCACCCTTCGCGCTACCGCTTCTCGTCGTCGTCCTCCGCGTTGCGTTCGCCCTCGGCCTGGGAGGGCGTGGTGCGCATGGTGTCGGGGTGGTGCTGCTGCCGCCGCAGCTTCTCGTCCATGTCCTCGTCGAGCCGTTCGCCCTCGGCCTGCGACGGCGTCGAGTATTCGTCGTACTGACTCATGGCCGGCTCCTCCGTCGGTGCGGGTGACGCGCGGGTACACGCCACCGCAGATCCGTACAAAAGGAGCGTATCGCTTCGGCCGGGACACGGCCCGACCCCGGGGCGGGCCCGGCGCCCCGTCGCTACCATCGGCCGGGTGAGCGCTGACACCCCGCTGTTGGACGATCTGATGCCCTGGGCCGTGGGCGGCCCGCGCCTGGGCCGGGACTGGGTCGTGGCGCCCGATCCCGCCACCCTGCGCGCCCGCTGGACGGCCCTGACCGGCGCCGAAGGCGCGGAGCGCGATCGGCTGTTCCGCCCGACCAGGACCCGTACGCCCGCCTCCGGCGCGGCGGCCCTGCCGGGACAGCGCTCGGTGACGACCCGCTTCGCCGACGAGCCGGGCCCCTTCCCCGACCCCGTACGGGTACTGCGCGCGCCCTTCGACGAGCAGTGGCTGCTGCCCGACCAGCGGCTGATCGACTCCGCCCGCCCGGAGCTGTGGCGGGTCCGCGACGGCCACCAGGTGTTCCTGGTGGAGGCCCCGGAGCCGCTGGTCACCGCGCACCTGCCGGTGGGTCGCCTCGGCCGGATCCGTCCGCTGCACCGGCGGCCGGGCGGGGCCGAGCCGAACCTCGCGCCGGGTCTGCTGCCCCTGCTGGACTCCCGCTACGGCGGCGGGGTGACCCCGCAGGACGTCCTGTGCTGGATCCTCGCGGCGGGCCGGCCCGGCCCCCGGGGGTACGAGGTCCCGCTCCCCGCCGATCCGCAACGCTGGCGGGCCGGGGTGGAGCTGGGCCACCGCCTGCTGACCGTCCACCTGCGCGGGGCGCACGGCGGGGAGCGGCCCCGGCTGCCTGGCGGGCGGCGGCCCTACGTCCGCTCGGCGGTGTCGGCCTGGCCGCGGGGGCTCGCGTACGACGCGGAGAGCGAGAC
Source organism: Streptomyces sp. RerS4 (assembly GCF_023515955.1). GTDB lineage: Bacteria > Actinomycetota > Actinomycetes > Streptomycetales > Streptomycetaceae > Streptomyces. Next base: position 1,706,346 of record NZ_CP097322.1, read on the forward strand.
GCTCTCGCTCGGCGACGGCACCGTCGCCCCCGTACCGGCGGGGGCCTGGGAGTACGAGGTGCAGGGGGTCCGGGTCCTGGAGTCCTGGCTCGCCGCCCGCAGCGCCCACCGGACGGTGTCGTCCGGGCTGGAGGCGTTGGGGCCGGCCGAGTGGCCGCAGTCCTGGACCTCGGAGCTGACGGCGTTGGTGACGACCCTCGCCCTGCTCGCCGACCTGGCCCCCGCGCGGGCCGCCTTCACCCCCGGCCCGACCCTGCCGGTGTCCGAACTGACGGCGGCCGGGGTGGTGCCGCCGCCGCGCTGGAGCCGCCACCCCGCCTCCGTCCTGGACCACCAGGAGGAGGGCCCGGGGGGCCAGTTCGTTCTGCTGTAGCCGCCGGCCGGCTCAGCTCGCCGCGTCCGCGCCCCAGGCGCTCAGCAGGCGGGACACCGAGCGGTCGAAGACCGCCGACATGTCCATGCCCGGAACGGCGCCGGCGGTGCCCTCGGCGAGGGCGGCCGTCAGCCGGGGGTACTCCCCCGTCGCCAGGCGGGAACCGAGCCAGGACATCCGTACCTCCTGCTCGGCGTCCTCGCTCCAGGGCAGGGAGCGGGCACGCTCGGCGAGGGCCAGTTCGTTGGCCACGAACGCCGCCACCCCGCCGTTGACGGCGGCGATCAGCTCCAGCTTCTCGCCCCCCGACACCCCCAGCGGCGCCAGACAGGCGAGGTTGTGCTCCAGGTAGCGCAGGGCGTGCGGGCTGAAGCCGTACACCGGGCTGAGCAGGCGGGGCAGCCACGGGTGCCGGTGCATCAGGGCGCGGGCCTGGCGGGCCAGTCCGAGCACGTCCTCCCGCCACCGCCCGGTCGGCGGGGTCAGCTCGTACTCCGCGCTGACGGCGTCGACCATCAGCTCGTAGAGGTCTTCCTTGCGCGGGACGTAGTTGTACAACGACATGGTCCCGGCGCCGATCCCGGTCGCCACGCGGCGCATGGAGACGGCGTCGATCCCCTCCTCGTCGGCGATCCGCACCGCCTCGGTCGCGATGGACTCCCGGCTGTGCGCGGGTCGCGGCCCACGGCCGGCCCGCTGGGGGCGGGCCCAGATCACCTCGGGTTCAGCGGGGCGCCCTGCGGCGGTCATCGCTCACCTCACCTCGCTTCGCTTCGCTTCGTCTCGCTCGTCGCCGGCCGCTGTCGTCCGGTCGCTGCGGCCACGGTCACCGCGGTCACCGCGGTCACCGCGCTCATCGCGCTCATCGCGCTCACCATCTTAGTTACGTACGCCGTACGTAGTGCGCTAGGGTGCAGCCATGACGACTACGTACGCTGTACTTAGTGAGGGTCTGGAGAAGCACTACGGCGAGGTGCGCGCCCTGCGCGGGCTGGATCTGGCGGTGCCCCCGGGAAGCGTCTGCGGGCTGCTGGGCCCCAACGGGGCGGGCAAGACCACCGCCGTACGCATCCTCACCACCCTCACCACGCCCACCGCCGGCCGCGCCCTCGTCGCCGGCCACGACGTCACCCGCGCCCCGGACGCCGTACGCCGCGCCATCGGCGTCACAGGTCAGTACGCCTCCGTCGACGGCGACCTGACGGGCCGGGAGAACCTGCGGCTCTTCGCCCGCCTCGCCGGACTGCGCGGCCGCGCCGGCCGGGACCGCGCCGACGCCCTGCTGGAGCGCTTCGGCCTCGCCGAGGCCGCCGACCGGACGGCGTCCACCTGGTCGGGCGGCATGCGCCGCCGCCTCGACCTCGCGGCCGGGCTGATCACCCACCCCCGGGTGCTGTTCCTGGACGAGCCCACCACCGGCCTGGATCCGGCGGCCCGCGAGCACATATGGACCGCCGTGCGGGAGTTGGCCGACGAGGGCACGACCGTGCTCCTCACCACCCAGTACCTGGAGGAGGCCGACCGGCTCGCCGACGACGTCGTGGTCGTCGACCGGGGCCGGGCCGTCGCCTCCGACACCCCCGCCGCCCTCAAGGCCCGGATCGGCGCCCACGCCCGCGTCACCGTCCCGCGCGCCCCCGCGCTGGCCGCCGCGGCGGCGGTCCTCGACCGGCTCACCGGCGGCCTGCCCACCCTCGACGAGGAACGGCTCACCGTCGGCGTGACCGTGGCGGATCCGGGACTCACCCTGCCCCGGATCATCCGCGCGCTGGACGCCGCCGGCGTCCCCGTGACCGACGCGAGCCTGCGCCCGCCCACCCTCGACGAGGTCTTCCTCCGCCTCACCCACACCCCCACCCCGAAGGAGAACGCGGCATGACCACCCTGCTCGCCGACGGCGGCGCCGTCCTGACCCGACAGCTCCAGAAGGCCCGGCACGCGCCCGCGCTGCTGATCCTCACCCAGACCATGCCGATCACGATGCTGCTCTTCTTCGGCTACGTCTTCGGCAGCGCCCTCGCCATGCCGGGCGCCGAGTACCGCGAGTTCCTCGTGCCGGGGCTGCTCGCCGCCACCGCCGCGAACGGCCTGATGACCGGCATGTTCACCGCCGCGCAGGACGCCCACCGGGGGGTGATGGACCGCTTCCGGACGCTGCCGATGAGTCGGGCCGCCGTCCCGCTGGGGCAGATCGCCGCCGACCTGCTGACCACGGCCGCCTCGATGGTGCCGCTGATGCTGGTGGGGCTCGCCATGGGGTGGCGGGTCGAGAACGGACTGCCGGGCGCGCTCGGGGCGTTCGGGGTGCTGATGCTGTTCCGCTTCGCCTCCGCCTGGGTGGGCACGTACCTCGGGCTGCTGGCCCCGAGCGAGGAGTCGGCCGGGCAACTCGGCAGCGCCACCTTCATGCTGCCGATGCTGTCCAGCGCCTACCTGCCGACCGCCGGGCTGCCGTCGTGGCTGCGCGCGGTCGCCGAGTGGAACCCGATCAGCGCGGTCGCCGGCGCGGTACGGGAGTTGTGCGGGAACGCCGGCGGCGCGGCCGCGCCCGGCGCCGCGTGGCCGGCCGCGCATCCGGTGGCCGGGGCGCTGCTGTGGTCGCTGCTGCTCGTGGCGGTGTTCGCACCCCTGGCCACGCGCCGGTTCGCGCGCGGCCGGGGTTGAACGGGGGTCGAACCGGGGTTGCATCCGCCCGAGGCTCAGGGGGCGGGGTGATCGGCGCGACCACGGTCCGGTCACATCGCCCGCATGGTGGGATGTCCATGCGGTCGGTGGTGACAGCACCCACGGTCAGCCGGTAGGCATCGGGGATGGAACACATGCCCGCACCGCTGCCCCTGGACGGGATCACCGTCGTCGCCGTCGAACAGGCCGTCTCGGCCCCCTTCGCCACCCGCCAGCTCGCCGACCTCGGCGCGCGGGTGATCAAGATCGAGCGTCCCGACGGCGGCGACTTCGCGCGCGCCTACGACACCGCCGCCCACGGCATGGCCTCGCACTTCGTCTGGGCCAACCGGGGCAAGGAGTCCCTGACGCTCGACCTGAAGGACCCGCGCGGCCTCGACGTGGTGCACGCGCTGCTCGACGGCGCCGACGTGTTCGTCCAGAACCTCGCCCACGGCGCCGCCGCCCGCCTCGGCCTCGACGCGGCCACGCTGTGCGCGCGTTACCCGCGCCTGGTCGCCGTCGACGTCTCGGGATACGGCGCGCAGGGCCCGTACGCCCACAAGCGGGCCTACGACATGCTCGTGCAGTGCGAGGCGGGCCTGGTCTCGGTGACCGGCACTCCCGAGCGACCCGTGAAGGCCGGCATTCCGGCCGCCGACATCGCGGCGGCCATGTACGCCTTCTCCGGGGTGCTCGCCGCGCTGCTGCGCCGGGGGACGACGGGGCGCGGCGGGCCGGTGGAGGTCTCCATGCTGGACGCGCTCGCCGAGTGGATGGGGCATCCGCTGCACCACACGATGCACGGCGGGGAGCAGCCCGTACGGACGGGTCTGGCGCACGCGGTGATCGCGCCCTACAACGCGTACGCGACGGCCGACGGGGACCGGGTGCTGCTGTCGGTGCAGAACGACCGGGAGTGGCGGCGGCTGGCCCGGCAGGTGTTGGACCGTCCCGACCTGGCGGAGGATCCGGCGTACGCGACGAACGCGGCCCGCACCCGGGGCCGCGACAAGACGGACGAGGTGGTGGCGCGGGCGCTCGGGCGGCTCGGCGCGGACGAGGCGATCGAGCGGCTGGAGGCGGCCGGGATCGCCTGCGCGCGGCTGAACTCGGTCGCGCGGCTGGCCGGGCATCCGCAGTTGGAGGCGCGCGGGCGCTGGCGGACGGTGGATTCGCCGGTGGGCCCGCTCCGCGCGCTGCTCCCGCCGATCGGGTTGCCGGGCGGCGGGGAGGCGAGGATGGGCGCGGTGCCCGCGCTCGGCGAGCACACCGACGCCCTGTTGCGCGACCTGGGGATGTCGGACGCGCGGATCGCGGATTTGCGTCGGGACGGTGTGATCGCCTGAGCCGGGGGAAGCGCCGGAGGTCCGGGGAGGGGATCCCGGGAAGGGATCCCCTCCGGACGCCGGGAAGAGCCGGGAGAAGGGGACACGGGCCGAAGCAGTGGGCCGGGGGCGGCCCGGTGGTGGCCGCGCGGGGATGCTACGAGCGGCGGCTGCCGAAGAGCGTGCGACGCAGCCGGCGCAGCGGGGCGAAGAGCGCGACGCGTGCGCTCCGGCTCCGCTGGACGTGCGTGTGGTCGCGGGAGGTGAGCTCGCGCATCAGCAGGGTCGCCTCGGCGACCTCGTGCCGCGGGACGGCGGGACCGCCCAGCACCGCGAGGTGGCGGTCGAGGCGCGAACTGGTCGCACTGCTGCCGCACGTGATGGCAGGCACGCGGGGCGGCCTGCTGCGCATCGTTATCTGTTCCATGTCTCTCCCCACCCGTACGAGGGCACCCGGCCCCGGGCAGGGTAACCCTATCGCCCCCGCGTCACACTCCGGTATCCCGGTGGTGTGAATTACCCCTGTAGTTACGGGTAGTTGACGATTACTCACCGGAGTCGACCGTCACTCTCCGCACAAACGGGCCGACTTGGGAGAGCGCGGTGCGGCCGATTCGGAGAGTGCCGTCACGACGGGTGTCGATCGGCACGCCCTGCGCTAACTTGGAGTGATCACCTGGTGACGCTTGGGGGTTCGCGTGAGCGGTAACGAGGGCGGGGACGTCGCGCGTGTCGTCGCCGGCAGATACCGGCTGCTCGACCGGCTGGGGCAGGGCGGCATGGGTGTCGTGTGGCGCGCCCGCGACGAGGTGCTGGGCCGGGAGGTCGCCGTCAAGGAGGTACGGGCGCCCGCCGGGCTGGACGCGGCCGAGGTGGGCCGGATGTACCGGCGGCTGGAGCGGGAGGCGTGGGCGGCGGCGCGGGTCTCGCACCGCGGGGTCGTCACCGTCTACGACGTGGCGAGCGAGGACGGCCGGCCCTGGATCGTGATGGAGTTGGTGCGCGGCCTCTCGCTGGCCGACGTACTGGAGGCCGAGGGGCCGATGAGCCCGCAGCGGGCCGCGCACATCGGGGAGCAGGTGCTCGCCGCGCTGCGCTCCGCGCACGGGTCGGGGGTGCTGCACCGGGACGTGAAGCCGGCCAACGTGCTGATCGGCAACGACGGGCGCGTGGTGCTGAGCGACTTCGGGATCGCCGGCCTGTCGGGCTCCTCGGCGCTCACGATGACCGGCGAACTGCTCGGCTCCCCCGAATTCATGGCTCCGGAGCGGGCGTTGGGGAGTGATCCGGGTCCGGAGTCGGACCTGTGGTCGCTCGGGGTGATGCTGTACGCGGCGGTCGAGGGCGTCTCGCCGTTCCGGCGGGACACGGCGGTGTCGACGCTCCAGGCCGTGGTGGAGGCCGAGTTGCCCCCGCCGCGCCGGGCCGGGCCGCTGGCGCCGGTGGTGGAGGGGCTGCTGCGCAAGGACCCCGGGTCCCGGCTGTCCGCCGCGGAGGCGGCCCGGATGCTGCGGATCATCGGTGCCGGTGGCGCCGTACGGGACTCCGGCGGCCCGGCGTCGGGGCCCGGGGCGTACCCGACCCCCGGGCCGGGGCCGGCGTCGTACCCGACCCACGGGCCGGGGCCGGACGCGCCGACGGCGGCCGGGGCGGGCCCGTACGGAGCCCCGACGACGCCCCTGCCGCCCGCGGCGGCCGAGCGCCGGGGGCGGGCCGGGCTGGTGCTGACCGTCGGGATCGTGGTGTTGCTGGTGGCGCTGGTCGTGTTGGGGTGGCTGCTGCTGAGGGACGGTCAGGGCGGCAGCGACGACCGGGGTGGGGCCGCCGCCCCGGGCACCTCGCCGTCGGCGTCCCCGCGACCCTCCCCCGCCTCGCCGTCCGTCTCGGCCCCTTCCGCCCCGCCCTCCCCGTCGGGCCCCGAGCAGAAGGTGACCGTCTACGCGCACACCCTGCGCCCCGCCTACGACGGCGCCTGCCCGGCGCCCGAGGTGAGCGCGCCGGCGTTCACCGGGACGCTGGAGGTGGCGCGTACGCCCGCCGTGGTGGAGTACCGCTGGGTCACGCGCGAGACGCCCTCGCCGCTGACGCCGTGGCAGAGCCTGGCGTACGAGGCGGGTGGCCCGCGGACGCGTCAGCTCAACCACACCGAGCCGGGCGCCCGGGGGAGCGGGACGCGGCACGACGCGGTCCGGCTGGAGGTGCGGGCGCCCACGGGGGCCCAGTCGCCGTGGCTGGAGTTCTCGATGACCTGCCGCGAACCCACCCCGACGACCGGCACCTCCCCCGGAACGCCCACCGCCTCCCCCGACGCGTCGGGTTCGCCGGACTCGCTGCCCTGACGAACCCGACGACGCCGGACCCGCCCTCCGGGCGGCGCGACGTTACTGTGACGACACCCCCTGGGTCTTGCCGCTGAAGACCGGCAGGTAGCCACCGGACTGGCCGGCGGCGGTGGGGTGGTAGGACTCGCCGATGTTGGCCCAGTTGACGCTGTGCAGCCACGCACTGCCGGAGCAGATCTCGTGGCCGGTGAAGGCGCCGACCACGGAGGCGAAGGTGAAGCCGTGCGCGCCGGCGCGCCGGGCGATGGCGGCGTTGAGGTGGTCGGCGGCGCCGTTGATGGCCGAGCGCTCGCCTTCGGTCAGGCCGGCGACGCAGGTCCCGTTGAGCTTGTAGAAGCGCGGGTAGCCGATGACGACGACCTTGGCGCCGGGCGCCCGGCCGCGGATGGCGTTGTAGACCTGGTCGAGCTGCCCGGGGAGGGTGGAGTCGACGTACGCCTTGGCCTGGTTGACGCGGTTGACGCAGGTGGACTCGGACTGGAGCACACAGGTCGTCATGACGTCCGAGAATCCGGCGTCGTTGCCGCCGATGGTGATGCTGACGAGGTCGGTACCGCTGTTGAGGGGTGCGAGCTGGCCCGCGACGACGTCGTTCGTCCGGGCGCCCGAGCACGCGGTGAACGAGAAGGTCTGCGGGGCGTTGGCCGCGGCCCACAGGGCGGGATAGGCGCGGGTGGTGCGCTTGCAGTTGCCGCTGCCGGCGTCGTAGTTGCCGGCGCCGAGACCGGAGGAGTACGAGTCGCCGAGCGCGACGTAGCCGAAGTCGGCCCGGGCGGCCGCGGAGGCCTGGCCGGCGCCGAGGAGGGTGGCGCCGGCGGCGAGGATCAGGGTGGAGGCGAGGGAGGCGAAGCGCGACAGTTTCCTGCTCATAAGGTGCGGCTCCTTGTGGGGGGTTACTCCTGAGTCCGTGTTACAAGGAGCCGGGCCTGGCTGGAAGTGTTCATGCCAAGAATTTTCGGGGTGGGTTACCGGCGGAATCTTCACTCCGGCGGTGTTTGAAAAGGGAATTCGGCCACTCGATCCGGCGAAACACAGGTGCGGGAGGGCAGTTCGTGCCGGATCATGGGCGCCATGTCAGCAGACCCGCAGGACGCGCTGCCGATCCGGCTCAATGTCGACGACAGCGACTCACCGTCGGACGTCGTCGACGCCCTGTTCCTCGGACGGTTCGCCTCCGGAGAACAGCCGTACTCCCAGAGCGTGACGATCGAGCGGGTGAAAGCGGAAGCCACCCTGCTGCCGCCCGCCGCGAAGGTGCTCCGCTCGGCCCGCGACACCGACCGCAGCGCCACCCTCGCCGAGGGCCCGGACTGGACGGTGCTCGTCTCCCGTTGGAGCCGGGGCGCCGACGTGACGGTCACCGCCGTCAGCGACGAGGTCGCCGCCCGGGTGCTGCACGCCGCCACGGACGGCGCCGAGGACGAACCGGAACCCCAGCCCGAGAACGTGACGATGGGTTTCTGGTACGTCTCCCCGCGCCGCGGCCCCTACCGCACGACCCGGCAGATCTCCGCGGGCACCTGGCCGGAGGTCCGGCCGAACTACACGGCGCCCGTCGCGGCGGCGATGGACCGGCTGATGAAGGTCACCCCCGACGACATCGCGGGCCGGCTGCTCCTGCTGCACGGACCGCCGGGCACCGGCAAGACCTCCGCGCTGCGCACGTTGGCCCGTTCGTGGCGGGACTGGTGCCAGGTCGACTGCGTCCTGGACCCGGAGCGGCTGTTCAACGACGTCGGCTACCTGATGGACATCGCGATCGGCGAGGACGAGGGCACGGCCAAGGGCCGCTGGCGGCTCCTGCTGCTGGAGGACTGCGACGAGCTGATCCGCGGCGAGGCCCGGCACACCGCCGGGCAGGCGCTGTCACGGCTGCTGAACCTGACGGACGGTCTGCTGGGCCAGGGGCGCAACGTCCTGGTGGGGGTCACCACCAACGAGGACCTGGAGCGGCTGCACCCGGCGGTGGTGCGGCCGGGGCGCTGCCTGGCCCGTATCGAGGTCGGCCGGCTGACCCACGGGGAGGCGGTGGACTGGCTCGGCACGGGCGAGGGCGTCTCCCGCGAGGGTGCGACGCTGGCCGAACTGTTCGCCCTGCGCCGGGGCACCGGCCCGGCGGCGCTGCTGCCCGCGCAGCCGTCCTCGGAGGCCGGGCTGTACCTCTGAGCCGCCGGGTCCTTGACGATCCGCCGCGGCCCCGAACCGCCGCGACCCCCGATCCGCCGGGCCGTCGCGGCGTTCCTACCGCCCGTAGCGCGCGCGGAGCGCGGTGGTGGCCGCGCCCAGGGCCTCCGCCTCCGTCAGGCCCAGCCGGTGGGCCCGTTCGGCGTACGCCTGCGCGGCGGTGGCCGCCTCCCGGGAGGAACCCTCCGCCGCCGCGACGAAGGTGCCGTTGCGGCCGCGCGTCTCGATCACCCCGTCGGTCTCCAGCGCCCGGTAGGCCTTGGCGACCGTGTTCGCGGCGAGCCCCAGCTCCTGCGCCAGCCCCCGTACCGTGGGCAGCTTGAAGCCCGCGGGGAGCTTGCCGGACCGGGCGCGGTCGGCGATCTGCGCGCGCAGTTGCTCGTACGGGGCGGGGGCGCCGGCCGAATCGTCGATCCGGATCTTCAAAGGTGTCGTGGTCGAGGTCACGCGGCCGATTCTCCCCCATCGGCCCCGCGCGGCGGCGAAATTGGGGGGCGGTCGCGGCGGGCGCGCCCGTACCGTCCCCGGCATGACCCTTCTCATCCGCGATCTGCGCCCCGGTGACCCCTCGGACGCGGGGGCCGTCGTCCGCGTGCGCCGGGCCGCGCTGCCGTTCCTCGTGACCACTCCCGCCGCGGTGGCCCACGAGCTCTCCGCCGCGCCCGCCGCCAAGCGGCACCGGCTGCTGCTCGCCGAGACCCCGGACGGCGTGGCCGTCGGCACCGCCGAGGTGGGGCTCGTCCTCGACAGCCCGGAGCCGGGCCATTCGTACGTCAACGTCTACGTCGACCCCGCGCACCGGGGGCTCGGCGCCGGGGGTGGGCTGCTGCGCGCCGCCGAGGAGCACCTGGTGGCGGCGGGCGCGGTGGACACGTACGCGTGGGTGCTGGACGAGCCGGCGCACCGGGCCTTCGCCGAGCGCCGCGACTACCGGCCCGGCCGCTCGGCGCACTTCCTGAGCCTGGACCTGACGCGGGTCCACCTGCCCGCGCTGCCCGCGACCCTGCCCGCCGGGGTCGAACTGCGCCCCGGCTCCGCCTTCGCCGCCGACCCCCGGCCGCTCTTCGAGGCCGACGCGGAGGTGTCGGCGGACGAGCCGGGGGACGTACCGGTGGAACTGGACGACTACGAGGACTGGCTGGCGGGCGTCTGGCGGGATCCGACCCTGGACCACGAGCTGACCACGGTGGTCCTCGTCGACGGGGCGGTGGCGGCGTTCTCGGCCGCGCGCACGGACGGCGCCACCCGCTACGGCTCCGCGATGACCGGCACCCTGCGCGCCTTCCGGGGCCGAGGCCTGGCCAAGCTCGCCAAGACCGACTCCCTGCACCGGGCCCGCGCGGCCGGCTACATGCGGGCCTTCACCGGCAACGACACGGGGAACGAGCCGATGCTCGCGATCAACCGGGGGTTCGGATACGAGATCTGCGCCACCGAGACGCGCCACATGAAGACCCTGGAGGCATCGCGTTGAGCGACGAGGACTGGACGATCACCCTGACCAAGGCGGGCCGCACCAAGATCCGCTATCCGGCGACCCGGATCTCCGACGACGGCGACCGGATCTCGCTCCGCGCCCGCTGGGCCGGCGAGGGCGTACGGGACTTCGGCTTCGTACGGTTCGAGCCGGGCGACGTGTTCGTGGAGCACTACTGGCGCACCCGCTGGTACGCGATCAAGGAGGTACGGAGCGGCGCGGGCACCCTGAAGGGCTGGTACTGCGACGTCACGCGCCCGGCCCTGGTGCGCGCGGCGGAGATCCTGGTCGACGACCTGGACCTGGACCTGTGGGTATCGGCGGACGGCCGCGACATCCTGCGCCTGGACGAGGACGAGTTCGAGCAAAGCGGCCTGACGACGACCGACCCCGAGTCGGCAGCCCAGGCCCAAAGCGCCCTGGAAACCCTGCACGCCCAAGCCCACACCCCCCGGGGCCTACCGGCCCTCCTCGACGGCGGGCCAGGGGGGATGGAATGAGCACTGCTTGGTTGGTGCTGGCCCTGGGCGAGAACCGGGAGCACGCCGGGAACGACGGATACGACGACGACCCGGCGGAGCACTACAGCTGGGACAGCACCGTGCAGAACCACGCGCGCATCGCACAGGGCGATGTCATCGCCCTGTGGGACAGGAAAGAGCTGATCGGGATCTCCGTGATCGAGGCCATCGATACCGGCAGCACCGAGAAGACCCTGTACTCATGCCCGGTGTGCAAGAAGGCCGACATCAAGCGGCGCATAAAGGAAAGGCCCACCTATCGGTGCGGCAAGTGCGGGGCTCTCTTCTACGAACCGGCAAGCAGGACGAAGACCGTGACCACGTACCGGTCGCGCCACGGCGCGGCCTGGGTCAACGGGCGGGGGTTGTTGTCCGGGTCCGAGTTGCGGGCGCTGTGCGACTCGCCCAACTCCCAGCTCAGCATGCGTTCTGTCCGATGGGACAGGTTGCGCGACGCCCTGGCGGCCACGGGGCGGGCCCCGGATCTGCGTGCTCTTGGCCGGGAGCGCCCACTGGTGATCCCCGGTGGGCACAAGGTGGCGACGGTTCGGGTGCGGGTCGGACAGGCCTCGTTCCGCGAACAGCTCCTCAGCGAACACGGGGCGGAATGCGCGTTCACCGGTCCGGCTCCCGCGGCCGTGTTGGAGGCTGCGCACCTTTACGGGTACGCCGCCACGGGTGAGCACCACGTGTGGGGTGGTCTGCTGCTCAGGCGGGACCTCCACCGGCTCTTCGACGATGGCCGGCTGGCGATCGACCCGGTGACGGGCCGTATCAGTGTGGACCCTGCGCTGTCCCCCTACCCGCTCTACTGGGAGCTCCACGATCGACTCCCGACGGCCACGCTGCGTGCTGAGCACCGCGGATGGCTGACTTCCCACTGGAACCAGCACCGTGCGAAGGCGTGACGCCGTCGACAGCTCGGGCAGGTGCGACGAGCCTGCGTCCTGCTTCCTGAGCCCTTGCTTACCGCTTCCTTAAGGGGGGCCTAAGGATGGGCCGCGGGGGCTCGGATCAGGGGGAACGGCGCGGCGGGGCGGTTAGGTTGGCGGGGCCGGGAGAGGGCGGTACGGCGTCGGGGTCCCGTCGGGGGGCGGCGTCGCACCGCCCGTTCCGTCCCGTCGGCGCATCCATGACCTGTCTCGAAGGAGATCCACCCATGCCCGCACGCAGCCGCCGCCGCACCGCCGTCCGTATCGCCGCCGTGGGACTGGGCCCGCTCGCGGTGGCCGCGTACGCCGCCGGGCCCGCGGGGGCCCACGGTTCGATGACGGACCCGGTCAGCCGGGTGGCGGCCTGCTACGCGGAGGGTCCGGAGTCGCCGAAGTCGGCGGCGTGCAAGGCGGCCGTCGCGGCGAGCGGGGCGCAGGCGTTCTACGACTGGAACGCCGTGAACATCGCCAACGCGGCCGGCAAGAGCAAGTCCCTGATTCCCGACGGGCAACTGTGCTCGGCGGGCAACGGGAAGTACAAGGGCCTGGACCTGGCCCGCGCCGACTGGCCGGCGAGCCCGATGACCTCCGGCGCGCACACCTTCCGCTACAAGGGCACCGCCCCGCACCGGGGTTCCTTCGAGCTGTACGTGACGAAGGACGGCTACGACCCGTCGAAGCCGCTGAAGTGGTCGGACCTGGAGCCGGCTCCGTTCGCGAAGGTCACCGACCCGGGCATGCAGAACGGCGACTACGTCTTCACCGGGACGGTGCCGAAGAAGAGCGGCCGCCACCTGATCTACAGCGTCTGGCAGCGCTCGGACAGCCCGGAAGCCTTCTACACCTGCTCGGACGTGGTCTTCGGCCGCCAGGGCGATGGAGGCAGTAGCGGTACGGGGGCCGCCGCCCCGAGTACGGTTCCCAGTGCGGCCGGCCGGCCGAGCAACGCGCCGAGCACCGCGCCCACCGCCGAGGCGCCGACGGACCAGCAGATCGCCGACGGGGCCGGCAAGTCCTCGGTGGAGCACAACGGGCACGGGGACAACGACCCCAAGACCAACGGCTCGGCCGCCGGCACGCCGATCGCCGGCGCCCCGATCGCCGCCGCGCCGTCCGCCGCCGCGCCGTCCCCGGCCGGGGCCAAGGGCGACAATCTGGCGGAGACCGGCGGCAGCGGCGCCACCCCGGCGATCGCGATCGCCGGGGCCGGCGCCCTGGCCGTCGGTGCGGCCGTGCTGTTCGCGCTGGCCCGCCGCCGGGTGACGGCGGGCCGACACGGCCGCTGACCGACGTCGTGCGTCGTCAGTCGAAGACCGACGCGCAGGTGGTTCGTTCCGCGTGGGCCGGGTCGAGGGCGTTGAGCGCCTCGTGCCAGGCGATCCGGTCGGTCAGGCCGATGGTCACGTGCTCGGAGAGGTCCAGCCCGCACAGGTCCTGGAGCAGCACGTTGCGTACGTTCGGCCCGTCGAGGAATTGCGTCCGGTACGGGGTGACCACCTCGTCGTAGCGGGTGGCGATGACCGTGTACTTCACGCCGGGCACGGTGTCGCCGCCCTCGTTCAGCTTCGTCTGGAAGGGCGAGCCGGCGATCTGGTCGGCGAGGCCGGGGGTGGCGGAGCTGATGAGGTCCTCGGCGCCGGGGAAGTAGGGCAGGAGCTTGGTCAGGCCGAGCAGGGTGGTGCCGTGGTTGTCGGGGGCGAGTCCGACGAGGGCGTTGACCTTGTCGGCGCCGCCGAGGAACTTGAGGTAGTAGCGCGGCATCATGCCGCCCTGCGAGTGGCCGACGATGTCGACCTTCGGGGCGCCGGTGGCGGTGCGGACCTTGTCGACGAAGGTCGCGAGCTGGCCGGCGGACTTGTCGATGGGGCCGAGCCCGTGGAAGAAGGGGACGCCGGGCAGTTGCCCGTAGTCGAGGGAGTAGACGCAGTAGCCGCGGTTGACGAGGTAGGGCGCGAAACCCAGCCAGTTGTCGACTGAGTTGCCGAAAGTCCCGTGGACGAGGACGACGGGGCGCGGGTGCGCGGCGGACGGCTTGCAGGACCAGTCGTTCCAGCCGCTGCTCGGCGCCGAGGCGGCCTGCGCGGCGCCGGTGGGGGCCATGACGGCCGCCGCGGCGAGGGTGAGTACGGCCAACGGACGGAGCAGGCGTCTCCAGGGCAGCATCGTGTGATCTCCTTGCGGGTCAAGGGGAATGCGTGGGGGTTTCAGCCCGTGATCCGGATCACAAGGGGTGCCGCTGTGGCTAAATTACGGTCGAGTAGCAAGAGTTGGAAGTTACGCGGCGGTAAAAAATCGTGTGTCGAGTCCGCTCCGACCGATGCTCCGGCCGGGGTGGACGCCCGCCCGAACCCGACGTGAGGTGAACGGCTGTGCAGAGCCATCCGGGTGCCGGAACCGCCCTGGCCACCCCGCCCGCCCTGGCGGCCGACCCGCTGGTCGCGGCCGTGCTGCGGACCGCCGTGGAGGTGTTGCGGCCGCGGGCGGAGGACACCGCGCGGTCGGGAGTGCCCGCCTCGCACCTGGACGCGTTGGCGGCGTGCGGCGCGTACGGCCTGGTCGGCTACGGGCCGGCGGCCGACAGCGGGCTCACGCCGCGTCAGGTGACGCGGGAGGTGCACGAGGTGCTGGCGGCGGTGGACCCGTCGACGTGGTTCGTGTGGACGCAGCACGTGCCGCTGGCCAAGGGGCTGCTGAAGGCCGCCGGTCCGGCGGGCGAGCGGCTGCGCGAGGCCTGGCTGCCGGCGTTGACGGGCGGGAGGCTGCGGCCCACGGCCGGTTTCGCGTTCCTGCGCCATCCGCGTCCGCCGGTGACGGCGGAGCGGGTCTCCGGCGGGTGGCGGCTCACGGGGCGGGTGCCGTGGGTGACGGGCTGGGGGTTGGCGGACAGCCTGTTCGTGGGGGCCGTCACCGGGGCCGACGAGGTGGTGTTCGCCTTGGTCGACTGTGAGCCGGGCAACGGGCTGGAGGCCGTCGCGGGCGCCCCGTTGTGGGCGATGGACGGTACGCACACGGCCGCCGTGGAGCTGCGCGACGTCCACGTACCCGACGCCCGGGTGCTGGGGCGCGAGCCCCGGGCCGACTGGATCCGGGCGTACGACGAGGAGAACGCGGACGCCCAGCCGGCCGTCTTCGGCCAGCTCCGCGCCACCGCCGACTACCTGCTCCGATCGACCCCGTACGAGGAACTCGGCCTCCGGGTCGCGCGGAAGGCGGCCGCCCTGCGCGCCGAGGCCTACGGGCTGCGGGACGAACTCCCGCCCGGCGAGGGGGCCGAGGCCCGCCTGCGGCTGCGGGCGGCGGCGCTGGACCTGGCCGTACGGGCGGCCGCGACCTGCGTGGCGGCGGCGGGCGGCCGGGCGATCCAGTACGGGCACACGGCGGGCCGGTTGTCACGCGAGGCCCAGTTCCACCTGATCCAGGCCCAGACCACTCCCCTGCGGACGGAGACGGCCCACCGCATCCTGGCCGACCTGGACGACTGACCGCCCCTCTCGCAGCTCGCACCGGGGCGAGTGAGCCGAAGGGGCGCGCCTGGGGAACAGCGAAGAGCGCCCGGAGGAAACCGTGAGGAACGAACGGTTTTCGAGGACGCACGGCGCTGTGAGTCAGGCGACGGCGCCCCGGAGGCGAACCGAGCCCCCTGAGAACGTCGCCGCCGGGCGGACCGTGCCGGGGCCGAAGCGGGCGTTGGCGCGGTCGACGGCGGCTTCGACGGTGAGGCGGGATTCACGGGCGGCGTCGAGGGAGAGCTGCCGGGTGACGGCGCCCGCGCCGGTGAGGTCCTCGGCGCGCAGGACCATCCCGGCCAGCCGGGCCCGTTGGAGGCCGGCGGCGTCCATCAGGCGGTAGGCGAGGGCGCGGAGGTCCTCGTCGTGGGCGGAGGGTTCGGTGAGCCGTCGGGTCTTCTCCCAGCGGGTGCCGTCCGCGAAGCGGAGGGACAGGGTCAGGGCCCGTGCGGCCTGCCGGCGCCCGCGCAGGTCGGCGCCGAGGCGGACGACCAGGGTGAGCAGGGCGGCTCGGGCGTGGGGGCCGTCGAGTTCCTGGCGGCCGAAGCGGGTCCGGACGGTCGCGGAGGCGGGCAGGTCGCGGGGGGTGACGGGGCGGGGGTCCAGGCCCCGGGCGCGTTCGACGACGAGTCGGCCGGCCCGTTTTCCGAGGATCCGTTCGACCACCCCGGACGGGACCCGGGTGAGCGCGCCGACGGTGTGGAGCCCGTAGGCGCGCAGGGCGTCGGCCTGTCGGGCGCCGAGTCCGTCGAGGGCCTCGACGGGCAGGGGCGCGAGGAAGTCGGCCACGGCCCCGGCGGGTACGGCGAGGGTTCCGCCGGGTTCGGGGACGCGGGCGGAGGCCATGGCCGCCACGGCCCGGGTGGCGGCGACGCCGATGCGGACGTCGGTGCCCAGCCGGGCGACCGTACGCAGGCGGACGACCTCGGCGATGCGGGCGGCGTCGGAGCCGAAGTACCGCTGGGCGCCGCGGACCTGGACCAGGGCGGCGCGCGGCGGCAGGGCCTGGACCAGGGGGGAGAACTCGCGGAGGAGTTCGAGGACCTCGCGGTAGCCCTCTTCGGTGAGGGTGGGGGCGCAGCGCACGTGCAGGATCATCCGGCGCTCCCGGGGCTGGAGTGCCAGAGCTTGCGTCCGGTCGCGGCGCCGTCGCCGGCGGGGCGGAGGTCGGCCCAGGGGTTCATCTCGTAGCCGGTCGGGAGGTGGATGCGGCGGCCGGTGTCGACGCCGTCCCGGGTGTGGTGCGGCTGTTCGGCGAGGCGGGCGGTGACGGCTTGGAGGCCGTCGCGCCCGCGCAGTTCGGCGAGTTCGGCGAGGTTCCAGGCGGCGGCTCCGACGATGCTGAGGCTCTGCGGGCCGCGTCGCTGCACGACTCCCCGTACGAGCAGCAGGAAGGAGTGGAAGACGGTGTGCGCGCAGGCTTCCTGGCTGTCGTCGAAGAAGGCCAGGTCGACCAGGCCGGTGCCGTCGTCGAGGGTGGTGAAGATGACGCGGCGGCCGGAGCGGATCGGCGGGGTCTGGGTGGCGGCCTTGGCGCCGGCGACGAGGACGGTCCGGCCGTGCGCGGTGTCGCGCAGTCGGCGGGCCGGGGTGACGCCGAGTTCGGTGAGGAAGGCGTGGTGGTCGCCCATCAGGTGGCGCGAGGTGTCCATGCCGAGGACACCGAGTTCGGCGCTGAGCCGTTCGGCGTCGGTGAGGTCGGGCAGGCCGACGGGGGCGGTGGAGCGGCCGCCGCCGAGGGGGAGTTGGGTGCCGCCCCGGGCGGTGGCGGCGCGCTGGGCGCCGTGGAGTTCGCTCAGGTGCAGCAGCAGGTCACGGCGGTTCGCGCCGAAGGCGTCGAGGGCTCCGACCTGGGCGAGGCGTTCGGCGACGGGGCGGCCGGGGTGGGCGCGTTCCCAGAAGTCGCGCAGGGAGGCGTAGGGCCTGCCGGCCTCGATGCGCAGGGCTTCGGCCTCGCCGATGCCGTGGACGTCGGTGAGGCCGAGGCGCAGGCCCCAGCGCTCCGGCGGACCGGACACCAGTTCGATGCGGTGGGCGACCGCCGAGTGGTTCACGTCCAGCGGCAGGACCGGTACGCCGCGCCGGCGGGCGTCCGCGAGCAGCAGCCGCTTGGGGTACATCCCGGGGTCGTGGGTGAGCAGCCCGGCGTAGAAGGCGGCCGGGTGGTGGGCCTTGAGCCAGGCCGACTGGTAGGTGGGGACGGCGAAGGCCACGGCGTGCGCCTTGCAGAAGCCGTAGCTGCCGAAGGCCTCGACGATCTCCCAGGTCCGGGCGATCACCTCGGGGGTGTAGCCCTTCGCGGTGGCGGCGGCCGCGAACCAGGCCTTGATCCGGCCCTGGGAGTCCGGGTCGGACAGCCCGCGCCGCACCCGGTCGGCCTCGTCGCGTCCGCAGCCGGTCATGACGTGCACGATCTCGATGACCTGTTCGTGGAAGACGACCACCCCGTAGGTCTCGCGCAGCGCGTCGGCCAGGTCGGGGTGCGGGAAGCGGACGGGGGCGCGGCCGTGCCGGGCCTCGATGAAGGGGCGCACCATGTCGGCGGCGACCGGGCCGGGGCGGAAGAGGGAGATGTCGACGACGAGGTCGTGGAAGGCGGTCGGCTGGAGCCGCCCGACGAGGTCGCGTTGGCCGGGGGATTCGATCTGGAAGCAGCCCAGCGTCTCGGCGGAGCGGATCAGCTCGTACGTGGGCCCGTCGTCCGGCGGCACCTGCGCCGGGTCGTCCAGGTCGAGCTCGCGGCCCTCGGCGCGGCGCAGTTCGGCGACGGCGTGGGCCATCGCGGACTGCATCCGCACGCCCAGCACGTCGAGTTTGAGCAGCCCGAGGTCCTCCACGTCGTCCTTGTCGAACGGGGACATGGGCAGCCCCTCGCCGCTGGTGGGCACCACCGGGGTACGGGCGAGCAGCGAGGCGTCGGACAGCAGCACCCCGCACGGGTGCATGGCGATCCCGCGCGGCAGGGCGTCCAGGGCCTCGACGAGGTCCCACATCCGCGCGTACGCCTCCTCGTGCTCCCCCCGCTGCTCCTCGCGGATCTCGCGCAGCTCGGGCAGTTCGGCCAGGGCGGCGCGGGCGTCGCGGGCGCGGATGTGCGGGAAGGCCTTGGCGAGGCGGTCGACGGCGGCCGGGTCCATGGCCAGGGCGGCGCCGACGTCGCGGACGGCGTGGCGGACGCGGTAGGTCTCGGGCATGGAGACGGTGGCGACGCGTTCGGCGCCGAAGCGGTCGAGGATGCGGCGGTAGACCTCCAGGCGGCGGGCGGATTCCACGTCGATGTCGATGTCGGGCAGGACGCGGCGACGGCGGGAGAGGAAGCGTTCCATCAGCAGGCCGTTGGCGACCGGGTCGGCGTGGGCGATGCCGAGGAGGTGGTTGACGAGGGAGCCGGCGCCGGAGCCGCGGGCGGCCACGCGGATGCCCATCTCCCGTACGTCGTCCACGACCTGGGCGACCGTCAGGAAGTAGGAGGCGTAGCCGTGGTGGGCGATGACGTCGAGTTCCTCGTGCATCCGGTCCCAGTACGCGCGGTCGTGGGCGTGGCCGCGCAGCACCATGCCGGCCGTGGCGCGGGAGGTGAGGACCCGCTGGGCGGTGCGGTGCGCGGCGCCGACGAGGCGGGCCTCGGGGAAGTGCACGGAGCCGATGCCGAGGTCGTCCTCCGGGTCGACGGAGCAGGCCTCGGCGGTCTCGCGGGTACGGGCGAGCAGCCGGCGGGCGTCGGCGGGGCGCAGCCCGGCGGCCTCGGCGATGCGGTCGGCGGCCCACGCCATGGCGGCGGGGTCCTTGAGCCAGCGTTCCCCGCTGTCGAGGGGGCCCCTCGGGTCCACGGGGACCAGGCGCCGGGCCGCGTCGAGGACGTCGGCGACGGGGCCCTGGCCGGGGTCGGCGTAGCGGACGGCGTTGGCGAGGACGGCCGGGACGCCCTGCTCGGCGGCGAAGCCGACGGTACGGGCGGCCAGCCGCAGGGAGCCGGGGCCGGTGCCGGGGCGTCCGTGGTGGACGGCCTCCAGACGCAGGGCTTCGCCGTAGGCCTCCCGCCAGGGCGCGAGGAGCCGGGCGGCCCGGTCGGGGCGGCCGGCGGCGAGGGCGCGGCCGACGTCGGAGGCGGGGCCGAGCAGGACGAACACCCCGTCGCCGCCCAGCGCCTCGCGGGGCAGCAGCGGCTGCCGGGAGCCGGGGTCGAAGGCGGCGGCAGGGGTGGCCGGGGCGGGGTCCGACGCGGAGCCCCCGCCGCCCGGTCCGTCCCCCCGAACGGACCGGGCGTGGGCGGCGGTGACCATCCGGCACAGCTGCGCCCAGCCGGCGGCGCCGTCCCGGGCCAGGAACAGGGCCCGCGGGGCGGACTCGTCCACGAAGGCCCCGCCCTTGACGGGGACCCGGCGGCGGTACGAGGCCTCACCGGCCCCGCCCGGCGCGGGGCTCACGGCCGGCGCTTCCGCCGGGGCGGGTGCCACGGCCAGGTCCACGCCGAACAGCGGACGGATCCCGGCCTCGGCGGCGGCCTTCGCGAACCGCACCGCGCCCGCGAGGGTGTCGCGGTCGGTCAGCGCGAGCGCGTCCATGCCCCGCTCGGCGGCTCGTTCCGCCAGCCGCTCGGGGTGCGAAGCTCCGTAGCGCATGGAGAACCCCGAAACGGTGTGCAGATGCGTAAAACCAGGCACCCGCGGCCTCCTGCTTCGCTCGATCATCACCTCCCCCGCTCTCCACCATAGAGCAATTCGAATACCCGTGCGAAACACTTGTTCGATCATCCATTCGGCCCTTCCCTGCTGCGCCCGCCCCCCGCCGCGCGGAGCGTGAAGGCATGACCCAGCCCCAGCGCAGCACCGACGCCGGCCCGCCCGGCGGCTTCCTCGCCGAGGTCAAGGACGCCGTGACCACCCGGGCCGCGCTGCTGGTGGTGGGCGTCCTGGCCCTCCAGCTGGCCTTCGTCACCTCCTACATCGGCGCCTTCCACCACCCGAAGCCGCACGAGATCCCGATCGCGGTGGCCGCCCCCGTCGGCCAGGTCGCCGAACGGTCCGCGCGGCAGCTCGCCGACCTGCCCGGCACGCCGCTCGACCCCCGCGTGGTCGCGGACGAGGCCGCGGCGCTCCGACAGATCCGCGACCGGGACGTCGACGGGGCGCTGATCATCGATCCGACCGGGACGAGCGACCGCCTGCTCGTGGCGAGCGGCGCCGGAGCCTCCCTCTCCCAGGCCCTGGAGGAGGTCGTCGGCCGGGCGGAGACGGCGCGGGGGCGTCAGGTGCGGGTCGTCGACGTGGCCCCGGCCGACCGGGGCGACAGCCGCGGGCTGAGCTCCTTCTACCTGGTCGTCGGCTGGTGCGTGGGCGGCTACCTGTGCGCCGCGATCCTCGCGATCAGCGCCGGCGCCCGGCCCGCCAACGCGGCCCGCGCCGTCATCCGACTCGGCGCGCTGCTGGTCTACTCCCTCGCCGCCGGGCTGCTCGGCGCGGTCGTCGCCGGTCCGGTCCTGGGCGCCCTGCCCGGTTCCCTCGTGGCACTGTGGGGGCTCGGCGCCCTGGTCGTCTTCGCCGTCGGCGCGGTGACCCTGGCCTTCCAGGGGCTGGCGGGCGTGGTCGGCATCGGCCTGGCGATCCTGCTGATCGTGGTGTTCGGCAACCCGAGCGCGGGCGGCGCCTACGCGTATCCGCTGCTGCCGCCGTTCTGGAGCGCCATCGGCCCGGCGCTGCCGCCGGGGGCGGGGACGTACGCCGCGCGCTCCGTCGCCTACTTCCGGGGCAACGGCACGGCCGGCCCGATGCTGGTGCTGGCCGCCTGGGCGGTGGTCGGCGCCGCGATCACCGTGGCCTGCGCGGTCCGGCGCCGGGGCCGTCCCGGCGCCGCCGTGGGCAGCGGCCCGCCCGACGACTCCCCCGCCGCCCCTTGAACCCGTGTGCCCTTGTGAAGGATTTCCCAAGAAATGTGCCGTCGGGCGCGCCCTACCGCGTTCCGCGACCCGAGCGCACAATCACCCTGACGGTCGACGCCGAGCCACCCGAGGGAGGAACGCGTGCGCCGAGAAGTGCGCACCGCCGCCGGACGCGTTCTCATCGCGGAGCGCTGGGGCGACCCGGACGGCAAGCCCGTCTTCCTGCTCCACGGCATGCCCGGCAGCCGCCTGGGGCCCGCTCCCCGGGGCATGGTGCTCTACCAGCGGCGGATGCAGCTCATCGCCTACGACCGGCCCGGCTACGGCGGCTCCGACCGCCACCCGGGCCGCACCGTCGCCGACGTGGCCCAGGAGGTCGCCGCCGTCGCCGACTCCTTCGGCCTGGACGGCTTCGCGGTCGCCGGCCGCTCGGGCGGCGGCCCCGGCGCGCTGGCCTGCGCCGCGCTGCTGCCCGAGCGGGTGACCCGTACGGCCGCCCTCGTCCCCCTGGCGCCGCGGGACGCGGAGGACCTCGACTGGTTCGCCGGAATGGCCGCCTCCAACGTGGAGGAGTACAGCACCGCCACCGCCGACCCCGAACGCCTCGCCGCCCGGCTGATCCCCCGGGCCGCCGGCATCCGCCGCAACCCGGGCCGACTGCTGGACGAGCTGCGCCGGGAGCTGACCGCCAACGACCGCATGATCGTCTCCGACGCGGGGCTGCGGGCGATGCTGCTGCGCAACTACCGGGAAGGCGTGCGCACCTCCGCCTGGGGGTGGATCGACGACATCCTCGCCTTCAGCAGACCCTGGGGCTTCGACCCCGCCGACATCCGCTGCCCGGTGCTCATCTGGCACGGGGAGCTCGACGTCTTCTCCCCCGTCGGCCACTCCCGGTGGCTGGGGCGGCGCATCCCCGGCGCCACCACCACCATCGACCCGGCCGCCGCCCACTTCGCGGCGCTGCACGCGCTGCCCGACGTCCTCACCTGGCTGCTGCGCGAACTGCCCACCCCCCTGGACGAGCAACAGCCGGTCTGACGCCCCGGAAAATGGATCTTGTCGTGCGGCGAACGGCCGAATGCACGTCCTCGATAAATCCGCCGCGCTTTCCATGGAACGCTTGACCAGGCGTCATGTCTCGGTTGCCAATGGGGTGTGGACGAGTAAAGTCCACGCTTGACAGCAGCGACGCGCTGATGTCACTCCTCCCCTTTCACATGGCCTCCCCGAGGACGGTGTCGTGAACACTTCCGCTACCCCCCAGACCAGCACGGTCAAGGACCGCCGCGTCCCGCTCGCGAAGATCGATTCCCGTAGCGCCTCCGCCACCGCGGCACTCGGTCGCGTCCTCCCCTCGGAATCCGGTCGTCGCGTTCAGGCGCCGATCTTCAACTCCGCGCTCTGACGGCGAAGTCCGCCCCTACACTGGCGGATATGACCGGCCTGATCGCATTTCGCGAGATCGTCCTGAAGGTTCACAGCAGATGCGATCTCGCGTGCGATCATTGCTACGTCTACGAACACGCAGATCAGAGCTGGCGAGCCCGTCCGAAGGTGATCTCCCCCGAGGTCATCTCCCAGACCGCGTCGCGGCTCGCCGAACATGCCCGTGACCATGCACTCCCCTCCGTCACGGTGATCCTCCACGGAGGGGAACCCCTGTTGGCGGGCCCGGACCGACTCCGCCTCGTCTGCGAGGAGTTCACCCGCGCCCTCGCCGGCACCGCCGCCCTGGATCTGCGCATCCACACCAACGGCCTCCAGCTCGGCCGCCGTTACCTGGACCTCTTCGCCGAGTACGGCGTCCGGGTCGGCGTCAGTCTCGACGGGGACCGCGCGGCCAACGACCGCCACCGCCGCTTCGCGGACGGCCGCACCAGCCACCCCCTGGTCCTCGCCGCCCTGGCCCTGCTGCGCTCCGCGCCCTACCGCCACCTCTACCAGGGGCTGCTCTGCACCGTGGACGTGGCCAACGACCCCGTCGCCGTCCTCGACGCGCTGGTCGAACTGGAGCCGCCCCGGGTGGACTTCCTCCTCCCGCACGCCACCTGGCAGACGCCGCCCCCGCGCCCGGACGGCGCCCCCGACGCGTACGCCCGCTGGCTGCTGCGCGTCTTCGACCGCTGGGAGGAGCGGGGCCGGCCCGTCCCCGTACGGCTCTTCGAGTCCCTGCTGTCCACCCTCGGCGGCGGGCCCAGCCTGACGGAGTCCCTCGGGCTCGCGCCGACCGACCTCGTGGTCGTCGAGACGGACGGGACGCTGGAGCAGGTCGACTCCCTCAAGAGCGCCTTCGACGGGGCCGCCGCCACCGGGTTCGACGTCTTCGACCACCCCTTCGACCGGGTCGCCGCCCACCCCGGCGTCCGGGCCCGGCAGCTGGGCCTCGCGGGGGTCAGCGACACGTGCCGCCGCTGCCCTGTCGTACGTTCGTGCGGCGGCGGGCTCTACACCCACCGCTACCGGGAGGACGGGCCCGGCGGGCCGGGCTTCGACAACCCGTCGGTCTACTGCTCCGACCTGCGCGAGCTGGTCGAGGGGGTCGAGGGCCGCACCGCGTCCCGCCAGATCGCCCCCGAGCTGGCCGACCCGGCCGAACTGGCCCGGTCCCAGGAGGAGCTGACCCGCGTCCTGCTGGCCCGGCTCGGCGCCGACCTGGCCGGGGACGCGGACTGGGCGCGGGCCTGGGAGCTGCTGGTCGGCGTCGAGGAGAGCGGGCGGGCGGGCGCGGACGCGCTGGCCGAGGTGCTGGAGCACCCCTTCACCCGGACCTGGGTCCTGGACGCCCTGGACGGGGTCCGCCACGGTCGCCCGGACGCCCCCGGGGCGGCCCGCCGGCTGGCCGCGCTGACGGCCGCCGCCGTGCTGCGCGGCGGACTGGAGCTGCGGGCCGAGGTGGCCTACCGGGACGGCGAGGTGTACCTGCCGACGCTGGGCCTGCTGCGGCTCGGGGCGCCCGGCACCGACGGCCGGGCCGTCCTGCGCGCCACCGACGGGGGGTACGCCGTCCGGGACGGGCGGACCGAGCACCGCTTCGGCCCGGCGGCGGGGGACGCGCGGTGGCTGCCCGTACGGAGCTGGTCGCCCGGACCCGGCCGGGGCCCGGTGGCGTTGGAGGACCTCGACCCCGCCCGCAACTGCTTCGCCCGCCCGGCCCGGCTGCGCCTCGGGGCGGGCGAGGCCGACGCCTGGCGGGGCCGGCTGGACGCGGCGTGGGCCCTGCTGCACCGCACCGTTCCCGGGTTCGCGCGGGAGGCCGCCGCCGGGCTGGGCACGCTGACCCCGCTGGCCGGGGGCCCGCGCGCGGGGGGTTGGGGCGAGGCCGGACGGCACGGGCCCGGCGCGCTCGGTCTCCCGTACGCCGCCGGGGTCCGGGAGACCGCCCTCGCCCTGCTGACCGGCCGCAGGCGGGCCCGGCTGCGAGCCCTGACGGAGGTGGCCGACCTGTACGCGCTGGACGGGGCCTGGCAGCACCCCTCGCCGTGGCGGACCCGCCCGGTCCCGGTGTCCCGGCTGCTGGCCGACGTACACGAGCGGGTCGCCGTCGAGGCGTACCGGCGGGCGACGGCCACGCACGAGCCGGACGGGGCGGACCGGATCCACCGGGCCCTGGACCGGCTGTCGGAGGCGGCGGAGCTGACGGTGAACGGCAAACACCTGGTGGAGCGGCTGCGCTGGGAACTGAAGGCGGTGGACGCGTGAGCCCCCCCGCCGGCCCGGACCCCGCCCGTCCCCCCGGCGTCCTCGCGCTCGCCGTTCAGCTTCGATTACTCGGCGTACGCCCCCGCCACCGGCTCCTCGTCCACGCCGCGCTCGGCGGCACCGGCCTGCGCGCCGAGGCGCTGCGGGACGCGCTGATCGGGGTGCTCGGCCCCCACGGCACCATCGTGGTCCCCGCCTTCACGGCGGAGAACTCCCTCACCTCCAGCGCCCACCTCGCACGCGTCGCCGGGCTCACCGACGCCGAGAAGGCGCTCTTCCGCTCCCGGATGCCCGCCTTCGACCCCGCGCGCACCCCCTCCCAGGGCGTCGGCGTCTTCGCCGAGACCGTCCGCACCACCCCCGGGGCGGTCCGCAGCGCGCACCCGCAGACCTCGTTCGCCGCGCTCGGCGCGGACGCCGCGCGGCTGTGCGCGGGGCACCGCCGGGAAAGTCACCTGGGTGAGGAGTCGCCCCTGGGAAAGCTGTGTTGGGAGGGAGGACAGGTACTCATGAT
Organism: Streptomyces sp. RerS4; assembly: GCF_023515955.1. Lineage (GTDB taxonomy): Bacteria > Actinomycetota > Actinomycetes > Streptomycetales > Streptomycetaceae > Streptomyces. The sequence continues at coordinate 1,731,767 of NZ_CP097322.1, forward strand.
CAATGTGGGCTTTTCGGCCTGTACCGCTTTCCACCTCGCGGAGTATCGAATTCCGAAGCCCCCCTTGCGGATGTACGACTGTGTGGTGAAGGTGAACCTCCCGGGAGGCGGTCAGGGGGAGGAGTGGACCGTGTACGAGGACGTCGCGCTGGACGACGGTGATTTCGCGGAGATCGGGAAGACGTTCCCCGCTGCGCGGATGCGCGGGGGCCGAGTGGGGGGTGCGCCCGCGACGCTCTTCTCGATTCCGGACGCCGTCGATCACGCCCTCGACTGGATGACCGAAAACAGACGCTGATTGACTGAACGATGAGGGGATGTGGCGAAGCAGCTCCGGAATGATGTTCCTTCGCTCGCATCTTCGGGACGGGGGTCGTGTGCCCGCATCAGTGCAGCCGTATTTTTTTCTCAGTTATGCGCATACACCGAGATTCGGGCCCGGCGGCCCCGACCCCGACATGTGGGTCGAGCGCCTCTTTCGGGATCTCTGTGCCCACGTCATGGCGCTGACCGCGCTGCCAGCCGGATCCGAGGCCGGTTTCATGGACCGGGAGATACGCAGCGGCGAAGGCTGGTCGGAACGGCTCGGTGCGGCGCTCGCCACCTGCCGGGTCTTCGTCCCCCTGTTCTCGCCGCGCTACTTCGCCAGTGAGATGTGCGGGAAGGAGTGGTACGCCTTCGCGCAGCGGGCCATCCACCACGAGGCGATCAGCAACGAGCCGGCCGAGGCCATCGTGCCCGCCCTGTGGGTACCGGTCCCGCCCTCCCAACTGCCCGGCCCGGCCGAGCGGTTGCAGTTCAACCACAACACCTTCGGCGAGCGCTACGTCACCGACGGGCTGTACGGCCTGATCAAGTTGCGCGGGTACGCCGAGCAGTACGAGCAGGCCGTGTACGAGCTGGCCCGGCGCATCGTGCGGGTGGCCGAGACCGTGCGCCTGGGCCCCGTCCGGCCGGTGGACTACCGGGTGGTGCCCAGCGCCTTCGGCCCCGCCGGCGGGCACGGCGCCCGAGGGGGCGCACCGGGCGGCGGCGGGACCGCCCGCAGCCTCCACGTCACGGTCGCGGCCGCCTCGCGGCACGATCTGCCGGAGGGGCGCAGCCCCGAGTACTACGGGGAGAGCGCGCTCGACTGGAACCCGTACCATCCCGTCTCCCAGCGGCCGATCGCCTACGTGGCCGAGGAGTTGGTCAAGAACCTCGACTACCGGACGACCATGTCCTCCTTCGACGACGAGGCCGGTCACTTCGACAGCAAGCAGCCGCCGACCCGCCCCGAGATCCTGATCGTCGACCGGTGGGCGGTGGAGGACGAGCAGCGCCGGCGCCGGCTGGCCGCCTTCGACCAGGAGGCGCGGCCGTGGATCAACGTGGTCGTGCCCTGGAACCGCTACGACCACCAGAGCAAGGCCAAGGAGGACGAGCTGACGCGCAGGCTGGAGGAGACCCTGCCGATCAAGATGGGCCAGGGTCGGGCCGCCTGCCGGGCCGCCGCCAACGGGGTGGCCAACATGGAGACGCTCGGGCAGATCCTGCCGCAGGTCGTCGAGGCGGCGGCGCAGCAGTTCCTCAGACACGCCCAGGTGTACCTGCCGGCGGGCAACACCCACACCGAACGCCCGCGTCTGCTCGGGCCGATGGGGATGGACGGGCCGCCCGCGCCGCCGTCCGCCCCGTTCCCGCCTGACGTGCTCCGGGACCCCGGCGCGTACCGCGGCCGTCCGGGGCGCGGCGGACCCGACCGAACCGACCACAGCAGCGACAACGACCGGGGGGGACGCGGATGACAGCGAGTCGTGACAACCGAGACGGACGGATCGTCACCTTCTATTCGTACAAGGGCGGCACGGGCCGCACGATGGCGCTGGCCAACACCGCGTGGATCCTGGCCGCCAACGGCAAGCGGGTCCTCGCCGTGGACTGGGACCTGGAGGCCCCCGGCCTGCACCGCTTCTTCCACCCCTTCCTGGACCCCTCCACGCTCGGGGCCACCACCGGGGTCATCGACCTGATCAGCGAGTACGCCTGGGCGGCCACCAGCCCGGTGCAGCGCGCCGACGACTGGCACAAGGACTACGCGCGGATCCAGCCGCACGCCGTCTCCCTCACCCCGGAGACCCTGGGCTGGGAGTTCCCGGACGGCGGCACCCTCGACTTCGTCTCGGCGGGCCGGCAGAACCGCGAGTACTCGGCGACGGTGTCCACGTTCGACTGGGACAACTTCTACGACCGCCTCGGCGGCGGCCTCTTCTTCGACGCCTTACGGGCCGACATGAAGCGGAACTACGACTACGTCCTGATCGACAGCCGCACCGGCCTGTCCGACATCGCCGACATCTGCACCGTCCACCTCCCGGACGTCCTGGTCGACTGCTTCACCCTGTCCGACCAGTCCATCGACGGCGCCGCGTCCGTCGCGCGGCAGATCGACGAGCGGTTCAACGACCGGGGCATCAAGATCTACCCGGTGCCGATGCGCATCGACGAGGGCGAGAAGGAGAAGGCCGACGCGGGCCGGGCGCTGGCCCGGATCAAGTTCGACCGCTTCCCGAGCGGGCTGGTCGGGGACGAGCTCACCTCCTACTGGGGCGCGGTGGAGATCCCGTACCGCCCCTACTACGCCTACGAGGAGACGCTCGCCACCTTCGGCGACGAGGCCGGGCTGACCAATTCCCTGCTCTCCGCCTTCGAGCGGCTGACGACGGTGGTCACGGAGGGCGAGGTCACCTCGATGCCGGCCATCGGCGAAGAGGTCCGACTGCGGATCCGCGACGCCTTCACCCGCCGCCGCCCGGCGCTGCCCGCCGACCTGTTCCTCTCCTACGTCGCCGAGAACCGGATGTGGGCCGACTGGATCGAGTCGGTGCTCACCCGGGCCGGCTTCCGCGTCGTCCCCAAGGACGTCTCCGCCGAGCGCGCCCCGAACACGGGCCCCGGGGACACCCTGGGCGGGGGCACCGGCATCAGCGTCGACACGGCCGCCCGGACCGTGGTGCTGCTCTCCAGCGCCTACCTGAAGTCCGCGCGGGCCGTGGACGTGTGGAACCGGGCCGCCGCCGAGGACCCGACGGGGGGCCGCCGGCAGCTGGTCGCGCTGCGGGTGGGCGACGTACGCCTGGCCACGCCGTACATCGACCGCAACCCGGTGGACCTGTTCCGCCTCGACGAGGTGCACGCGACCACCGCCCTGCTGCGCGCCGTGGAGCGCCCGACGGCGCTGCCGGACAGCGTCGCGAGCGCCTCCCAGCCCGGCCCGCGCTTCCCCGGCACGGTCCCGAAGATCTGGAACGCGCCGCCGCGCAACCCCGGGTTCACCGGGCGCGGCATCGTGCTGGAGCGGATGCGCGACCAGCTCGGCGGCGGCATGGCCGTGGTGCTCCCGCAGCCGCAGACCCTGTACGGGCTCGGCGGCGTCGGCAAGACGCAGGTGGCGCTGGAGTACGTGCACCGGTTCATGGCCGACTACGACCTGGTGTGGTGGATCTCCTCGGAGCAGACCGACGACGTGGTGGCGGCCCTCGCGGAGCTGGCGGTGCGGCTGGGCGCGCAGACCGGCGAGGACATGTCGGCGGCCTCCCAGGAGGCCATCGACCTGCTGCGGCGCGGGGTTCCGACCTCGCGGTGGTTGCTGGTCTTCGACAACGCCGACGATCCCGAGACGCTGAAGCGGTTCTTCCCGCCGGGCGGTCCGGGCCACGTGCTGGTGACCTCCCGCAACCAGTCCTGGTCGCAGTACGGGGACGCGCTGCCGGTGGACGTGTTCCTGCGCGAGGAGTCCGTCGAGCACCTCCAGCGCCGCGCCCCCGGGCTCACCAAGGAGGACGCCGAGCAGGTGGCCGTCGCGGTGGGCGACCTGCCGCTGGCGGTCGAGCAGGCGGGCGCCTGGATCGCGGAGACGGCGACGCCCGTGTCGGCGTACCTGGAGCAGTTGGCCCAGCAGGCCGCGCGCGTGCTGAGCCTGAACCAGCCGGCCGGATACCCGCAGCCGGTGGCGGCGACGTGGAACGTGTCGATCGAACGGCTCCAGTCCCGCTCCCCCGCCGCCGTGCGGCTGTTGCAGCTGTGCGCCTTCTTCGCGCCCGAGCCGATATCGGCGAACCTCCTGTACAGCAAGGAGATGATCGACGCCCTCAAGCCCTACGACTCCTCCCTCCAGGAGAAGTTGGTGCTGGGCCGGGTGATCCGGGAGATCGGCCGGTTCGCGATGGCCAAGGTCGACCAGGTCGGCAACAGCATCCAGGTGCACCGTCTGGTGCAGGCCGTCATCCGGGCGCAGCTGTCGGAGGAGGAGCAGCGCGAGGCGCGGCACGCGGTGCACCGGATCCTGGCGGGTGCGCGGCCCGATGACGACGAGCCGATAGACAACCCGGAGACCTGGCCTCGGTTCAACACGATCTGGCCGCACCTGAGCCCGTCCGAGGCGCGTCTCTGCAAGGAGCCGGAGACCCGCCGGCTGTTGATCGACCGGGTGCGCTACCTGTGGAAGCGCGGCGACTTCAAGGCGGCGTACGCGCTGGGCGAGGAACTGCGCGAGGCCTGGCGCGAGATGCTCGGCAGCGACGACCTCCAGTACCTGTACCTGCGTTTCCACCTCTCCAACATCCTGCGCTCGCAGGGGCGGTTCGTGGAGGCGAAGGAGCTGGACGAGGTCACCCTGGAGCGCCAGCGGGCCGCGCTCGGTCCCTCGCACCCGCACACGTACATGACCACCAGTGGCCTGGCGATGGACCTGGGCGCGCTGGGCCGGTACGGGGAGGCCATGGAGCTGGCGACGGCCGCGCACGAGGGCTTCGGGCAGATCTTCCACGAGGCGCACCCGCGCACCCTGGCCGCGGCGAACAACCTGGCGCTGAACCTGCGCATGATCGGCCAGTACGCGCGGGCCCGGGAGATCGACCAGGAGGTCTTCGACCGGCGTACGGAGGTCCTGGGCCCGGACCACCCGTACACGCTGTCCTCGGCGCAGAACCTGGCCCGGGACCTGCGGGAGGTGGGCCGCTACGACGATTCGGTGCAGCTGCTGAGCCGGACGTACGAGATCTACAAGCGGCAGCTGGGCCGGGCCTTCCCCGGGACGCTGTCGGCGGCGAAGAACCTCGCGGTGTCGCTGCGGCGGGCCGGCGAGCTGGAGGACGCGCTGCGGCTGACGACGGCGACCCGCAACCGCTACCGGGCCAAGTACACCTCGGTCAATCCGGACCTGCTGGCCTGCGAACTCAACCTGGCGGCCGACCTGTTCGCGACCGGCGACGCGGGCGCGGCCCGGGACCTGGCGCAGGAGGTGGTGGACGAGTACATGAAGGTGCCGGGCGAGCGGCACCCGTACACCCTGGCCGCCGTCAACAACCTGGCGGTGTTCCACTGGGGCACGGGGGCATCGGAGACGGCGGATCCGATGCTGCGCCACACGATCCGCGGGATGCGCGAGGTGTTGGGCGACCAGCACCCGCACACGATCTTCGCCCACCTGAACCTGGCCAACGCGCGCGCCGACCTCGGCGATCCGGAAGGCGCGCTGGAACTGGAGCGGGTCGCGGTGAGGCGGCTGCGCGAGGCCCTCGGGGCGCACCACCCGGAGACCTTGGCGAGCGCGTCCAACATGGCGGTGAGCCTGGACATGATGGGCCGCAAGGAGGAGGCGGCCCGGGTGCGCGCGGAGGCGGTGTCGGAACTGACCCGGCTGCTCGGGGAGGACCACGGTCTGACCCGGTACGCGCGCGACGAGCGGCGGGTCCACCGGGACCTGGAGCCGCTCGCGGTGTGATCCGGCCGGGTGGCGGGGCCTCACAGGGCTCCCGCCACCCGGAGGCAGAAGGACCGACAACACCCTGGGGGGCGTTGTGAGCGACAGCATGACCTTTCGCAATGAGGACCTGCCGGCCCTCTTCCACCACACCGACCGGGCGGCGATCTCCCGGCAGCGGGAGTCGACGCAGGCCACCCGCGCCCAGCTGATGCTGCTGGTCGCGGCGGCGGGGGCGGCCGCCCTGCCCGCCGGGCCCGCCGTGGGTTCGCTGCACCTGTTCGGGGCGCTCGGCGCGCTCGCGTACGCGGGGGTGCTGGCCGTGGGCGTACGGGCGAGCCGGCGCCGGGCCCGTCCGCAGTGGCAGCTCAACCGCAGCGCGGCCGAGTTCATCAAGTCCCTGGCGTGGCGGTACGCCGTGCACGGGGCGCCGTTCGGGGCGGCGGGCGGCGGGCAGGACGGCGGGGCCGCGGCGCTGTACGGGACGCGCCTGGAGGCGGGTCTCGACGAACTGCGCAAGATGGGGTGGCAGGATCCGCGCGCCGCGGGCCTGGTGCCGGAGGGAGCGGAGATCACCGGGGCGATGGAGCGGCTGCGCGGCCGGGACTACCAGGTGCGGCGCGAGACGTACGTCCGCGACCGGCTCATCGAGCAGCGCGACTGGTACCGGCGCAAGACGGAAGGCTCGCGGCGGGCGACGGCGCTGTGGTCGTGGACGATCGTGCTGCTGACCTGCCTGGCGCTGCTGTTCGCGCTGCTCGGGGCCTTCGGCTCGGGTCCGGGGCCGCGGCTGACGGCGCTGCTCAGCGCGGCGGCGGCGGCCGGGATCGCCTGGAACGAGGTGCGGCGCCACCATCCGCTGATCGAGGCGCACACGCTGATCGAGCAGGACCTCGCGGCGATGATGGTCGTGATGCAGACGACGATCACGCAGGAGCAGTGGCCGTCGGCCGTCTACGAGACGGAACGGTACGTGTCCCCGCAGCACACGGACTGGCTGGCCCGACACAGCAGTTGAGGCCCGGGGCCGGGCGGGTGGGGGTGTGGCTCAGTCGCGGGCCACGCCCTCGCGCCAGATGACGGTGACGGGTTTGCCGAGGGAGCGGGCGTAGGCGACGATCTCGGCGGTGCCGCCGTGCCCGCGGGCGGGCAGGCCGTCCCAGACGGCGACGAGCCGGTCGCAGGAGTCGGCGATGTAGGTGCCGGCGGCGTAGTAGGCCTCGTCCGTGGAGCGGTCGAAGGCCATCCGCACCTCCTGGCCGGCGCGGCGTCGCAGGCGCCGGTAGCGGGCCAGGGCGTCGGGGTCCTCGAAGGTCTGCTCGTAGTCCTCGCTGGGGATGACGACGGTGAGGTCGGCGCCGCATTCCAGGGCGATGTCGGCGAAGAGTTGGTCGGCGCCGTCGGCGAGGCTGGAGAAGGCCTCCAGGGGTCCCTGGTGGCCGTCCAGTACGGCGCGCAGTGCCGCGCGTACGTGGCCCAGCGCCTCGTCCGGGATCGATCGGTGGCCGGTCACGCCGATGCGTTTCATGGGCAAGCCCCTCCCCCGTGGACACCCTGGACATCCTCCCAGAAGGCGGGAGGACGTCCAGGGGTGCCGCGACGGGTCGCGGGCGGGTGGGTGGGGGCTAGTAGACGCTGACGCCGTAGGCGTTCAGGGCCTCCACGACGGGCTGGAAGAAGGTGGTCCCGCCCGAGGAGCAGTTGCCGCTGCCACCGGAGGTGAGGCCGACCGCGCGGGTGCCGGAGTAGAGCGGGCCGCCGCTGTCGCCGGGTTCGGCGCAGACGTTGGTCCTGATCATGCCGTAGACGATGTCGCCGCCGCCGTAGTTGACGGTGGCGTTGAGGCCGGTGACCGAGCCGCCGTGGGTGCCGGTGGTGGAGCCGCGGCGGGTGACCGACATCCCGACGGTGGCGTTGACGGCGCTGGTGATGTCCTGGCCGCCGACGGTGCCGGGCGGGACCGGGGAGTTACTGGCGTACTTGATGAGGCCGTAGTCGTTGTTGGGGAAGCTGGAGCCGGCGGTGGAGCCGACGACGGTGGTGCGCGAGGAGTTGCTCCACCAGGTGCCGGCGCCGTCGGTGCAGTGGCCGGCGGTGAGGGCGTAGTACGTGCTTCCGCTGCGTACGTTGAAGCCCAGCGAGCAGCGCCAGCTTGAGGCGTAGATCGCGTCGCCGCCGGAGACGAGCTTGGTCAGCTTGCCCGGGGTGCGTTCGATGCGCAGGGCGCCCGCGTCGGGCCCGGCCTCGCGGCGGATTCTGGCGAGCTCGGCGTCGCTGACGGTGGAGTCGGCGGTGACCACGAGGGTCCCGGTGGCGGTGTCGGTGTGCCAGGCCGTGCCCGCGACGTCGGCGCGCAGGACGGAGGCCCCGGCGGCGGCGAGTCGGGCCGGGCTGAATCCGTGGTCGTCGCCGGCCGCACTGGCGGCTGTGGGGGCGGCGAGCGCTGCGACGGCGGCCAGGCCGGTGGCCACCGCGAGCAGCCGGACACGGTTGATGCTCTTGATCCTCACTTCACGTCCTCCCGGAAGGGGGTCGGGGACCCGGCGGTCGTGGGGGTGCCGGGACCGGTGAGCGGCGGAGGGCTCGCCGGTATCGCGCGGCACCGCCGCGAGATTCGACGTGCCCCTGACAAGTCCGCCGATGACGCTGACGGGAGTGTCGCGGCGTCAGTTCTCGGCGACAAGGGCGCCTTTCAGCCGTCGCTCCCCCGCGGCCACCTCGAAGGGCAGGGTGTTTCCGGGCGGCGGGAAGGGGCAGACGAAGTGGTCGGCGAAGGCGCAGGGCGGGAGCAGGGCGCGGTTGAAGTCGACGAGGACCGCGCCGTCGGCGGCGGGGGTTCCGGGCCGCAGGAAGCGGAAGCGGTAGCTGGAGCGGCCGCTCGTGGCGTCGTCGAAAACGGCCCACAGCGCGCCGTCGTCGGCGTCCACCGCCACCTGGAGCGTGTGCCGGGTCCCCGCGTGGGAGAAGCTCAGTTCACCGCCGAGAGGCAGGCCCCGCGTGCGCCCGTCGGCGTTCTCGACCTGGACGGTCCGGTCCGCCTCGTACGGGCGGAAGTGCCCCGGCAGCGCGAAGCGCGGGTCGTACGGGCCGGCCTCCACGCCCCGGAAGGCCGCGCGGGCCGGGGCGGCGGGGTCGTAGACCCGTACCGCCCACCGGCCCTCGCGGACGATCACCACCAGCCGCCGTCCGCCGGCGCTCAGCCGGGAGTGCGCGGGGGACCCCTCGTCGGGGCCCGGGCGCACCCGCCCGGCGAAGGGTGTGCCGTCCAGGGCGAGGGGGTCCTGCGGGGAGGCCTTCAACACGACCCCGGCGGCGGTGGCGTGCCAGTGCCCCGGAACGGCCGGAATTCGACCTTCCGGGTAGTCGGCGATCCAGTGGGTGCCGATCAGGGACAGAGGTCCGTAGGGGGCGGAAACCGTGGCTTCACGGTGCTCGTGCCACTGTCGCCAGGCGTTGGCGGCGTCGTCGTCATTCATGCCCCTGAACCCTTCCACACCGGCCCGGTCGGGAACCCCGGGTAGCCCGTCCGGGCCTGTGGGAAGACGGAGCTGACGTGGTCTCAGCAGTCGCAGCCGCAGCAGTTGCAGTCGCAGCAGCCGCCGTCGGCGCCGCCGCCGTTGCCGCTGCCGGTGTTGCCGCGGCCACCGCCACCGGTGTTGCCGCCGTGGCTTCCGGACGGTGAGCGGCTGGTGCAGCATTCGCAGCAGTCGCAGGCGTCACACCAGGGGTCGCGCTTCTTGCGCGACCACGGGCCCTCGTACTGCGTGCAGCAGACCTGGCACGTGCAGAACAGCCCGATCGCCACCGCGCAGCCGGCCAGCAGGCCGCGGCGCGGCCGCTGCCCCGAGGGGCCGCCGTGACCGCCGCCGCCGGGGCCCCAGGGCCGCCCGGCCCCATGGGCGGCGGGCCCGCCGGACCGCCGGGACCGGGCTGCCCGTACGGGCCGGCGTTCTGCGGGGAGCCGTAGGGGCCGGCGCCGTACGGGCCGGAGCCGTAGGGGCCGGCGTTCTGCGGCGTGCCGTACGGGCCGCCCGCGTACGGGCCCTGCCCCTGCCCGTACCCCTGCCCCGCCGCGTTCGACACGCCGTGCCGGCAGGTACCGGCCCCGAAGGCCCGGTCCACGGAGGTGCGCAGCTCGTGCACCAACAGCCGGTGCGCGAGTCCCGCGTCGGCGAACTCCACCTCCCCCAGGGCCAGCCGTATGCCGTGCAGCGCGTCGTCGCACAACCGCCGGGCCTCGGTCAGGGAGGTGCCGGTCGCGGTGAGCGGGTTCCAGGCGCCCGCCTCGGCGTCGGCGACCTGGTCCTCCACGGCGTCCAGCAGGTGCGCGAGCCGCCCGAAGTAGCGGCCGGCCTCGGCCAGCGCGGTCGCGTTGCCTGGCCGTCCCGCCAGGATCGCGGTATGCGCGAAGGCGGCCGCGGTGGCGGTCTCCGTGGGCTCGGTCACCACCAGCACCGGCGTGCCGATCCCGGCCAGGCTCTCGATGCCGCCCTGCCGGTCCACGGCGTCCACGAGCACCGCCGTGTCGAAGCCGAGCGCGGCCCCGGTGCGGGCGCCGGCCCGGTCCCAGCCCCGGGCCACGCGCCGCGCGGCGGCGGCGATGGGGCGCGGGCCAACAGGCCGTCCCGGTCGGCCACGTGGTCGCGTACCTTCGCCGAGGCCAGGACGAGCGAGACGGCCGCGGCGAGCCGCGCGCCCTCCCCGTTGGCGACCGGCGCGGTGCGCATGCCGCGCAGCGGACAGGGGCCGGCCGTGCGCCGTGCGCCGGGCAGCGGTCCCGACTGAGCCTCCGTCAGGACGGAGACGAGCAGCCCGTCGTAGTTGGTGACGACCCGCGCGAACTGCCCGTGGTCCCCGCGAAGTGCCAGGCACAGCCCGCACAGATGGGCCATCCACTCGGTCTTGAACCGTTCGCCGAGCCGGTGCGTGCAGGGTCTGACGATGCCGAACAAATCCGGTTCCCCCGTGTGTGATCTGCGAGTTTCCGGGGCATCGTACCCAGCCCGATCGTTCACCCGTACGCACCGGTACCTCACCCGTACGGCGGCGGCGGTCGTATTTTCACTCAGTCAGCAGTGGTAGCCATCAGGAACCTTGACGGTGCAACGGATGTTCTGCACCAGTCCCGTCACGAAACCCCTGCGCGGCGACTATCCACTTGGCGCGTTGTCAGCATCATGGACGACCATAGGGGCAGCGGAGAAGAAGACAGACTGGCCACGGTGAAAGGAGGCGTCCATGGGTTCGGTACGCAAGGCGAGTGCCTGGTTGGGTCTCGTAGAGGACAGCGACGACGAGCGGTACTACGACGACGACTACGCGGAGGCGGTGGAGCGCCAGCAGGGCTCGGTCTCCGGCCCCGGCGACCAGTGGGTCACCGACCCCCGGGTCCAGGTCGCCACGGATTCCGCGGTCGAGCGCGGCCGGCGGATCGCGACGGTCACCCCGGACGGCTTCCGTGACGCGCGTGGCATCGGCGAGCTGTTCCGCGAGGGCGTCCCGGTGATCGTGAACCTCTCCTCGATGGACCCCACCGACGCCAAGCGCGTGGTCGACTTCGCGGCCGGCCTCACCTTCGGGCTGCGCGGCTCGATCGAGCGGGTGGCGACCAGGGTCTTCCTCCTGACCCCGGCCGACACCCAGATCGTCAGCGGCGAGGCGGGCGGCCGCACCCGCGACTTCTTCAACCAGAGCTGAGCGAGGCCCTCACCGGCCCACCGGAAGGCCGCCTACCGGAAGGCGTCGAGCCCGGTGAGCGCCTTGCCCAGCACCAGTTGGTGCATCTCGACGGTGCCCTCGTAGGTGAGGACCGATTCGAGGTTGGTGGCGTGCCGCATGACGGGGTACTCCAGGGAGATCCCGTTGGCCCCGAGGATGGTCCGCGCGGTGCGGCAGATCTCGATCGCCTCGCGGACGTTGTTGAGTTTGCCGAAGCTGATCTGCTCCGGACGCAGGGTGCCCGCGTCCATACGCCGCCCCAGGTGGTGGGCGAGCAGGATGCCCTTGTGGAGTTCCAACGCCATGTCGGCGAGCTTGGCCTGGGTGAGCTGGAAGCCACCGATCGGCTTGCCGAACTGCTCCCGCGTCCGCGCGTAGTCGAGCGCGGCCTCGAAACTGGCGCGCGCCGCGCCCATGGAGCCCCAGACGATCCCGTACCGCGCGTGGCTGAGGCAGCCCAGCGGTCCCTTGAGCCCGGTGACGCCCGCGAGCACCGCGTCCGCGGGCAGTCGTACGTCGTCCATGACGAGTTCGCTGGTCACCGAGGCGCGCAGCGACCACTTGTGCTTGATCTCCGGCGCCGAGAACCCCGGCGTGTCGGTGGGGACGGCGAAGCCCCGGATCCCCTCGTCGGTCTGCGCCCAGACCACGGCCACGGAGGCCACCGAGCCGTTGGTGATCCACATCTTGCGGCCGTTCAGCACCCAGTCGCCGCCGTCGCGCTTGGCGTACGTGCGCATCGCGGCGGGATCGGAGCCGACGTCGGGCTCGGTGAGCCCGAAGCAGCCGATGAGCTCGCCGGCCGCCATGCCGGGCAGCCAGCGCCGCTTCTGCTCCTCGGAGCCGTACTTCCAGATCGCGTACATGGCCAGTGAGCCCTGTACGGAGACCAGCGAGCGGATGCCGGAGTCGGCGGCCTCCAGCTCCAGGCAGGCCAGGCCGTACTGGACGGCACTGGCGCCCGCGCACCCGTAGCCGGTCAGGGACATGCCGAGCGCGCCGATGGAGCCGAGTTCGCGGGCGAGCTCGCGGATGCCGGGCAGCTCGCCGTCCTCGTACCAGCCGGCGATGTGGGGCAGGACGCGGTCGGCGGCCCAGGCGCGGACGGTGTCGCGGACGGCGAGGTCCTCGGGGCTGAGCAGATCGTCGAGGCCGAGCGGATCGGTGGGCGCGAAGGACGGCGCGGACAAGAGGGGCCTCCCGGCAGGCACGTGCGGCGGAAACTTGCGGTGCAAGTTTGTCGCCCGCCCCGCCGCAGGTCCACCCCCGGATTTCGTGGGGCCGCCGGGACAGGGGTCGTGGGACCCGGTCAGGCCGGGCGGCCCGCGCGGTCGCGGTCGGGCCCGGTCGCGGGGCCGGGGATGCGGGCGCCCGCGCCCGGCAGCGCCGGCTCGGCCGCCTGCGCGGGGAGGCGTACGGCTCCGCCGGCGACCTCCGCCTCGACGCCATCGACTCCGTCGACGCCACCCACGCCGCCCACACCGTCGGTGTCGCGGTCGACCCGCTCCGCCGGGTCCATGGTGCGCGGCAGCATCAGCGCCATCGCCGCGCCCGCCAGCAGCAGGCCGGCGCTGACCAGCAGGGTCACGTGCAGCCCGTGGACGAAGGAGTGCCGGGCCGCGGCGTGGAGGGTCTCCCCGGCCGGACCGCCCAGGGCGGCGGCGATCTGGTAGGCCTCGCCCAGCGAGTGCGCGGCGCCCGCCGAGTCCGAGGCCGACACGCCGGGGAGGTCGAGGAGGCCGGGTGCGTAGGCGGCGTTCATCACGCTGCCGAGGAGGGCGATGCCCATGCCCGCGCCGAGCTGGTACGAGGTCTCGCCTATGGAGGCGGCGCCTCCGGCGGTCTCCGCCGGGGCCTCGCTCAGCATGGACTCGTAGGCGGCGAACAGGGTGGTCTGGAGCCCGAAGCCGAGCAGGATGAAACCGACGGTCAGCAGCACGGGCCGATCGCTTTGCCCCATCAACGTCAGCAGCACCACGGCGAAGGCGGTCAGCACGAAGCCGAGCGAGACCATCGTGCGCGGGCCGACCCGCTGGAGGGTGTACGAGCCGGTGGCACCGGCGGCCATGGCGGCGAAGGTGAGCGGCAGCAGCCGCAGGCCGGTCTCCAGCGGGCTGAGGTCCAGCACCAGCTGGAGGTACTGGACGGCGATCAGCTCCAGGCCGACCAGGGCCAGCATGGCGAGCACGATGCAGCCGACGGAGGTGGAGAAGGCGGCGCGGGAGAACATCCGCATGTCGATCAGCGGGTGCTCGCGCCTCTTCTGGCGGCGTACGAAGAGGACCAGCAGGACGACGCCGAGGAGCAGCGGCACCACCGCCTCGGGGTCCAGGAGGTCGCGCTCCGCGCCGATCCGCTTGATGCCGAGGACCGCGCCGAGCACGCCGGCGGCGGCCATCAGCGCGCCGAGGACGTCCCAGGGCCCGTCGGAGGACCCCTTGGACTCGGGGAGCAGCCAACGGCCGAGCGGCAGGATCAGTGCCATCAGCGGGATGTTGATGAGGAAGACGGAACCCCACCAGAAGTGCTGGATGAGGAAGCCGCCGAGGACGGGGCCGCTCGCCGCGCCGATGGCGGCGACGGCGGTCCAGATGCCGATCGCGAGGGCCCGTTCGCGGCGGTCGGGGAAGACCTGGCGCAGGATCGACAGGGTGGCCGGCATGATCATCGCCCCGCCGACGCCGAGCAGGGCGCGCGCGGCGATCAGCACCTGGGCGTTGTCGGCGAGGGCGGCGAGCGCGGAGGCCGCACCGAAGAGCCCGTAGCCGAGCAACAGGATCCGGCGGCGGCCGACGCGGTCGCCGAGGGTGCCGAAAAGAATGAGGAGGGCGGCGCACACCAGCGGGTAGGCGTCGACGATCCACAGGAGTTCGATCGCGCCGGGGCGCAGGTCCTCGGTGACGGAGGGGACGGCCACGTGCAGGATCGTCGCGTCGAGCGCGACGAGCACGAGGCTGACGCACAGGACCGCCAGGACGAGCCAGCGGTTCGCCCCGCCGGAGGCGGCACTGATCCGCTGCCGAAGGGAAGGGTTCCTGTCGCCGGTCGTGTTCGTCCCCGACATGCATGTACCTCCCAGGTGGTCCCTCGCACTCGGCGGACAGCGTCGTGGGCGCCGCGGGTGGTGCGCTGTGCGGCGTCCTACGGGTCCGGCATCGACACGCGAGTGAAGGGTCAGCGTACGCGAGTTCGCGTGTACGACACGTGGCCAAGCTCTCATCCCCGCGACGCCCCGTATGTGGTGTGTGCCACTCGCCCCGTTCCGTCCTCCCCCCTCGTACACGCGCGGTGACGGTATGTGGTTCTGCCGTCGGTGTGGATCGGTGGCGCGGGCCGGTGTGCGGGTCGGGTGGGGCCGGCGTCGATACTCGGTGCCGTGACCTCCCCACCCGCGACACCCGTACCCCGAGGACCCGTGTCCGTGAACCCTCCCGGACCGCGTCGGGCCGCGCCCGCGCTCGCCGTGTTCGTGGCGGTCCGGCTGCTCGGGCTGGGCGTGCTCGCGGTGTGGTGCGCGGCGGCCGGCAGCAGCCCGCACACGCTGTTGTCGGCTCGGTGGGATTCCCTCTGGTACGCCCGGATCGCCGCCGAGGGGTACGGGTACGAGGTGGTCCTGCCGAGCGGGGCCGTCCACTCCAACCTGGCGTTCTTCCCGTTGCTGCCCTGGCTGGAGCGGCTCGTCGCGGCGGTCACGGGCCTGTCGTACGGCTCCGCGGGCCTGGTCGTCTCGGCGGTGGCGGGGCTCGCCGCCGCCTGGGGGATCTTCGCGGTGGCGGAGCGGCTCCACGGGCGCCGGGCCGCGGTGTTCGCGGTGGCGCTGTGGGCGGCGCTGCCGGTCGCGATCGTGCAGTCGATGGCGTACAGCGAGGCGCTGTTCACCGCCCTGGCCGCCTGGGCGCTCTTCCACGCGCTGCGCGGGAACTGGCCGGCGGCGGGCCTGCTCGCGGCCGGCGCGGGGCTGACCCGGCCGGTCGGCGCCGCCGTGGTCGCGGCGGTGTGGGTGGCGGCCGCGCTCGCGGCGCGGCGCGGGGAGGGGTCCCGGCGGATGGCGCTCGGGGTGCTGCTGGCCCCGATGGGCGCGGCGGCGTACGTCCTGTGGGTCGGCCGGCGCACGGGCGGCGGGCTGCTCGGCTACCTGGACGTGCAGGCCGGCTGGGGCAACGGCTTCGACGGGGGCTGGGCCTTCGCCCACTTCATCGGGGCCCGGCTGGCCTCGCCGGCGTTCCCGGCGGGGTTGGGGCTGCTCGTCGGGGTGGCGCTGGTGCTGTGGCTGTACCGGCTGTGCGTACGGCAACGGCAGCCCGCCGCGCTGCTCGTCTACGCCGGCGTCGTGGTGGCGCTCGCGCTGTGCGCCTCGGGGTACTTCGGCTCCAAGCCCCGGCTGCTGCTGCCGGCGTTCCCGCTGATGCTGCCGCCGGCGGTGGCCCTGGCGCGGTGGCGGACGGGGCGGGCGGCGGCCGTGGCGGGGGCACTGGCCGTGGGTGCGGCGGTATACGGGGCCTTCTGGCTGAACGGGTCCGGACCGCCGTGATCACGGAATGGATCATTCCAATCCATGATTCGGCAAAAGAATTGACCCGGACCAATAAGTCCGGCGTAAGCATGCGGATAATTGCCGGGTCAGGACTCCCGGAGTTGAATCGGAGAAGTTCCAACAAGAGGCGAAATCGCGGGAATTAAACCCCCCGTGAGACGCACTCCACATCACATGGTCATCACAAAGCCCGCGATTCGACCGGGCCGCCCTTCGTCGCGCGGTAACGTCGATTGAGTGCGTACCGACCAAATGCTGACCCGTCTGGAGCCGGTGTTCGCCCGGCTGGACCGGGAACCAGAGCGTCCGGCTCATCTGCAAACGCCGCAGATGAGCCGGCACCGCGTCGTGCTCCTCGCCTCGACCCTCGCGTTCTACCTCGCGATCGTCGTCGCCGTCCTCACGACGTCCTGGCTCGTCCGGCTGGACTGGCAGATCATGTTCTTCCGGCCCTACGAGCAGTGGCCGCAGCTGCACGCGTTCCTCGACTACCTCGTCGTACTCGGCCAGCGCGGACCCACCGCCGTGATGGTCGCGGCCTGGCTCGGCTGGCGCTCGTGGCGCCAGCACACCCTGCGCCCGTTGATCACCCTCGGCGTGGCCCTGCTCCTGCTCAACGTCACCGTCGGCTCGGTCAAGCTCGGCCTCGGCCGGCTCGGTCCGCACTACGCCACCCAGATCGGCTCCGCCGAGCTCTTCGCGGGCGGCGATATATTTCCTTCGGGCCACACCGCCAACGCCGTCGTGACCTGGGGGATCCTGGCCTACCTGGCCTCCACCACGGTCACCCGCCGGGTGCTGTCCATCGTGTCGGCGGTGGTCTCGCTGAGCGTCGGCGCCACCACCGTCTACCTCGGCACCCACTGGGTCTCCGACGTGCTCCTCGGCTGGACCGCGGGTCTGCTGATCATGCTGGCGCTGCCCTGGTTCGAGCCGCTCATCGCCCGCGTCGAGGCGTACGTCTTCCAACTGCGCGAGCTGTGGCGCCGCCGCCTGGAGGAGGGCAAGGTCTCCGAGCCCGTCGCCGCCGCCCTCACGCCGCTGCTCTCCGCCGGCGGGAAGTGGCAGCCCCGCCGGGCCGCCGAGGCCTGTACCGCCGCCCCGGCGGGTGCCCCCGCGCATTCCCCGAGCCTGCGCCCGGCCGCGCACACCGTGGGCAGGCCGCACCTCATCCGCTCCGAGCGCACCCCGGTCACCCCGGCCGGGAGCCGCCGCCCGGCGCACGGCGAACGGGCCGGCGCCCGGGGCGCCTCGGCCCGCCCGGCCACGGGCGGCTAACCGCGGCGTACGGCAGACCCCGCGGGGACGGTACGCACACCCGACACCCCGCGCGCGAAGCGGGCCGGTTCACCGAATCGGCCCGCTTTCGGCGTTCATACGCACAATGCGTCAGCGAAGCGCCCGGACGTTCCTCCGTACCGGGTCACGCTTGTGTCACGGATTGTCGACAGCGGGCCCACCCGGGCCGGCGCGGACGCGCATCCCCCGGAAGGCCGCGCACGGCATTCTTTCCGGGGCGCGACACGCCCGACCCGGAATGCCTTCGAATTCCGCCGGAGAACGACCGAAGCGTTTTCCGGATTCCCCGAACCCGCCCAAGAGACGGCCTAGTCCGCTTCGCCTTGCAGAGCCCGCCCGAGAAGGTCCCGCGCCGCCCGGATCCGGGCGGTCAGCTCGGGCGGCTCCACGACGTCGAACTCACAGCCGAGCAACATGATGTGAATCACCAGAACATCGAGGCTGACCGCCCCGGTGCGCAGCAGGCAGCTGTCCGCGTCGAGCGGCTCCAGCGTCCCGTCGGCGGGGCCGACGACCCGCGCGGCCTCCTCGGCCGGCATCCGCAGCCGCAGCACCGCTCGGGCGGCGTACGCCCGCTGCGAGACCCCTTCGGAGACGTACGCGGCGAGGTCCTCGGCGGGCGCCGGGCGCGGGGTGAAGCGGGGGCCGTGCGGGGGGCGGGGTTCGATCCGGTCCACGCGAAAGGTGCGCCAGTCCTCGCGGCCGAGGTCCCAGGCGACGAGGTACCACCGCCGCTCGGTGCAGACGAGCCGGTGCGGCTCGACGGTGCGGCGGCTGACGTCGCCCCCGTGGTCGCGGTAGCCGAAGCGCAACCGCTCGGCGTCCCGGCACACGGCCGCCAGCTCCGTCAGCACCGCCGGGTCGACGGTGTCCCGGCGGGCGCGGCGCAGGAGGGGGACGGTGAACTCGTTCAGCGCCGAGACCCGTCCGCGCAGCCGCGTCGGCAGGACCTGCTCCAGCTTGGCCAGGGCCCGTACGGAGGCCTCCCCGATCCCCTCGACCCCGTTGCCGGCGGCGGTGCGCAGCCCCACGGCCACGGCGACGGCCTCGTCGTCGTCGAGCAACAGCGGCGGCAGCTCGGCCCCGGCGCCGAGCCGGTAGCCGCCGCCGGTGCCGGGGCTGGCGTTCACCGGGTAGCCGAGCTCCCGCAGCCGGTCGACGTCCCGCCGCACGGTCCGGGGCGTGACGCCGAGCCGTTCGGCGAGGGCGGCGCCGGTCCATTCACGGTGGGCCTGCAACAGGGACAGCAGGCGCAACAGTCGTGCGGAGGTATCGAGCATCCCCGCAGTCTCCCCCACGCCCCACGGGGCTCAGCGCGGAGCCGTCGGCCGAGCACCCGCACCGGCCGAAGCCGGCACCGGACGCGGCGGGGCCGAAGGGCCCGCCGGGCCCGTGGCGGCCGGCCCCGAGCGGGCCGGAACCGGGGTCAAGGAGCCCGACGGGCTCGGGACCGGGCTCGCCGGACGAGACGGGTTCGGCGTCGGCCTCGGGCCCACCGGGACCGGCCTCGACGGACTCGACGGACTCGACGGACTCGACGGACTCGGCGTCAGGGTCGGCGTCGGGCTGGGGCTCGGCGTCGGGCTCGGCCTCACCGGGGCCGGACCCGTCGGGCTCGGCGTCGGGCTCACCGGGGTCGGGGTCGACGTGGGCGGCAGGGTCAGGAAGATCCCCGGCCGGAGCCGTTCCGGTCGGTTCCCGATGACCCCCCGGTTCGCCGCGTACAGTGCCCGCCACCCACCCGGCACCCCACGCCTGCGCGCGATCCCCTCCAGCGTCTCCCCGGCCCGCACCACGTGCATCCGTCCCCCCAGCCCGTACCGCTGCGCGCACACCGGCCACGCCCGCCACCCCTGCGTGGCGACCAGGTCCTCCGCGACGCGGATCTGCTGCTCCCGGGTCGCCAGGTCCGCCCGCGCCGCGTACGCGAGGCCCCCGTACTCCTCCCACGTCGGCTGCCGGAACTGCAGTCCCCCGTAGAAGCCGTTGCCACTGTTGACCGCCCACCGCCCACCGCTCTCGCAGTCGGCGACGCAGTCCCACGGCCACTGCCCACCCGGTCCGCAGTCCGGCGTCCGGTGCCCGGCCGCCACCCCCGCCGGTCCCGGGGCCGGCGGGGGCGGCGCGGCCACCGCGCCGCCGCCCCACGGGAGTACGAGCACCAGCGCGGCGCCGGCCACGACCGCGGCCCACCGGCCGCGGAGACTGAGTTCGGACATCGGATCACGCTACGGAGCACCCGCCGCCCACCCGGCCCGCCACGCGGCGCACCCGCGCGCCCCACCCGGACGGTCGACCTCCGCACCCACCCCGAAAACGGCCGGCACCGAACACCAACTGCACACAACAGAACAACAGTTGCCACCAAAGCGAAGCCGCGCGCGGACGGTTCACCCCTGCGGGTGTCCGGTTCGATTCCGTTCCCTCAAACGGCGTGACCCCGGCCGCCGTCCGGCCGTTGAGCCCGGCGAGCCGGGAACCCCTCGGCGACCGCACGAATGAGGAGCCACCCCGTGCCGCGCATGCTCGACGTCAGTCTTGAGGTACGTGCCGAGATCGGTGACGAAGAAGCCGACAGGCTGCTCACCGGCGACGACGCCCCGAGCAGTTACGACTGCACCTCCTGCCGCACCCCCGGCGACCCCGAGACCGAGCCGACCAGCACGGTCCTGTTCGTCGGCGACGACACCGCAGTCCTCGCCTTCGCCCACACCCGCTGCATCCCCTCCCAGGTGGTGAACGTCCCCGAGGAGCAGCTCCAGGGCGCGGTCCGCAGCATCACCGGCGACGGCCCGACCCCGGACGCCGCGCCCGCCGCCGGTGAGGTCCCGCAGTCCCTGCCCGGCGGTCAGGCCGTCCTCGGCATCACCAGCGGCCTGGTCCTGATCGGCGGCGAGCTGCACCCCGCGCTGGTGGTCGAGCCCACCGCGCCGATCGCCCGCCCCGGCACCACCGGTCCGGGCGACGACTTCCTGCCGCTCCTCATCGAGCAGGGCTTCATCCCGGTCACCGACACGACCGAGCTGCCCTCCCCCCTCAGCGGCTGGTCGGTGCTCCTCGCCGGCGGCCAGCTGCACGCCGTGCTCCAGCCCGGACCGGAGGGCGGCCCCCAGGTGGCCTGGTGGCAGGCGCACCAGGCGCTGAGCGTCACGGACGGCTGGCGGGCCGCCGTCAACAAGACCCAGCGCGTGCTGATCTACGCCGCCCCGGTCGGCTCCATCGGCCAGCAGCCCCGGGAGGACCTGCTGCGTGACGCGCTCGACAAGGCCGCCATCAACGGCAAGCTGGTCGCCGCCTCGATGCCCCTCGCCGGCACCCCGGGCGCCTGACCACCACCCCTCCCCCGCTGTCCCTCCCACCCGGAAGCTCCACCCGGAACTCCCACCCGGAGACCGCCGTCCGCCCCGCACGAGGGGGCGGAACGGCATGCGCCGGGGGTGCGCGGTCCGTCCCGCGCACCCCCGGCGATCCGCGTTTTGGGCCCCGTCACCCCGCATCCGCGAGGCTCCGGGTTCGTTGGCTGATACGTGCATTCATACGACCCCTCCCGCGCCCCGTCCCCTTCGAGCAGCGTCCCCCCGATGCGCCACGCACGGGACATCGCTCCGGCCGCCTCGCACACCCCGATCTACGACACGCTGTACTCCGAGTACCTGCGCGCCTTCCGGGCCCTGCCGGGCGACCGTACGGGCGAGGAGGACCTCGGCTTCACGGCGTTCTCGTACGGGGGCTCGTACGGCACCGGCTCGTACGGCGGGTCCACCGGCGGGTCCTACGGGTCCTCGTACGGCAGCGGATGGAACGGTTCGCCGTGGCAGCAGGCCGACCCCTGGCAGCCGGCGTACACGCCCCTCCCGGCCCAGCAGCCCTCGTACGCCTACGCCGGGTCCGCCGGCTCCGGCTCCGGATACAGCGGCGGGCGACAGCACCAGACCGGGATGCAGCACATCCCGGCGGCCCTGCCGCCCGCTCCGCGCCGGGGCTACTGACCCCGGACCCGTCCCGCTACTTCTTCTTCTTGTACTGCGCGCCGCGCTTCTCGCGCACCCGCACCGAGATGTGGAGCGGGGTGCCCTCGAAGCCGAACTCCTCGCGCAGGCGGCGCTCGATGAAGCGACGGTAGCCGTGCTCCAGGAAGCCGGAGGCGAAGAGGACGAACCGCGGCGGCTTGCTCCCCGCCTGGGTACCGAACAGGATGCGGGGCTGCTTGCCGCCGCGGATCGGGTGCGGGTGGGCGGCGACGACCTCACCGAGGAAGGCGTTCAGCCGACCGGTCGGGACGCGCGTCTCCCAGCCGGCGAGGGCGGTCTCGATCGCCGGGACGAGCTTCTCCATGTGGCGGCCGGTCTTCGCCGAGACGTTGACGCGGGGCGCCCACGCGACCTGCTGCATCTCGGTCTCGATCTCGCGTTCGAGGTAGTAGCGGCGCTCCTCGTCGAGCTCGTCCCACTTGTTGTAGGCGATCACGATCGCGCGGCCGGCCTCGACGGCCATGGTGATGATGCGCTGGTCCTGGACGGAGATGCTCTCGGTCGTGTCGATCAGGATGACCGCGACCTCCGCCTTCTCCACGGCGGCGGCGGTACGCAGCGAGGCGTAGTAGTCGGCGCCCTGCTGGAGGTGCACCTTCTTGCGGATGCCGGCGGTGTCGACGAACTTCCAGGTGACGCCGCCGAGCTCGATCAGCTCGTCGACCGGGTCGCGGGTGGTGCCGGCCAGCTCGTTGACGACGACGCGGTCCTCGCGCGCGACCTTGTTCAGCAGCGAGGACTTGCCGACGTTCGGGCGGCCGATCAGCGCGATGCGGCGCGGGCCGCCGATGCCGGTGCCCGAGCCGAAGGTCTGCTCGGGGGCCTCCGGCAGGGCCTCCAGGACGGCGTCGAGCATGTCGCCCGTACCGCGGCCGTGCAGGGAGGAGACGGGGTGCGGCTGGCCGAGGCCCAGGGACCACAGGGAGGCCGCGTCGGCCTCGCCGCTCTGGCCGTCGACCTTGTTGGCGCACAGGACGACGGGCTTGCCGGCGCGGCGCAGCAGCCTGACGACGGCCTCGTCGGTGTCGGTGGCGCCGACCTTGGCGTCGACGACGAAGACGACCGCGTCGGCGGCCTCGATGGCGTACTCGGCCTGGGCGGCGACGGACGCGTCGATGCCGAGGACGTCCTGCTCCCAGCCGCCGGTGTCGACGACCTTGAAGCGGCGGCCGGCCCACTCGGCCTCGTAGGTGACGCGGTCGCGGGTGACGCCCGGCTTGTCCTCCACGACGGCCTCGCGGCGGCCGATGATGCGGTTCACCAGGGTCGACTTGCCGACGTTGGGGCGACCGACGACGGCGAGCACCGGCAGCGGGCCCGCGCTCGCCTCCTCGATCGCGCCCTCGACCTCATCGAGGTCGAAGCCTTCCTCCGCGGCGAGCTCCATGAACTCCGCGTACTCGGCGTCGCCAAGTGCTCCGTGGTCGTGCTGGTCGTTCATGAAGTCCGTTCCTCGTCGTTCGTGGTGATCGGTGGCACCCGCGCAGCGCGGTTCCACTACTGGGTCAAGTCTCGCTCAGCGGCCGGTGAGCCGCTTGGCGTCGGCCAGGTGGGCGGTCAGCCGGTCCTGGACGCGTGCGGTGGCGGAGTCCAGCGCGGTGCGCGTACGGCGCCCCGTGCCGTCCCCGGCGTCGAAGGCGGAGCCGAAGACGACGTCCACGCGGCCGCGCAGCGGGGGCAGCCCCTTGACGAGGCGGCCCTTCGCGTCGGTGCTGCCGAGGACGGCCACCGGCACGATGGGGGCGCCGCTGCGGACCGCGAAGTAGGCGAGCCCGGCGCGCAGGGAGGCGAAGTCCCCGTCGCCGCGGGTGCCCTCGGGGAAGATCCCCAGGGCGCCGCCCTGTTCGAGCACCGCGAGCGCGCGGGTGATCGCCGTCCGGTCGGTGCCCGTCCGGTCGACCTTGACCTGCCCGATCCCGTGCAGGAAGGGGCCGAGGGGGCCGACGTAGGCCTCCTTCTTGATCAGGAAGTGCAGCGGGCGCGGCGCGGTGCCCATGACCATGGGGCCGTCGATGTTGTGCGCGTGGTTCACCGCCAGTATGACGGGGCCGGAGGCGGGCACCTTCCAGGCGCCCAGCACGCGCGGCTTCCACAGGCCGTACATGAGGCCGATGCCGATGCGTCTTCCGACCGCCGCACCCTTCAGGGAGGGCGTTTCGCTCACTTGCGCCCCGCCCGCTTCTCTTCGACCAGGGTGACCACACACTCGATCACCTGGTCGAGCGTGAGGTCGGTGGTGTCGACCTCGATCGCGTCGGCGGCCTTGGCCAGGGGGGAGGTCTTGCGGCCGGAGTCGGCGGCGTCGCGCTTGATCAGCGCCTCCTTGGTGGCCGCGAGGTCGGCGGCCGCCTTGCCGCGCAGCTCGCCGTTGCGGCGGGCGGCGCGGGCCTCGGCGGAGGCGGTGAGGAAGATCTTGAGGTCGGCGTCCGGCAGGACGGTCGTACCGATGTCCCGGCCCTCGACCACGATGCCGTCCGCCTCCTCGGCCGCCTCGGCGGCGATGGAGCGCTGGAGCTCGGTGATCAGGGTGCGCACCTCGGGGACGGCGCTGACGGCGCTGACCTTGGAGGTGACCTCCTGGGTGCGGATCGGGCCGGAGGCGTCCAGGCCGTCCACGGTGATCGTGGGCGCGGCCGGATTCGTGCCGGAGACGATGGCCGGCTTGCCGGCGGCGAGGGCGATGGCCTGCGGGTCGTCGGTGTCGACGCCGTTGGTGATCATCCACCAGGTGATGGCCCGGTACTGGGCACCGGTGTCCAGGTATCGCAGCCCGAGCTTGGCGGCCACGGCCTTGGAGGTGCTGGACTTGCCCGTGCCGGAGGGACCGTCGATGGCGACGATCACGGCGGACGGAGCTGCGGTTTCCACGGTGCGGGCACCTTCCTGGTTGCACGTACGTGTCCGGGCGCGCCAAAAGCGCCCCTCCCCAGGTTACCGGCCCCGGGCCACTCCCCGTCCCGCCCGTCGGTCCCGCCCACCGGACCGGCCCGGACCGGCCGACCGAGCGGTCCGGCCACCCGGGCCTGCGGACGTGGCGGGGTCGCTACGGCTGGCGCAGGGCCCAGCCCCGCTCGCGCAGCTCGGCCTCCAGGGCCGCCACCGCCCGGGGCTCCACCATCAGCTGCACCAGACCCGCCTGCTGGCCCGTCGCGTGCTCGATCCGCACGTCCTCGATGTTGACCCCGGCCCGTCCGGCGTCGGCGAAGATCCGCGCCAGCTCGCCCGGCTTGTCGCTGATGAACACCCCGACCGTCTCGTACGCCATGGGCGCCGCACCGTGCTTGCCGGGGACCCGGACCCGCCCCGCGTTGCCCCGCTTCAGCACGTCCTCGATGCCGGCCGCCCCGCCGCGCCGCTTCGCCTCGTCCGCGGACTGCAGCCCGCGCAGGGCCTCCACGGTCTCCTCCAGATCGGCGGCGATCCCGGCCAGCACGTCGGCGACGGGGCCCGGGTTCGCGGAGAGGATCTCCACCCACATCCGCGGGTCCGACGCCGCGATCCGCGTCACGTCCCGGATGCCCTGACCGCACAGCCGCACCGCGGTCTCGTCGGCCTCCTCCAGGCGGGCCGCCACCATGCTCGACACGAGTTGTGGGGTGTGGGAGACGAGGGCCACGGCCCGGTCGTGCGCGTCGGCGTCCATCACCACGGGGACGGCGCGGCACAGGGCCACCAGCTCCAGCGCCAGGTTCAGCACCTCGTGGTCGGTCTCGCGGGTCGGCGTCAGCACCCAGGGGCGGCCCTCGAAGAGGTCCGCCGTCGCGGCGAGCGGGCCGGACCGCTCCTTGCCGGCCATGGGGTGCGTGCCGATGTACGCGGAGGTGTCCGCGCCCAGCGCCGCGAGCTCCCGCCGGGGTCCGCCCTTGACGCTGGCGACGTCCACGTACGCCCGTGCCGTGTCCCGGCCGATCGCTGCGGCCAGGGTGGCGGCGACGTGGGCGGGCGGTACGGCCACGATGGCGAGGTCGACCTTGGCTTCCGGGGCGGTGTCGGTCCCGGCGCCGAGGGAGGCGGCCGTGCGGGCCTGCGCCTCGTCGTGGTCCTGGAGGTGGACGGTGATGCCGCGGGCGGTCAGGGCGAGCGCCGCGGAGGTGCCGATCAGTCCGGTTCCGATGACGACGGCGGTTCTCACGGGGCGCTCCAGGGTGATCGCGTGACGGCAGGGCCTGACTCAGGGTAGCCACCGCGGGCGGGATGATCAGAACGTGGGCCGGGTCGCGCGCGCGGCGGCGTACCCGGCTTCGGGACACGGACAACGTCACCCGGATCAGGACATGCCGCCACCTGGCGCACGTGCCCCCGCGCCCCCTGCGGTAGAACGGCGGCATGATCTTCCACATCGTCCCGCTCACCGACTGGATCGCCGCGCCCGAGCGTGCGTACGCCCCCTCCTCGCTCGCCTCCGAGGGGTTCACGCACTGCTCGGCGGACCGGGCGACCGCGCTCGCCGTCGTGGAGGCCCACTACCGCGGGACGCCGGGCACCCTGCTCGCCGTGGAGCTGGACGAGAGCGCCCTGACGGCGGAGGTCCGCCGCGCGGAGGGGTCGGACGGCCGCTACCCGCACGTGTACGGGCCGTTGAACCGGGACGCCGTGGTGCGCGTGTGGGAGGTCGTACGCACTCCCGGCGGGCCGGTGGACCTGACTCCCTGGCCCGTGGCGGGGTGAATCGGTGTGGCGGGCTTCACCCGGGGCCCGCCGCACGCCAGGATGCTCCTCGCCATCCTGGCGAACAGGCAAGGAGCCTTCCATGACCGAGTCGACCCGTATGAGCGAACCCACGCCCACCGCCCGGCGCACCGTACTGGCGGTGGGGGCGGCGGCCCTGGCCGGCGGCACGCTCGCCGCCTGTGGCGGCGGGGGCGGGGAGAAGCCCGCGACCGAGCCGGGCAACGTCACGACCCCGTCCGCCGCGCCCTCCGCCGGCTCTCCCGCCGGGGCGGAGAAGGCGCTCGTGAAGGCGTCGGCCGTGCCGGTCGGCGGCGGGGTGGTCCTCAAGGACCAGAAGCTGGTGGTGACGCAGCCGACGGCCGGCTCGTTCCGCTGCTTCAGCGCGGTCTGCACCCACCAGGGGTGCCTGGTGGACAAGGTCGCGGACGGCACCATCGACTGCCCCTGCCACAACAGCAGGTTCAAGGTGGCCGACGGAGCCGTGGCCAAGGGCCCGGCGACCCGCCCGCTCCCCGAGCAGAAGATCACGGTGGCCGCCGACGGCGCTATTTCGCTCGCCTGACCCAGGAGCGCGCCCCTAGGCTCCCCGGATGGACGACCTCACCCTGGTACGGGACCACACGATCTACTCCTGCGTGATGGGCTCCCGCGCCTTCGGCCTGGCGACGGAGGCGAGCGACACCGACCGGCGCGGTGTCTTCGTCGCCCCCACCCCCCTCTTCTGGCGCTTCGAGAAGCCGCCGACGCACGTGGAGGGGCCCCGGGACGAGGAGTTCTCCTGGGAGCTGGAGCGCTTCTGCGAGCTGGCCCTGCGCGCCAACCCGAACATCCTGGAGTGCCTGCACTCCCCCCTGGTCGAACAGCTCACGCCGGTGGGCGAGGAACTGCTGTCGCTGCGCGAGGCGTTCCTCTCCCGCCGGGCGCACGTCAGCTTCAGCCGCTACGCCGCCTCCCAGCACGGCAAACTCCTCGCGGACGTCCGCCTGTACGGCGCCCCGCGCTGGAAGCACGCCATGCACCTGCTGCGCCTCCTGCGCTCCTGCCGGGACCTGCTGCGCACGGGCCGCCTGACGATCGAGGCGGGCCCCGACCGCGAGCGTCTCCTCGCGGTCAAGCGCGGCGAGCTGACGTGGGACGAGGTCGACGGCTGGATGACCCGGCTCACCGAGGAGTCGGACGCCGCTCTCGCCGCCACCCCCCTGCCCGAGGAGCCGGACCGGGCCCGCGTCGAGGACTTCCTCGGCCGCATCCGCCGCGCCTCGGCCCACTGAGCGGCGCCGGACCCGTACGGGGTCAGGAGGCGGCGTCCCAAAGGGCGCCGAAGGCGAGGAGTTCCTCGCGGTACTCGATGCGGCCCTCCCAGTCGCGGGGCCAGACGTCGGCGCCGAGGTGGGCGCCCGCGAAGGCGCCGGCCAGGCAGGCGATCGAGTCGGAGTCCCCGGAGGTGCAGGCCGCTCGGCGCAGGGCGAGCAGGGGCTCGTCGGGGAAGAGCAGGAAGCACTGGAGGGCGGTGGCCAGAGCCTCCTCGGCGATCCAGCCCGCGCCGGTGGTCAGGCAGGGGTCGGTCTCCGGTGAGGGGGCGCGCAGGGCGGCGGCGAGCCGGTCCAGGGCGCCCAGGCATTCGTCCCAGCCGCGGGCCATGAAGGATTCCGGGGTGGCGTCGGAGGCGGTGCGCTGCCAGAGGTCGCCGAGCCAGCGCTCGTGGTAGCGGGTGCGGTTCTCCAGGGCGTACGAGCGCAGCAGCCCGACCAGGCCCGTCACCTCGATGCCCCGGGCCAGCAGGTGGACGGCGCGCGCGGTGAGGTCGGAGGCGGCGAGCGCGGTGGGGTGGCCGTGGGTCAGGGCCGACTGGAGTTGGGCGGCGCCGGCCCGTTCCTCGTCGCTCCAGCCGGGGACCAGACCGACGGGGACGACGCGCATGTTGGCGCCGCAGCCCTTGGAGCCGATCTGGCTGGCGTCGCGCCAGTCCCGCTCCGGCCGGTCGAGCAGGGAGCAGGCGAGCAGGCAGGTGTTGCCGGGGGCGCGGTTGTTCTCCGGGGAGTGGTACCAGTCGACGAACTCCTCGCGGACCGGGCGGGTCAGGCGCAGCGGGGCGATCGGGCCCCGGTCGCCGGCGGTGCGTATGCCGCGGGCGAGGGCGAGGGTCATCTGGGTGTCGTCGGTGACGAGCGCCGGCCGGGGCAGCCCCATCTCCCGCCAGGGCCCGGTCTTGGCGAGGATGGTCGGGACGTCGTTGAACTCGGTCGGGAAGCCGAGGGCGTCGCCCAGGGCCAGGCCGATCAGGGCGCCGGTCGCCGCACGCTTGGCGGTCGTGGTCATGTCGTGGGTCCTTCCGTGGGGCGGAGCGTGGGGCGGAGCAGGGGCGGGTGCAGGGTGGTCGCGGGCCCGGCCCGGTAGAGCGCGGCGGGTTTGCCCCGGCCGCCGGTGAGGCGGGCGGCGCCGGGGACGGCTTCGACGAAGCCGGGGGTGGCGAGGACCTTGCGGCGGAAGTTGGGGCGGTCCAGGGCGGTGTCCCAGACGGTCTCGTAGACGGCCCGGAGCTCGCCGAGGGTGAACTCGGGCGGGCAGAAGGCGGTGGCCAGGCAGGTGTACTCCAGCTTGGCGCCGACCCGTCGGCGGGCGTCGGCGAGGATCGTGGCGTGGTCGAAGGCCAACGGCCCGGTCTCGGCGACGGGCACCCACCGGGCCCCGTCGGCGTCGCCTCCGCCCTCGCGGGCGGGCTCGGGCAGGTCGGGGACGAGCGCGGCGAAGGCCACGGAGACCACCCGCATCCGGGGGTCGCGGTCCGGTTCGCTGTAGGTCCGCAGCTGTTCCAGGTGCAGGGCGGCGACGAGTTCCGGCGCCAAGCCCGTCTCCTCGGCCAGTTCGCGGCGGGCGGCGGTCTCGGCCGATTCCCGGGGCAGGACGAAGCCGCCGGGCAGCGCCCAGGCACCGGCGTACGGGTCCTGCCCGCGCCGGATCAGCAGGACGTGCAGGGCGCCCGCGCGGACGGTGAGGACGGCGAGGTCGACGGTCACCGCGAACGGTACGAAGGCGTGCGGGTCGTAGCCCGGCGGTGGCCCGCTCGCGGGCGCCCCGCTCATCGGCACCCCGTTCATCGGCGCTCCGGCAGCGGGGCGGCGAAGTGCCAGCCCTCGGCGAGGAGCGCGTCGACGGCCGCGACGGCCGATTCCAGCCGGGCCCGCCGGTCGCCGCTCATCACGAGGAACCGTCGGCCGGTGTGGGTGAGCCGGTCGCGGAACCGGGCGGTCATCCACGGTCTGAGCTGCGGCCGGCTCCGCAGTCCGTCGTCCTCGAAGGGGACGTCGGCGTCGTCGGTCAGCAGGTACAGGTCCCGGTGGGTGCGCTCGGCGATCCTCTCGACCTCGCGGTTGCGGGTGCCGAGGTAGCGCTCGTGCCAGATGCCGGTCGCGAAGGAGTCGGTGTCGCAGAACAGCACGGGCGAGCCCAGCCGGGCCGCCGCCCCTTCCGCCGCGTCCTGGCGGCGGGCGATCAGGGGGAACTCCCGGGAGGTGAAGGCGACGTCGCTCCAGGAGGCCGCCGGGTCGGCCGCGCGGGCCGCCGCGAGCTTCTCCTCGCTGTACTCGCGCCCGTACTCGGCGACCCAGCCGGTCTTCGCCCACACCCCGCCGCGCCGCCGGTAGTGGGCGGCCAGGTCGCGCGACAGCGTCGTGGTGCCGGTGGACTCGGCGCCGAGTACGACGACCCGGCGGGTCAGCGCGGCCCGTACGGCGGGCCCCAGGAACTCCCAGGCGGCGACCGGGTCCGCCCGGACGGCCGTCCCCGAGACGGGGAACAGGGTCCGGGCGCGGTCCACGCAGACCTCCTCGGCGCCGAAGCGCCGCGCGAGTTCGCCGCCGTACTCCTCGGAGGTGAAGACGGCGTCGACGCGCCGGCCCACCGCCGCCTTGAAGATCTCCATGTGGGCTTCCCAGATCGCCGGGTCGTGGAGGTCCACGGGGATGTCGTCGACCGCGCCGACCACCCGCGCCCCCGGGTGTTCCTCGCGCATCCAGGCGACCCGGTCGGCGAGCGGGACGGACTCCACCGACGCCGCGCACACCAGCACGGTCAGCCGTTCGCACTGGTCCTGGGCGGTGCGCACCAGGTGGTGGTGCCCGGCGTGCGGCGGGTAGAACTTGCCCAGCACCAGCCCGTGGCCGTAGCGCCGGCCGTTCCCGCCCGCGCTCACGCCGTCACCGCCGGGGCGGAGACGGCGGCCCGCGCGGCCGGGAGCGTACGCCGCCAGCCGATCAGGCCGGCCACGCACAGGGCGAGGAAGCCGACGTAGAGGACGGCGGTGAGGTAGAGCCCCTTGGAGGCGTACAGGGGGATGTAGACGAGGTCGGCGGCGATCCACAGCCACCAGGACTCCAGGCGCTTGCGGCACTGCCCGTAGGTGGCCATCAGGGAGAGCCCGGTGGTGAGCGCGTCCCAGAAGGGGACGGTGGAGTCGCTGACCCGGTCCAGCAGGAGGGTCAGGGCGGCGATCCCCACCGCCCCCGCCACGAGCAGCCAGGCCCATTCGGTGCGCGTGGTGCGGCGCACGGGCAGGGCGGTGGCGGTTCCCGGTCCACCCCCGTGGGTCCAGGACCACCAGCCGTACGCGGCGAGGGCGATGAAGACGATCTGGAGGCCGGCGTCGGCGTAGAGGCCGGCCTGGGTGAACAGCACGATGAAGAAGACGTTGTTGGCGATGCCGACCGGCCAGTTCGCGATGTGCTGTCGGGCGACCAGCCAGACGCACACGGCTCCCGTGGCGAACCCGAGGATCTCGGTCCAGCTCGTACTCCACCCCATGCGGGCCTCCCCTTAATAGTCACCCTGACTATAAACAGGGATCGGAGTTCCCGACAAGGGAAAAGCCCGCGACGCCGGGGCGTCGCGGGCTTTCGAGGGAGCGGTCGAGGACTGTCGAGGACTACAGACCGACCTCGCGCATGAGCATGCCGACCTCGGTGTTGGTCAGGCGGCGCAGCCAGCCGGACTTCTGGTCACCGAGCTCGATGGGACCGAAGGAGGTCCGCACCAGCTTCTCGACGGGGAAGCCGGCCTCCGCCAGCATGCGGCGGACGATGTGCTTGCGGCCCTCGTGGAGGGTCACCTCGACCAGGTAGTTCTTGCCGACCTGGTCGACGACGCGGAAGTGGTCGGCGCGGGCGTACCCGTCCTCCAGCTCGATGCCGTCCTTGAGCCGCTTGCCGATGTCGCGCGGCAGCGGGCCGGTGATCGCGGCGACGTAGGTCTTCTTCACGCCGTACTTCGGGTGCGTGAGGCGGTGGGCCAGCTCACCGTGGTTGGTGAGGAGGATGATGCCCTCGGTCTCGGTGTCGAGCCGGCCGACGTGGAAGAGGCGGGTCTCACGGTTGGTGACGTAGTCGCCCAGGCACTGGCGGCCGTCCGGGTCCTCCATGGTGGAGACGACGCCGGCCGGCTTGTTCAGCGCGAAGAACAGGTACGACTGGGTGGCGACGGTCAGACCGTCCACCTTGATCTCGTCCTTCGGCAGGACGCGCTTGCCCTGCTCCAGCACGATCTCGCCGTTGACCTCGACACGGGCCTGCTCGATGAGCTCCTCGCACGCGCGGCGCGAACCCATGCCGGCACGGGCCAGCACCTTCTGCAGGCGCTCGCCCTCCTCCTCGGCGCCCGGGAAGGTCTTCGGGGTCTTGATCACGGGCTTGTCGGCGTACCGGTCGCGCACGCGCTCCTCGATCCGCGCCTCCAGCTCGCGCGGCTTGGACTGGCCGCTGCGGCTGCCGGGACCGCGGCGCGGGCCGCCGGCCCCGCCGATGCCGGGCGTCCTGGAGGTCTTGGGGCCGCCCTTGGCGCCACCGCGCGCGGCCGCGCCGCGGGCACCGCCGCCGCCGCCTTCGGGCCGCTGCGGCCGCTGCGCTCGCCCTCGGGGCCGACGTCGTAGCGGCGCTCCTCGGGACGGGGGTTGCGGATGCGGGGGGCCGGCCGGTCACGGTCGCGGTCACGCGAGTCGGAGCCGCCACCCTGGTAGCCGCCGCCACCGCCCTGGTAGCCGCCTCCGCCCTGGTAGCCACCGCTGCGGGAGCCGCCGGAGCCCCGGGAGCCGCCGGAGCCGCTGCCGCCACTGCGGAAACCACCGCCGGAGCCGCCCGAGCCGCCGGAGCCGCCACCGCGGTAGCCACCGCCGCCGGAGGAGGAGCCGCGCGAGTTGCCCCGCGCGCCGCCACCGCCGCCGCTGTTCCTGTTGCCGCCGCCGTTGCCGTTGCCGCTGCTTCGCATCAAAGTTCCGTCGTCTTGTCGTCGTCTACGTCAGTGTCCGGTGAGTCCGGATCGAACGACGGCACACCTTCTTGCGTCTCGGCTTCGATCGCGTCCGCCTCGGGGAGGAAGGGCGCGAGCTCCGGGAGCTCGTCCAGGCCGCGCAGGCCCATCCGCTCCAGAAAGTAGTTCGTCGTCCTGTACAGGATCGCACCTGTTTCGGGTTCCGTGCCCGCCTCGGTCACCAGACCCCGCTGGAGGAGGGTCCGCATGACCCCGTCGCAGTTGACGCCGCGCACCGCCGAGACCCGCGAACGACTCACCGGCTGGCGGTACGCGACGACCGCCAGGGTCTCCAGCGCCGCCTGGGTGAGCCGCGCCTGCCGGCCGTCCAGGACGAACGCCTCGACGGCCGCCGCGTACTCGGGGCGGGTGTAGAAACGCCAGCCCCCGGCGACCTGCCGCAGCTCGAAACCGCGGCGCTGGGCGGCGTACTCGTCGGCGAGTTCGGACAGGGCCCCGGCGACCTCGCGCGGGGTGCGCTCCAGCACCTGGGCGAGGTGCTCGACCGTCGCCGGTTCGTCGACGACCATCAGGACGGCCTCCAGCGCGCCCTTCAGGTCCAGCTCCCGCGTCGTCATTCGCTCGCCTCCACGACCTGGTCGAACTCGTCGGTGACCTTCGGCATCCCGTCGCCGTCCCCGCCGCTCCAGCGCACGGTCAGCGTCTGGAGGGCGTCCTCCTGGTCCAGGACCACCGCCTTCTCGCGGTAGAGCTCCAGGAGCGCCAGGAAGCGGGCGACGACGGTCAGGGTGTCGGGGGCGTCCTCGGTCAGCTCCCGGAACGTGGCCTCGCCGCGCGCCTTGAGCAGCCGTACGACGAGTGCGGCCTGTTCGCGGACGCTGACGAGCGGGGCGTGGATGTGGTCCACGTACACCTGCGGTTTCGCCTTCGGCTGCATGGCGCGCACCGCGAGGCGGGCGAAGCCCTCGGCGCCGAGGCTGATCACCACCTCGGGCAGCAGCTCGGCGTACAGGGGCTCCAGCCCGACCGTGCGCGGGTAGCGCCGGCCCTCGTCCTCGGCGCGGGCCTCGAACAGCGCGGCGACCTGCTTGTACGCCCGGTACTGGAGGAGCCGGGCGAAGAGCAGGTCCCGGGCCTCCAGCAGGGCGAGGTCGGCCTCGTCCTCGACCTCGGCGGCGGGCAGCAGCCGGGCGGCCTTCAGGTCGAGGAGGGTGGCGGCGACCACCAGGAACTCGGTGGTCTGGTCGAGGTCCCAGTCGGGGCCCATGGCCCGGATGTGGGCCATGAACTCGTCGGTGACCCGGGACAGGGCCACCTCGGTCACGTCGAGCCTGTGCCGGGAGATCAGCTGGAGCAGCAGGTCGAAGGGGCCCTCGAAGTTGTCCAGCCGCAGCGTGAACCGCCCGTCCCCGCCCGCCGCCTCCTCGGCCCCTGGCACGGGCTCCGGAGCGGCCTCTACGGGCTCCTGCGCGGCCCCGACCGCCCCCGGGCCCTCCATCTCCGCCACGCCGTCCGGCGGGCCTACGGGGCCCCCCGCGGCCCCTCCGGGCCCGCGCCCCAGGCTCCGGCGGACCGGGCGGGGAGCTGCGTCGTCGTTCGGGGGCATCGGGGTCCAGGGTGGTGCGGAAGCGGCTGCGCGCCCGCCGGGGCGCGCGGGGCGCCGACGGGCGGGCACCCCCGGGGTGCAGCCTAGGGGGTGTCGTGTGGCTCGGGCGGGATCAGGGAGCCGGGCGCGGTCAGCGGCCGCGCAGGCGGCGGACCAGGATGCTCGCGTCGCCGCGGGATTCGAGGTCCGCGAGGACGACCGCCACCGCCTCGCGCACGATCCGGCCGCGGTCGACGGCGAGGCCGTGCTCCCCGCGCAGGACCAGCCGGGCGTGCTCCAGGTCCATGAGCTCCTCGGCGGAGACGTAGACCGTGATCTTCTCGTCGTGCCGCTCGCGCCCGCTGGGCCGCCGGTTGGCGCCCCGGCCCTGCCCCTTGCCGGAGCGGGGCGCGGAGGGCCCGGCGGCGCCGGGGGTGGTGGCAGAACCTTCCTGCGGCCTGCGCTGCGGGCCGACCCCGGGCTCGCCCGCCTCCCGACCGCGGCTGTCGCCCGTGGCCTTGGCCGTGCCGTCCGCCGGGGCGGCCGCGTGCTCCGTCCCGCCGGTCGGCGCCTCGTCGGCGCCCCGTCGGGGCGAGGACGACTGGAGGGCCATCCCCCCGGTCGTACGGAACAGTTCGTCGGCTCCGGGCAGACTCACTCGGCGGGACACCGGGCGAGCACCTCCCTGGCCAGCTGACGGTAGGCGGCGGCGCCGACGGAGTTGGAGGCGTACGTGGTGATCGGCTCGCCCGCGACCGTGGTCTCCGGGAAGCGCACCGTACGGCCGATGACCGTGTGGTAGACGTGGTCGTCGAAGGCCTCGACGACGCGCGCCAGCACCTCGCGGCTGTGCACCGTGCGGGAGTCGTACATCGTGGCGAGGATGCCGTCGAGCTCCAGCTCCGGGTTGAGCCGCTCCTGGACCTTCTCGATCGTCTCGGTCAGCAGCGCCACGCCGCGCAGGGCGAAGAACTCGCATTCCAGCGGGACGATGACCTTGTGAGCGGCCGTCAGGGCGTTCACGGTCAGCAGGCCCAGCGAGGGCTGACAGTCGATCACGATGTAGTCGTAGTCGGCCATCAGGGGCTTCAGGGCCCGCTGGAGCGTCGACTCGCGCGCGACCTCGCTGACCAACTGCACTTCGGCGGCGGACAGGTCGATGTTGCTCGGCAGCAGGTCCATGTTGGGGACCGCCGTCTTGAGCAGCACCTCGTCGGCCGACATGCCCCGCTCCATGAGCAGGTTGTAGACCGTCAGGTCGAGTTCCATCGGGTTGACCCCGAGGCCCACGGACAGCGCGCCCTGCGGGTCGAAGTCGACGAGCAGCACGCGGCGCCCGTACTCGGCGAGCGCGGCACCCAGGTTGATGGTCGACGTGGTCTTGCCGACGCCGCCCTTCTGGTTGCACATCGCGATGATCTTCGCCGGACCGTGATCGGTCAGCGGACCCGGGATCGGGAAGTACGGCAGCGGGCGTCCGGTCGGGCCGATCCGCTCACGGCGCTGACGGGCAGCGTCGGGGGCGAGGGTGGCCGCGTACTCGGGGTCCGGTTCGTACTCCGCGTCCGGGTCGTAGAAGTGCCCTTCGGGCAGGTTTTCGTAGTCGGCGAAACCCGTGGGCGCATCGCCGCTCGGGTCGCCGGCCCTGGAGTTCACGTCTAGGCCGTCCATGCTCTTTTGAGGCGTCGTCATGTGCTGGTGGTTTGCGAAGGTGCGGACTGCGACGGAGCCGACGGCTTCGAGCCCGGCGGGTCCTTGACCTCGCTCAGGCGTCCCTGCTCGACCACCTCCAGGAGCAAATGTCGACTCATTCACAAGTCGTCTTACCTCCTCGGACGTGACCAGGACACTTATCGATAGGTCAGCGTTGCACCATGCCGACGGTTGGCGACTCTATGGCGTGTCACCGCCCAGCGGCAACACAATCCGCCGGACCCACCGCGATGTGTCGGCAACCGAACACCACTCTGTCAAGGGCGTCCGAGCCGTCACCGCGAAGTTTCGCGGGTGTGCGAAAGGGTTAAAGGGTTACGTTCGAGGCGAGTTGAGCGGGGTCGGCGACCGGCGCGCGAACGCGTCCGGCCGGACCTTGCGGGCAAGGTCCGGCCGGATACGTGAGATTGACGTCAATCGTTGACGGGTCAGCCGAGCAGCGTGCTCAGCTCAAGGGTCCGGAGGCCGTGGGCCTCGGCGACCGGACCGTAAACGACCTGGCCGTCATGGGTGTTGAGGCCCAGCGCGAGGGCCGGGTCGCGACGCAGCGCCTCGACCCAACCGAGGTTCGCGAGCTGCACGATGTAGGGCAGGGTCGCGTTGGTGAGCGCGTAGGTGGAGGTGTTCGGCACCGCGCCCGGCATGTTGGCGACGCAGTAGAAGACCGAGTTGTGGACCTGGAAGGTCGGCTCGGCGTGAGTGGTCGGACGGGAGTCCTCGAAGCAGCCGCCCTGGTCGATCGCAATGTCGACAAGGACACTTCCGGGCTTCATCTTCGCGACGAGCTCGTTGGTGACCAGCTTCGGGGCCTTCGCACCCGGAATCAGCACCGCGCCGATGACGAGGTCGGCCTCGATGACGGCCTTCTCCAGCTCGTAGGCGTTGGAGACGATCGTCTTGATCTTCGTACCGAAGATCTTGTCGGCCTCGCGGAGCTTGTTGATGTCCTTGTCGAGCAGGGTCACGTGGAAGCCCATGCCGATGGCGATCTGCGCGGCGTTCCAACCGGAGACGCCGCCGCCGATGACCACGCACTCGCCGGCGTGGGTGCCGGGGACACCGCCGGGCAGGACGCCGCGGCCGCCGGCCGAGCGCATCAGGTGGTAGGCGCCGACCTGCGGGGCCAGGCGGCCCGCGACCTCGGACATCGGGGCGAGGAGCGGCAGCGCGCGGTTGGCGAGCTCGACCGTCTCGTAGGCGATCGCGGTGGTGCCGGACTCCAGGAGGGCGTCCGTGCACTCGCGGGAGGCGGCGAGGTGCAGGTAGGTGAAGAGGGTCTGGTCCTTGCGGAGGCGGTGGTACTCCTCCGCGATGGGCTCCTTGACCTTCAGCAGAAGGTCGGCGGTGGCCCAGACCTCGTCGGCGGTGCCGAGGATCTCGGCACCGGCGGCGACGTACTCGGCGTCCGTGATCGAGGAGCCGACACCGGCGTTCTGCTCGATGAAGACCTGGTGGCCGTTGCGGACCAGCTCATGCACGCCGGCGGGCGTGATGGCGACCCGGAACTCGTTGTTCTTGACCTCGCGGGGGATGCCGACCTTCATCGTCGATCACGGTCCTTGACTCGGGGGATGTTACGGGGCACTTCCATACATACCCGCCCACAAGTACGCGCAACGGGATGCACCACGGGATGACGTGGTGAAGCCAGTTTAATGAAGGATTAACGCGTGTCTAGCCTTGCAAACCAATAATCTCAGTCGGAACTACTGCGGATTTCGCAGGCTGCGGAGTCGTCCCCCAGCAATCTGTCGGCCGCGGACCGGTGCAGCCTGGCCGCCGCGGGGTCTCCCAGCCGGTCCAGCGTGTCGGCCAGCCGGACCTGGAGGGCGGCCTGAAGACGCTGGTCGCCGGCCCTGCGCGCCAGCTCGATCGCCTCCCGGCAGGTGTGCAGGGATTCCTCGGGCCGGCCGGCGTACTCCTGGACCCGGGCCATCTCGCTCAACGCCTTTGCCTGGCCCGGCACATCGGCGAGCTTGCGGTAGCCCGCGGCGGCGGCGCGCCAGGAGCGCAGCGCCTCCCCGTAGCGGCCCGCGTAGGTGTGCACGTTTCCGAGCCGGCCGTAGAGCCGGGCCTCGTCCGCGCGCTCCCCGCGCGCCAGTGCGTGGGACAGCGCCCGACCGAACCAGTCGGAGGCCCGCGGCCAGTCCGTCAGCTCCTGGTAGGCACCCCCTACGGATTCCATCGCGCGGCCGATCGCGTACGGGTCCTTCGCGGCCTTCCCGGCGGCCAGCGCGGCCCGGTAGCGCTCCAGCGCCTCCTGCGTCCGGCCGGTCTCGGCGTCGAGGTCGGCGAGGTTCAGCAGGGCGGCGGCCTGCTCGCGGTGCAGGTGGCGCCGCTCGGCCACGTCGAGGACGAGCCGGTGCAGCCCGTAGAGCTCCGGGGCGGCGGCCTCGGTGCCGCGGTGGGCGGCGAGCGCCCGCACCAGGCCCGAGACGAGGCGGCGGGCCAGGGTGTCCAGCCCGCCGTCGGCCACGGCGAGGGTGGCGGCGGCGGTCAGCGCGGGCAGCCGGGTGTCGAGCCAGGTGGCGGCGGCCCGCCGGTCGGGGAAGCGCAGGGCGCGCGGGAGGCCGTCCAGCTTCTCCGGCCCGCCGACGCCGAGATCCTCGTCCGTCTCGGCCATGGCCCGGCAGGAGGTCAGCAGCCGTACGGTCCGCTCCAGCATCCGGGCGCGGGCCAGCTCCACCTCGGCGGGCCGCTCCTTGACCTCCAGCAGGCCCCGCAGCAGCGGCGCGAGGCAGCCGGGCAGCAGGAAGATGCCGTTGTGGGCGTGCCGGACGAGGCCCAGTCCGGCGAAGTCCTCCAGGGTGGACTGCGCGGCGGCCACCGAGCAGCCCGCGAGGGCCGAGGCGGTGTGCGAGTCGAGGACCCCGGCGGGGGCGAGCGGCAGCAGCCGCAGGGTGCGCTGGGCCGGCTGCGGCAGGGATTCGTAGACCAGCCGGAAGGCGCGGCCGAGCGGACCGGCCGTGCCCGACGGCATGTCGTGGAGCTGCTTGGCCACGTCGGAGACGGCGGCCTTGGGGTGCGCCGCGAGCCAGCCCCCGGCGAGGACGAGCGCGGCGGGCTGTCCGCCGCAGGCCTCGGCGAGGCCCTCGGCGGCGCGGGGGTCGACGGTGATGCGGGTGTCGCCGATGAGCCGGGCGAGCAGGGCGACGCCGGAGGGGGTGTCCAGTCCGCCGAGGGTGCAGGGACGGACGTCCGGGATCCCGGTGAGCGGCCCTTCGGCGGTGACGACGACCAGGCACTCGGGGGTGTCCGGGAGCAGGGCGTCCACCTGGTGGGGGTCGGCGGCGTCGTCGACGAGGAGGATCACCCGCCGCCCGGCCAGGGCCTCGCGCAGGGTGGCGCTGAGGTCGTCCTCGCCGGCCCCCGGCGAGGACGGCCGGCCGAGGCCCTCCAGGAGGGTGCGCACCGCCGTGTCGGTGGGGAGGGTCTGGCCGCCCGGGGCGGTGAGCCGTACCCGCACGAGCCCGTCGGGGTACTCGTCGGCCACCTCGCGGACGAGTGCCTCGGCGAG
Source organism: Streptomyces sp. RerS4 (assembly GCF_023515955.1). Taxonomy (GTDB): domain Bacteria; phylum Actinomycetota; class Actinomycetes; order Streptomycetales; family Streptomycetaceae; genus Streptomyces. Next base: position 1,770,836 of record NZ_CP097322.1, read on the forward strand.
GGCGGTGCGGCCGGAGCCGGGCCGGCCGGCGATGAGCAGCACCCGGGCCCGGGGCGCCTTGGCCTTGCGGCCCGAAAGTGTGTCGAGCCCGGTCCGTGCGATGTCCTCGCGCAGCTCCTTGAGCTCACGCCGCCGCCCGACGAAATCCGTCACGGATCCGCTCCTCTCCCTGCCTCCGGGTTGCCGAGCGTAGTTCACGCAGAGCGACGGCCCGTGGGGAGCGTGGCGGACAGATCCCCCGATCGGATCAGCAGATCGTCACCTTTTCACCCGTGAGCCCGGCGAGAGCACGGCGACAGCCCTACGAGAGCCCGCCGACAAGCCCGCGAGAGTCCCGCGCGAGCCTCGCCAGAGGCCTACGCGTCCTCGTACGGGCGCGCCGGCCAGGGTGCGAGCGCCGGGCGCAGCGCGTCCAGACCGCCCTCCCGCGACAGGGCCGCCGACAGCGCGAGGATGCCCGCGACCAGCGCCGCGTTGCCCAGCTCGCCCGCCAGCGCGCCGTCGACCAGCTCGGCGAGCGGCACCCAGGCCGGCTCCATGTCGGCCTCCTCAGAGTCGGACTCGATGTACCGCTCCCCCTCGGCGTCGGAGACTCCGCGCGCCACGAAGACCCGTACCGCCTCGTCGGAGCCGCCCGGGGACGGGTAGAAGTCGAGCAGCACCCGCCAGTCGGCGGCGGTGACGTGCGCCTCCTCCAGCAGCTCGCGCCGCGCCGCGTTCAGCGGGTTCTCCCCGGGTACGTCCAGCAGCCCGGCGGGCAGCTCCCACAGCCGGCGGCGCACCGGGTGGCGGTACTGGCTCAGTACGAGGACCCGCCCGGCCTCCTCGTCCAGCGCCACCACGCACACCGAGCCCGGGTGCACCTGGTAGTCCCGGCGGGCCACCGAGCCGTCCGGCATGCGCACCTCGTCGGAGGCGACGCCGGTCTTGGCGCCCTGGAACGGCCTCCGGGTCGAGAGCGTCTCCCAGGACTCCGACGTATCGCTGATCCCCATGACCCATGCCCTCCACAACGCGCGACAGCCGGGGTACGGATCTTTCCGTACCCCGGCTGCCTACGTTATGCGCTCAGGCGCTCACGTCACTTCGCGGCCTGCTTGCGCTCCACGGCGGCCTTGACGAGGCCGGCGAACAGCGGGTGCGGCCGGGTCGGGCGGGAGCGGAGCTCCGGGTGGGCCTGGGTGGCCACCAGGTAGGGGTGCACCTCGCGCGGGTACTCGACGTACTCGACGAGCTTGTTGTCCGGGGAGGTGCCGGAGAAGACCAGACCGGCCTTCTTCTCCAGCTCGGAGCGGTAGGCGTTGTTGACCTCGTAGCGGTGGCGGTGGCGCTCGTCCACGTACGCCTGGTCCCCGTACACCTCGCGCACGATGGAACCCTCGGCCAGCTTCGCCGGGTACATGCCCAAGCGCATCGTTCCGCCGAGGTCGCCCGCGCCCTCGACGAAGGCCAGCTGCTCCTCCATGGTCGAGATGACCGGGTGCGGGGTGGAGGCGTCGAACTCGGTGGAGTTCGCGTCGTCGATGCCCGCGAGGTTGCGCGCGGCCTCGATGACCACGCACTGCAGGCCCAGGCACAGGCCGAGCAGCGGGATCCTGTTCTCGCGGGCGTAGGTGATCGCGCCGACCTTGCCGTTCACGCCGCGGTCGCCGAAACCACCGGGCACGCAGATCGCGTCGACGTCGGACAGCTGCGCCGCGGCGCCCGCCGCCGTCTTGCAGTCGTCGGAGGTGACCCACTTGATCTGCACGCGCGCCTTGTTGGCGAAACCGCCGGCGCGCAGCGCCTCGGTCACCGACAGATAGGCGTCGGGCAGGTCGATGTACTTGCCGACGAGCGCGACCTTGACCTCGTGGTCGGGGTTGTGGACCCGGTCCAGCAGGTCCTCCCACACCGTCCAGTCGACGTCGCGGAAGGGCAGGTCGAGCTTGCGGACGACGTAGGCGTCGAGGCCCTCGGTGTGCAGCACCTTCGGGATGTCGTAGATCGACTTGGCGTCGATCGCCGCGACGACCGCCGCCTCGTCCACGTCGCACATCAGCGAGATCTTGCGCTTGATGGAGGTGGGTACGTCACGGTCGGCGCGCAGCACGATCGCGTCGGGCTGGATGCCGATGTTGCGCAGCGCCGCGACCGAGTGCTGGGTCGGCTTGGTCTTCAGCTCGCCGGAGGGGCCGATGTAGGGCAGCAGCGAGATGTGCACGACGAAGACGTTGTCGCGGCCGACCTCGTGGCGGACCTGGCGGACGGTCTCCAGGAACGGCAGCGACTCGATGTCGCCGACCGTGCCGCCGACCTCCGTGATGACGACGTCGACGTCATCGGTCGCCATGCGCCGGATGCGGTGCTTGATCTCGTTGGTGATGTGCGGGATGACCTGCACGGTGTCACCGAGGTACTCGCCGCGACGCTCCTTGGCGATGACCGTGTTGTAGACCTGCCCGGTCGTCACGTTCGCCGAGCCGTCGAGGTCGACGTCGAGGAAGCGCTCGTAGTGGCCGATGTCCAGGTCGGTCTCGGCGCCGTCGTTGGTGACGAACACCTCGCCGTGCTGGAACGGGTTCATCGTCCCGGGGTCGACGTTCAGGTACGGGTCGAGCTTCTGCATCGTGACCCGCAGGCCGCGCGCCTTCAGCAGCGCACCCAGGCTGGAGGCCGTCAGCCCCTTGCCGAGGGACGAAGCGACACCCCCGGTGACGAAGATGTGCTTGGTCGTCGAGGATGACGAATTTCGTGCCGGCATCGCCAAGAGGGGGCTCCCGTGGTCGCGAGGTGAGGTGCGTCCGACGCCGTTCCGCGGAGATCCGAAGGGTCTCTGGGGGCGCCGAAGCTGCGGTTTCGGGGCTCCTGATTCGCACAGGCAGACCACCGGTCCACGGGGTACCAGCCTATCAGCGCCCCGGGCGGTCCGCCTCCGGGCGCGCGGCGCGGCGCGGCCGGCACAGCCCCCCGCCCCTGACCGGGGACGATGTTCCCCCAGGTCACCCGTTCGGCCGAGCCACATTGTCCCAGGACTTCAGGGGATCACTAGTGTGCCGTCATACCCTGCTCGGATACCGCTGCACATCGCCGCCGAGCAGTCCGGCAAACGGCGTAACCTCGCCCGTTCCGGCAATCTAGGACTCGACGCGGGGATCCCTGCGCACAGGAGACCGCGCGACAGCGCATTGCAAGCGCCCTACGGGGCGGACGTGGCCGTTCGACTGGAGAGCAACGTGTCCGGGCGCATCGAGGATTACGCACTGATCGGGGACATGCAGACCGCGGCGCTGGTCTGCCGGGACGGGGCGGTGGACTGGCTCTGCCTGCCACGCTTCGACTCCCACGCTGTCTTCGCGAGCCTTCTGGGCACCGAGGAACACGGGTTCTGGCGCATCGGCCCGGCCTTCGCCCCCGGTACGGAGGCCCCCCGGGCCGTCCGCCGGCGCTACCGGGGTGATTCGCTGGTGCTGGAGTCGGAGTGGGACACCCCGCGGGGGACGGTCCGCGTCATCGACTTCATGCCGCCCCGCGAGGACCACGCGCCGCAGCTGATCCGCATCGTGGAGGGCGTCAGCGGACGCGTCCCGATGCGCTCGGCCCTGCGGATGCGCTTCAGCTACGGACGGATCGTGCCGTGGGTGCACAAGGTCGACGGGCGCACCGTGGCCGTCGCCGGCCCGGACTCGGTGTGGCTGGACACCTCCGCGCAGACCTACGGCAAGGACCTGACGACGTACTCGGACTTCACCGTCGCCCCCGGTGACCGCGTCGCCTTCGCCATCAGCTGGCAGCCCTCCCACCGCGGCGCCCCGGAGTGTCCCGACGCCGAGGCGGCGTTGGAGGCCACCTCCGAGTTCTGGCGGCAGTGGGTCGACCACTGCACGTACCACGGGCCCTACCGGGAGGCGGTGATCCGCTCCCTGATCACCCTCAAGGCCCTCACGTACGCCCCCACGGGCGGGATCGTCGCGGCCCCCACGACCTCCCTCCCGGAGGAGATCGGCGGGGTCCGCAACTGGGACTACCGCTACACGTGGCTGCGCGACGCCGCCATCACCCTCTCCTCGCTGCTGCGCACCGGCTACCGCGAGGAGGCCTCCGCCTGGCGGGACTGGCTGCTGCGCGCGGTGGCCGGCGACCCGGAGAACCTCCAGATCATGTACGGGATCGCGGGCGAGCGCGAGCTCGGCGAGACCGAGTTGGACTGGCTGCCCGGCTACGAGAACTCCAGCCCGGTCCGCGTCGGCAACGGCGCCGCCCACCAGCTCCAGCTCGACGTGTACGGCGAGGTCACCGAGGCCCTGCACCTGGGCCACATGACCGGCCTGGCCCGCAACGACTACGCCTCGCTGCTCCAGCTCAAGCTGATCCGCTACCTGGAGACGCACTGGATGGAGCCCGACGAGGGCATCTGGGAGGTGCGCGGCCCGCGCCGGCACTTCGTCCACTCGAAGGTCATGGCGTGGGTGGCCGTGGACCGCACGATCAAGCTGATCGAGAGCGGGGACGCCGACGGCCCGCTGGAGCGCTGGCGGGAACTGCGCGACGAGATCCACGCGGACGTCTGCGAGAAGGGCTACGACAAGGACCGCAACACCTTCACGCAGTCCTACGGCTCGCGGGAACTGGACGCCTCGCTGCTGCTGATCCCGCAGATGGGCTTCCTGCCGCCCGACGACAAGCGGGTCATCGGCACGATCGAGGCGATCCAGCGCGAGCTGTCGACTCCCGACGGCTTCATCCTGCGCTACCCGACGGCCGGCGAGGAGGCCGGCGTGGACGGCCTGGAGGGCGACGAGGGGGCCTTCCTCGCGTGCTCGTTCTGGATGGCCGACGACCTGGCGATGATCGGCCGGGTCGACGAGGCCCGCCGGCTCTTCGAGAAGCTCCTCTCGCTCCGCAACGACCTCGGGCTCCTCGCCGAGGAGTGGGACCCCAAGCTCCAGCGGCAGGTCGGGAACTTCCCGCAGGCCTTCAGCCACGTCCCGCTGATCGACACGGCGCTGCGGCTGACGGCGAGCGGGGCGTACGGGGGCTGACGCGCGGGCGCCGGCCACGGCGCTCGGGCTGACGCGCGGGGCCTTCGGTGCCCGCCTACGCTGGAGGGGTTCCCAGCCCCTCCGGCGGAAAGGGGGGTGGCCATGGCGCCCCTCTCGAAGGCGGGCACGGCCCTCGCCGAGCTCCGCGAGGACCTGTCCGGCGCGGTCTTCGCCCCGGGCGACCCGGGGTACGACGCGTCCCGGGCCCGCTTCAACGCGATGGTCGACCGCAGGCCCGCCGTGATCGCCGAGTGCGCGCACACGCAGGACGTGGTCACCGCGATCCGCTTCGCCCGCGAGCTGGATCTGCACGTCGCGGTCCGCGGCGGCGGCCACAGCGTGGCGGGCATGTCCGTGAACGACGGCGGGCTGGTCGTGGACCTGCGCCGGATGCACGAGGTGACGGTCCATCCGGCCGCCGAGGCCGTCCACATCGGCGGTGGCGCGACCATGAGCCACCTCGACCGGGCCTGCCAACCGTACGCCCTGGCCACGACGGGCGGCCGGGCCTCCACCACCGGCGTCGGCGGCTTCGTCCTGGGCGGCGGCACCGGCTGGCTGGACCGGAAGTTCGGGCTGGCCGTGGACAACCTGCTGGGCGTGGACCTGGTCACCGCCGACGGCGAGCTGCTGCACGTCAACGGGCAGGACAACCCGGAGCTGTTCTGGGGGCTGCACGGCGGCGGCGGGAACTTCGGCGTCGCGACCTCGCTGACCCTGAAGCTGCACGAACTGCCGTTCATGTCCATCGCCTTCGTCCTGTACCCGCCCGAGCGCGGGCCCGAGGTGGTCCGTACGTACCGGGACGTCATCGAGGCCGGACCGCCCGAGGCGAGCGGCGCGGCCCTCTACCTGACCGGGCCGCCCGACGAGTTCGTCCCCGCGCACCTGGTCGGGCAGCTGCTGGCGGGTGTGCTGCTGACCTACGCCGGCCCCGAGGACGAGATGCGCCGGCTCGCCGAGCCGCTGCTGGCCATCCCGCACGAGGCGGAGATCGTCACCGACATCCCGTACGCCGACCTCCAGTGCATGATCGACGACCCGCCGGGACTGCGGAACTACTGGTCGGGCGAGTACCTCACCGGCGTCCCGGACGAGTTCGTGGACGTCTTCTGCGCCCGCGCCGCCTCGATGCCCGTACCGACGGGCACCCAACACCTCCTGTGGCCGCAGGGCGGGGCCATCGCCTCGGCCCCGGGCGACTACCCGATCTCGTTCCGCGACGCGCCCTGGGGAGTGCACCCCTTCGGGCTGTGGGAGGACCCCGCCGACGACGAACGGGTCCGGCAGTGGGTCAAGGACGTACGCACCGACGTCCGGCCGTGGGCCTCGGGCGCGGTGTACCTCAACTTCACCGGGGACGAGGGCGCCGACCGGGTCGTCGCCGGCCTCGGCGCCGAGCACATGCGACGGCTGGGCGCGCTGAAACGACAGTACGACCCGGACAACGTCTTCCGCTTCAACCACAACATCGCCCCGACCTGAGGCACCCCGTGATGCGTTCGGAACGGGCCGGAAGGTAGCGTCCCGCGACATGGACAATCAGGGCGGCGGCGGGATCACGGTTCAACGGGCACTGGAGCTGCCGGGACTGCGCGGCGGGCTCCCCGAGGTGGTGGCCTGCGCCGACCGCCTCGGCCGGACCGTCCGCTGGGTACACGCGGGCGAGGTCCCGAACATCGCCTCCCTCCTCAAGGGCGGCGAGTTGCTGCTCACCACGGGTCTGGGCCTGGGCACCCGGCCCGCCGAGCAGCGGGCCTTCGTACGCCGCCTCGCGGACCGGGGCATCGCCGCGCTGGTCGTCGAGCTGGGCCCGCGCTTCACCCGGCTGCCGGCGACGATCGTGGAGACCGCGCGGGCGGCGGGGCTTCCGCTGGTGCAGCTGCACCGGGAGGTCCCGTTCGTCACCGTCACCGAAGAGGTCCACACCGAGATCGTCAACGGCCACTACGCGCTCCTCCAGCGGGCCGAGGAGGTCCACCGGCGCTGTACGGAGGCCCTGTTGGGCGGCGGCGGCATCCCACAGGTGCTGCGCATCGTGGCCGACTTCACCGCGAACCCGGTCTTCCTGGAGACCCCCGACGGCCAACTCCTGTACGCGGCCGGGCCGGCCGCCGGCGACGCCGCGGCGGACCCGCTCCAGGTGTGGGAGGGCCTACGCGGCCACCGCGCGGCCGAACCGTCGGGCAACGCGGTCGTCGTCGACGTACCCGGCGGCGGCCCCGGCACCGGCTCGGTCCGCGCCCGCCTCGTTCTGTTGGGCGTCTCGGCGCCGCTGCTGCCGGTCCACCGGATGGCGGCGGAGCGGACGGCCGGGGTGCTGGCCGTGGTGCTGATGCAGGCGCGGCAGGAAGACGAGCTGGCCGCGCGCGGCCGGGGCGACTTCCTCACCGACCTGGCCGAGGGCCGCATCTCGGCCGATGACGCGCCGGCGCAGGCGCGGGTGCTGGGCTTCCGGCCGGGTGCGGGGCCGCTGCTGCCGATCGTGATGCGGCTCTCCACGGAGCTGGGGGCCTCCGGGAGTTGGGCACTGCTGGCTCGGGCGGTGCTGGAGGAGCTGTCCTCCGTCGGGGCGCCGGTGCTGCTCGGCGTCCGCCCGGTGGAGGGGCGGGTCCCGCTGCTGGTGTCACTGCGCGCCGAGTCCGAACGCACCGCCGTCGCGGACCGGGTCGCCGCCGCGCTGCGGGCCGGTGTGGAGCGGGCGGGGCTGGACCGGGCCGAGGCGCCGCCGGCGGTGGTCGTGGGTGTCTCCGGGAGCTGGGCGGCGGCCTCGGCGGGCCTGCGGCATGCGGCGGAGACCGCGACGGCCGCCCACGGCCTGCCGGCCCGGCCCTGGTACGACGCCCGCCGCCTGGACATCGACCTGTTGCTGTGGCGCCTGCGGGAACACCCGGACCTGGCGGCATTCGTGGACCGGGCGATCGGCGCGCTCCGCGTCCACGACGCGACGTCCCGCCCGCCGCTCCTGCCCACCCTGGAGACGTACCTGGCCCACGCGGGGCGCAAGGCGGAGACCGCCCGCGAGCTCCACCTCAACCGCCAGACCCTGTACAACCGCCTGGCCCGCATCGCCGAACTCCTCGGCACCGACCTGGACGACCCCGAAACGGTCCTCTCCCTAAGCCTGGCCCTCCGCGCCCGCCGCCACGCCGCCTCTTCCTGACGCGCCCCTCGCACCGCTCGGCCCTGGCGGGCCACGCCTTCTTCGCGCGCCCCTCGCACCGCTCGGCCCTGGCGGGCCTCCCGGGCTTCGGCGCGCTGCGCCGGGCTGTCCCCTTTCGACGCGCCGCTCGCGAGGCTCGGCCCTGGCGGGCCTCCCCGGCTTCGCATCGCTGCGCCGAACTCCGTCGGCGACCGGGCGGGCGGGGTCCGGGGCCGTGGCTGGGGTCCGTCAGTGGGCTTGGCGCTGCGCGGGGCTGTCCCCTACCCGCCCTTCCTCCGTTCCCTGGGGCTCCGCCCCAGACCCCGCGCCTCAAACGCCGGCGGGGCTGGATTTGCCCTCCGGGCAAACCAGCCCGCCGGGCCCATTCCAGCCTCGCCGGCGTTTGAGGCGCGGGGGTTCGGGGGCGGAGCCCCCGGGAGGGGGGCCGGGGCGGAGCCCCGGGATACGGAGAAAGGGCGGGGCGGGGAGATGGCTCCGCGCAGCGGGACCAGCGCCACCCCGGACGGGGATCCCCAGCGCACCCGGATCGGGGGCGGGGGCCACCCCCGGACGGGGATCCGCAGCGGGATCGGGGGGCAGCCCCGGGCTGGGGCGGGGGTCAGCCTGGGTGGTGGGTGCGTTCCATCAGTTCGTCGTAGATCGCCAGGACCTGCGCCACCGCTTCGTCCTCCGACGGCCACGTCGCCGCCTGCGCCCGCCCCGCCACCCCCAGCTCCGCCCGCCGTACCGGATCCCCCAGCAGCGCGGCCACCGCGCCGGCCAGCGCCCCCGCGTCTCCGTAGGGCACCAGCACCGCCGCGTCCCCGACCAGCTCCGGCACCGCCCCGACCTCCGTCGCCACCAGCGCCACCCCGGCCCGCAGCGCCTCCTGGGCGAGCAGCGAGCGGCCCTCCCAGCGGCTCGGCAGCACCGCCACGTCCGCCGCCGCGAGCAGCCGGTCCGCGTCCGGGCGTCGCCCGAGCAGCCGCACCGGAAGCCCCTCCGCCTCGATGCGTCGCGCCAGTTCGGGCCGCAGCGGCCCCTCCCCGGCGATCACCAGCAGCGGCAACGGCTCCAGGACCCGCCACTCCCGCGCCGCGTCCAGCAGGACGGAGTACCCGCGCCGCGGCACCAGGCTGCCCACCGCCACCACGAGCGGCCGCTCCACCGCGCCCAGTTCGGCCCGGGTCTTCCCGGCGTCGGCGGCCGGCTCGGGGCCCTCGGTCGGGGTCGCGGCCGGCACCGCCGGCGCCGCCAGCCGCGCGTCCGCGCCCGCGCCGCCGCGCGAGGTCCACCTGGTCGGAGGAGGCCCCAACACGACGGCCGCCGCCCGCGCCACCCGCCCTCCAGCAGCCGGCTCATCCGCCCCAGCAGCCCCGGCGGCTCGGGCACACCGCCGTGCCAGGTCACCACGAGCGGCACCCGCCGCCCCGGCCGCCGCTCAGCGCCAGCGCGGCCCGCAACCCCGCCCGCACCCCGTGCGCGTGCACCAGGTCGGCGCCGGCGCAGGCGGCCCGCAGCGCGCTCACCGCGTCGGGGGTGAAGGCCGCGCCGGCGCCGGTGAAGTCGTACTCCCCCTCGGCGGCGACGGGCGCGCACACGGTGACCCGTACGCCCCTGGCCGCCAACCCCGTCGCGAGGGACCGCACGTGCGCGCTGCTGCCCGCGCCCACGCCCCCGAGGACCTGGACGGTGCGCAGCGGGGGTCGCCCGTACGGTTGTGCGGGGACCGGGGTCGGGACCGGGGAGCTGCTCACGGGCCGAAGCTCCAGGGTGAGGCGTCAGGGACGTCGCCCAGGATGCCAGTCCGCACGCGCGTTCCGGGACCATACGGGTACGGATCCGGTACGAGATACCGCACTCCACCCCACCGCCTCACCCACACGGGCTATCGCCACCTCACGTCGATGACGGCCCCCGGGCGCCTCCCCCGCACGCCGAAGGCCCTGGGCGACGTACGTCCCGGGCCTCGGGCGGCACGTCCCGGCGCGCGAAAGCCCGAGTCGGCGCCCGCCGCCCGGCCCGCGCCCTCAGGCGTCCGCGCGCGCCGCCGCGAGGAGTTCCTCCGCGTGGGCCCGTGCCGTCTGGGAGTCCTCCTGCCCGGCCAGCATCCGCGACAGCTCGCGGACCCGGTCCTCGCCCTCCAGTACGGTCACCCCGGAGCGCGTCACCGCTCCGTCGACGGTCTTCTCGACCAGCAGTTGCCGGTCCGCAAACGCCGCCACCTGCGGCAGGTGCGTGACGACGACCACCTGCGCGGTCCGCGCCAGCTTCGCCAGCCGCCGCCCGACCTCGACGGCGGCCTTGCCGCCGACGCCCGCGTCGACCTCGTCGAAGAGGTACGTCGGCACCGGATCGGACCCGGCGAAGACGACCTCGACCGCCAGCATGACCCGCGACAGCTCACCGCCCGAGGCCCCCTTGGCGATCGGCCGCGGCTGCGCCCCGGGGTGCGGGGCCAGCAGCAGTTCGACCTCGTCGGCGCCCGTGGGCCCGTACGCGACCGACCGCCCGCCGACCTCGACGCCGTCGGGGTCCTCGCTCTGGCGGATGTCGAAGGTGACCCGGGCGTGCGGCATGGCCAGCGAGGCGAGCTCGGCGGTCACGGCGGAGGCGAACCGCTCGGCGGCCTCCGTGCGCGCGTCGGTCAACGCCTGCGCCAGGTGCGACAGTTCGGCCCGCAGCGCGTCCCGCTCGGCGGTCAGCTCGGCGATCCGGTCGTCGTCGCCGTCCAGTTCGAGCAGCCGCGCCGAGCCGGTCTCGGCCCAGCGCAGTACGGCGTCCAGGCCGCCCTCCGCGTCGCCGTACTTGCGCACCAGCTGGGTCAGCGCCGCCCGCCGCTCCTCCACCGCGGCCAGCCGCAGCGGATCGGCGTCCAGGTCGTCGGCGTACCCGGCGAGTTCTCCGGCCACGTCGGCGAGCAGGATGCCGAGCTCCCCGATCCGGTCGGCGAGCGCGCCGAGCGCCTTGTCGTGGGAGCGTACGGATTCCAGCGCGCGGTGCGCGCCCGCGACGAGGGTGTTGGCGTCGACGCCCTCCGGGTCCTCCACGTCGCCCGCGAGGGCCGCGTGGGCAGCCTGCGCGGCCGAGGCCAGCGATTCGGCGTGCCCGAGGCGCTCGGCCTCGGCGGCCAGCTCGGCGTCCTCGCCGGGCAGCGGTTCGACGGCGGCGATCTCGTCCAGCCCGAAGCGCAGCAGGTCCGCCTCCTGGGCGCGCTCGCGGGCCCGGGTGGTGAGGGTGTCCACCTCGGCGGCGACGGCCCGCAGCCGCCGGTAGGCGCCCGCGTACTTCTCCAGGGGGACGGCCACGGCGTCGCCGGCGTACCGGTCGAGGGCCTGACGCTGTCGGGCCGGCCGCAGCAGGCCCTGCTGGTCGGTCTGGCCGTGGACGGCGACGAGGTCGTCGGCGAGTTCGCCGAGCAGGCCGACGGGCACGGAGCGACCGCCGACGTGGGCGCGCGAGCGCCCCTCGGCGGACACCGTCCGGCTGATCAGCAGGGCGCCCTCGTCGAGTTCGGCGCCGGCCTCCTCGGCGCGCAGGGCGGCGGGGGCGTCCGGGCGCATGACGAGGCGACCCTCGACCACCGCCGCCTTCGCCCCGATCCGCACCAGGGCGGGATCGGCGCGACCGCCGAGCAGCAGCCCGAGGCTGGTGACGACCATCGTCTTGCCCGCGCCGGTCTCGCCGGTCACCGCGGTGAAACCGGGCGACAGCTCGACCACCGCGTCGTCGATGACCCCGAGCGACCGTATCCGCATCTCCTCAAGCACGGGACGACGATACCGAGGTTTGCCGGGTGCCATGTGACGTCACCCGGCCGGATCTTCTCGAACGCGTGTGCTATTAAGGCCGCTGTGGAGGCCGTACGCGGCTACTGGTGCGGCGCCCCGCGCCACCCGGACACCGGCAGCGCGAACTTCGCCACGAGCCGGTCCGTGAACACCGCGTGGTGCAGCCGGGCGAGTCGCACCGGCACCGAACCCCGACGCACCTCCACCCGAGCCCCCGCCGGCAGCTCCAGCGTCCGCCGCCCGTCGCACCACAGCACCCCGTGCGGGGTACCGGTCTGCACCTCCACCGCCAGCACCGAGTTCGGGGAGGTGACCAGCGGCTTCGCGAACAGCGCGTGCGCGCTGATCGGCACCATCAGCAACGCCTCCACCTCGGGCCAGACCACCGGTCCGCCCGCCGAGAAGGCGTACGCGGTCGAGCCGGTCGGCGTGGCGCACACGATGCCGTCGCAGCCGAAGCCGGTGACCGGTCGCCCGTCGATCTCCAGGACGACCTCAAGCATCCGCTCGGGGGACACCTTCTGCACGGCCGCCTCGTTCAGCGCCCAGTCCGCGTGGACCAGATCGCCGTTGCTCCGCACGAGGACGTCGAGGGTCATCCGCTCCTCGACCTCGTACTCCTTGGTGACGACCCGGTCGACGACCTTGTCCAGGTCGTCGCGCTCCGCCTCGGCGAGGAAGCCGACCCGGCCGAGGTTGACGCCCAGCATCGGCACCCCGGAGCCGCGCGCGAACTCCGCCCCGCGCAGCAGCGTCCCGTCGCCGCCCAGCACGATCAGCAGCTCGCACCCGTCGAGCACCTTCGGGGTGCACTCCGCCACGAGCTCCACCTCGGGCGGCAGCGGCAGGTCCACCGCCTCGTGCTCCAGCACCCGCACCCCGAGCCCCGAGCGCAGCAGCCCCTGCACGACCAGCTCGGCGCTGCGGATGGCCGCGGGCCGCCCGGTGTGCGCGAGGAGGAAGACCGTACGCGCCGGCCGCTCCCCCGAAGGCCCCTCCGCGCCCGCCGGCCCCGCCGACCTCGCTGAACCCGCTGACGCTGCTGACGCTGACGAATCTGTCACTGCGGCCCCTCCGCCACTGCACGATCGACATCCCCCGGGTCGAGTGCCGGTGCCCCCGCCCGCAGCCACAGAAAGTACTCGACGTTGCCCGACGGTCCGGGCAACGGGCTCGCGGTCACCCCGAGCACCCCCAGCCCCAGCTTCCAGGCCTGCGCCGCGACCTCCCGTACGGCCTCCGCACGCAGCTCGGGACTGCGCACCACTCCCCCGCTGCCCAGGCGTTCCTTGCCCACCTCGAACTGCGGCTTCACCATCAGCACCAGGTCCGCGCCGGGCGCCGTGCAGCGCACGAGCGCGGGCAGGACCAGTCCGATCGAGATGAACGACAGGTCGCCGACGACCAGGTCGACGGGGATGCCGTCGATCAGCTCGACCGTCAGTTCACGCACGTTCGTGCGGTCCTTGACCGTCACGCGGTCATCGCTCTGCAGCGACCAGGCGAGCTGCCCGTAGCCGACGTCGACCGCGACGACGTGCGAGACGCCCGCGCGCAGCAGGACGTCGGTGAACCCGCCGGTCGAGGCGCCCGCGTCCAGGGCCCGACGGCCCTCCACGACGAGCCCCCGCGGCCGGAACGCCGCGAGCGCGCCCGCGAGCTTGTGGCCGCCCCGGGAGACGTAGTCGGGGTCGCTGTCGTCCTTGAGGACGACCAGGGCCGCGCTGGTCTCGACCTGGGTGGCCGGCTTGGTCGCGGTGGTGCCGCCCACGGTCACCCGGCCCGCGGCGATCAGCTGGGCCGCGTGCTCGCGCGAGCGGGCCATGCTGCGGCGTACCAGTTCGGCGTCCAGGCGGCGGCGTGCCACTCCTGCCACGTTCGGTTCAGCTCCTGTTTTCGTAAGGTCAGGGGACCGGCGGTGCGTCCAGCGCGGTCAGCGCCTCACGCAGTCCCCTGTGCACATCTTCGTACACCTCGACGTGCGCGTCCGCCGCCAGGTGGTCCGCGTCCGCGAGGCGCTCCAGGTGCGCGTCGACGCCGGCGTGCCCGGTGGGGGTCCGTACGAGGCCCAGCGGCTCGGGCGCGACCGGCTGCTCGGCGGCCCCGGCCGCGGCCGTCTCGTGCACGTCGGGAACGTTCGCGGACACTTCGTCGGTCATGCCCCGACGCTACCCCGAAGCGGGGCTCCGGCCACGCGCGGCTCTGCGGTACGGTCGTGATCACCATGGCTACGACCGAGGAGTGCCGCGAAGCACTCGACCGACTCTCCGACAACCTGACGCGGGCCGACGGCGACGTCCGCGGCGCGGCCGCGCTCGACCGCTCGCTCAGCTGTCACATCACCGACTTGGACCAGACCTTCACCGGCCGCCTCGACGGCGGCCGGATCCGGGTCGACGCCGTCACGCCCGGCCCGCCGCGCTCCAAGGCCGAGATCCGGCTCGCGATGACCGGCGACGACCTGGTCTCGCTGGTCGGGGGCGAGCTGAAGTTCGCGAAGGCCTGGGCCTCGGGCCGGGTCCGCCTGGAAGCCGGCTTCCGCGACCTCCTGCGCCTCAAGAGCCTGCTCTAGGCCCCCCGGCCTGCCCCGACGTCCCCGGGCCCGCCGTCCCCGTCCGGGCCGGGCACCTTCTCGAACTCGATCACCAGCGAGCCCCGACGCCGCATCCGGGAGCCGGGGGCGGGGGTCTGGGCGGTGACCACCCAGACCCCGGGCCAGGTCATCGCCCCGACCGGCGGTCCGTCCGGATCGACGGCGGCGATGACCACGCCCGCCTCCCACGCGACCTTCCGCGCGTCGGTCACGATCAGCCCGACCACGTCGGGAACCGTCACCTCGTCCGCGGTACTCGGTCCCATCCAGCTCATGGCACCCTCCCTGCCCGAAGCATCCCGCCGATCTCCGGCGGAGGGAAGGCCGCCACCCGGCCCAGGCCCCTACGCGCGCTGCGCGACCACCGCCGTACGTGCCTTCCGGGCCGCCGGGACCACCAGGGGCGTGCCGGTCTCCGGGTCGTCGATGATCCGGCAGCGCACCCCGAAGACCTCCTCGACCAGCTCGGAGGTGACCACCTCGGCGGGCGGACCCTCGGCGACGACCACACCGCCCCGCATGGCGATCAGGTGGGTGGCGTAGCGCGCCGCCTGGTTGAGGTCGTGCAGCACCGCCACCAGGGTCCGGCCCTGGTTCTCGTGGAGTTCCGCGCACAGGTCGAGCACGTCCAGCTGGTGCTGGATGTCCAGGTAGGTCGTCGGCTCGTCCAACAGCAGCAGCGGCGTCTGCTGCGCCAGGGCCATCGCGATCCACACGCGCTGGCGCTGGCCGCCCGACAGCTCGTCCACGGCCCGGTCGGCCAGCTCGGCGACCCCCGTGGACGTCATCGACTCGACGACGATCCGCTCGTCCTCCGCCGACCACTGCCGCAGCAGCCCCTGGTGCGGGTAACGGCCGCGCGACACCAGGTCGGCCACGGTGATCCCGTCCGGGGCGATCGAGGTCTGCGGGAGCAGGCCCAGCGTCTTGGCCACCTTCTTCGCGGGCATCGACCCGATGGCCTGACCGTCGAGCAGCACCCGCCCGGCGGACGGCTTCAGCATCCGCGACAGCGCCCGCAGCAGCGTGGACTTGCCACAGGCGTTGGGGCCGACGATCACCGTGAAGGAGTTGTCGGGGATCTCCACCGACAGGCCCTCGGCGATGACCCTCTGGTCGTAGCCGAGGGTGACGTTCTCCGTGGACAGCCGCTGCACTCGCGCACTCCTCGTGTTGCCGTTCGAGCCGTTGCCGTTGTCGTAGTCGTTGTCGCTCATATCCGTCCCGCCTTGCGCTCGACCACGAGCAGCCACAGCAGGTACACGCCGCCGACGAGCCCGGTCACCACGCCGACCGGCAGCTGGTCCGCGCCGAAGGCCCGCTGCGAGGCCAGGTCGGAGGCCAGCAGCAGGACGGCGCCCATGAGCGCGCCCGTCAGCAGGTTCGATCCGGGCGAGCGGGTCAGTCGACGGGCCAGTTGGGGCGCGGCCAGGGCGACGAAGCTGATCGGCCCGGCCGCCGCCGCGGCCGCGGTGGTCAGCACGATCGCCGCCAGCATCAGCAGCATCCGGGTCCGCTCCACCGGCACGCCGAGCGCGTACGCGGCGTCGTCCCCCATCTCGATCATCCGCAGGGCCGGCCCCTGGGCGAGGACCAGTGGGAACAGCACCGCGCAGGTCGACAGCAGCGGCCACACCTGCGCCCAGTCCCGTCCGGCCAGCGAACCGGTCAGCCAGACCAACGCCCGCGTGGCCTCGACCAGCTGCGCCTTGGCGATCAGGTACTGGATCACGGCGACGAGCACGGCCGAGGCGCCGATGCCGATCAGCACCAGCCGGTAGCCGTTGATGCCCCGCTTGTACGCGAGCAGGTAGACGATCGCGCCGGCCAGGACGCCGCCGGCGATCGCCCCGAGCGCGACGCCGGTCGCGCCGGCCTTGAACACGACGATCGCGACGAGCGCGCCCACCGCCGAGCCGTACCCGAAGCCGAGCAGGTCGGGGGAGCCGAGCGGATTGCGCGAGACGGACTGGAAGACGGCCCCGGACATCCCGAGGGCCGCGCCGACCAGCACCGCCACCAACGCCCTGGGCAGGCGCAGGTCGTTGACGATGAAGTCGTCGGCCGGGGTCCCGTTGCCCACGAGCGTCCGTACGACGTCCATGGGCGCGATCTCGAAGTCGCCGGTGCCGATCAGGACGACGGCCAACGCGAACGTGGCCAAGGCCAGCAGCAGTCCGACGAGCCCGGCGCGCGGTTCGAAGCGCAGCGAGAGCCGGCCGGGGCCGCGCAGCGCCCGCAGGGCGGGCTTGGGCGGGGCGGTGGGGGTCGCGGTCACAGCTGGGCCATCCTCTTGCGCCGAACCAGGTAGATGAAGACGGGCCCGCCGAGGAGCGCCGTGACGATGCCGACCTGAAGTTCGCCGGGCCGGGTGACGACGCGTCCGACCACATCGGCCCCGAGGAGCAGTACGGGCGACAGGACCGCCGAGTACGCGAGCACCCAGCGCATGTCGGGGCCGGTGATGAAGCGCACCAGGTGCGGGATCATCAGCCCGATGAAGACGATCGGCCCGCAGGCGGCGGTCGCCGCCCCGCAGAGCAGGGTGATGGCGACCATGGCGCCGATGCGGGTCCGCGTCAGATGCGCGCCGAGCGCCCGCGCGGTGTCGTCACCCATCGCCATCGCGTTGAGCGGCCGCCCCAGCGCCAGCGCCAGTACGGCGCCCACCAGCAGGAACGGCGCGACCTGTCGGACGGTGTCCAGGTTGGCGGAGGCCAGCGAACCCACCGTCCAGAAGCGGAGCTTGTCCAGCGCCTTGCTGTCCATCAGCTGCACGGCGTTGATGTAGCCGACGAGGGCCGCACTGGCCGCCGTACCGGCGAGCGCGAGGCGGACCGGGGTCGCGCTGCGGCTGCCGCCGAGGACGTAGACGACGACGGAGACGACCGCGGCGCCCAGGAAGGCCCACCACACGAACTCGGTGAGGGACGCGGCCCCGAAGAAGCTGATGGCCGACACGACGGCCGCCGCGGCGCCGGCGTTGACGCCGAGGATGCCGGGTTCGGCCAGCGGGTTGCGGGTCAGCGCCTGCATGACCGCGCCGGACAGGCCGAGGCCGATGCCGACCAGTACCCCCAGGAGGGTGCGCGGGACGCGCAGGTCCCGTACGACGACGTCGTCGGGGGTGCCGGCGTAGTGGAACAGGCCGTGCCAGACGTGGTCGAGCGGCATGGGTTTGGCACCCACGGCGATGCTCGCGACCGCGACGAGGGCCAGCACGGCGACGGCTGCGAGCAGACCGGCCGCGCGCGCGCCGTGCCGCGTGCGGGGGGCGACGGCCGGAGCCGTGCTCTGTTCTGGGGGACTCTCGACCAACACGCAGGTTAGGTTAGCCTACCCTGAAACCGACCCCCCTCCGAGCAGCCCCACCGCCGCCCAACACCCGCCCCCCGCAACGCCCTCAGGGTCTGTCGGCGGACCACGGCCGGACCCGGGTCGCCCGAACACACCCGCCCGCAACGCCCTCAGAGGTGCCGGCCGACACAACGGGCCCGGGTCGACCGAACCACCCCGCCCGCCGCAACGCCCTCAGGAGCCGTCGGAGGATCACGGCCGGGCCCCGGGCCCGGGTCGCCCGGACGCCCCCTAAAGCCCCAGCAGCGCCAGCGACTTGCCCGCGTCCAGCCCGCAGGAGCCCTCCCCGGCGTGCGTCCACGCCGCCGCGCACAGGGCCCGCAGCCCGTCGAGCGGATCGCCCTCGCCCCGCAGCTCCAACGCCTCCGCCCCCGCGACCGCCGTCCAGCCGCCGCAGCGGAAGCCCTCCCCGGCCGGCGTCACCTCCGGCTGCCCGGTCAGCAGCCCGCGCAGGTCCCGGTCGACGTACGTCGGCCGGTACTTCGGCTCCGCGCGCAGCAGCCGCGCCCCGTCCGTCACCCCGGTCAGCACCAGCAGCGAGTCCACGTCCCCGTTGAACGCGCCCTCGATGTCCGTGTCCAGCCGGTCCCCGACCACCAGCGGCCGCTTCGCCCCGGTGCGCAGCACCGTCTCCCGGTGCATCGGCGGCAGCGGCTTGCCCGCCACCTGCGGCTCCGCGCCCGTCGCGATCCGTACGACCTCCACGGCCGCCCCGTTGCCCGGCGCGATCCCCCGCGCCCCCGGAATCGTCAGGTCCGTGTTGGACGCGTACCAGGGCACCCCCCGGTTGATCGCGTACGAGGCCTCAGCGAACCGCTCCCACGCCAACGTCGGCCCCCCGTACCCCTGCACCACCGCCGCGAGCCCCTCCTCGTCGGCCGAGTCCACCGGCACCAACCCGCGCTCGCGCAACGCGACCCGCAGCCCCTCCCCGCCGATCACCAGCACCTTCGACCCCGGCGCCACCTGCTCCGCGATCAGCCGCGCCACCGCCTGCGCGGAGGTGATCACCTCGGCGGCCTCCGTCGGGATCCCGAGCTCGCTCAAGTGCTCCGCGACCGCGTCCGGCGTGCGCAGCGCGTTGTTCGTCACGTAGGCGAGGTGCATCCCCTCCGCACGGGCCACCGCCAGGGAGTCCACCGCGTGCGCGAT
Organism: Streptomyces sp. RerS4; assembly: GCF_023515955.1. GTDB lineage: Bacteria > Actinomycetota > Actinomycetes > Streptomycetales > Streptomycetaceae > Streptomyces. The sequence continues at coordinate 1,789,892 of NZ_CP097322.1, forward strand.
GGCGTGCCCGCCCGCGTACACCACCCCGTCCAGGTCCAGCAGGGCCGTGTCGTACGCCTGGTGCAGACTCCGCTCGCTGCCCGCGGGACTCGTCCTGCTCTGCCGGGTCATCTGGCCACTCCTCTATACCGGTCCTGTATTCGTGGAAGATTCTTACGTTCGATCTTGTCCGAGTTTGCACGGTCCTGGTAGTGCCCCGCTCATCCCGCATGTCAAGACGGGTCTTACCATGCACCAATGACCACACCTGGCAACGCGGAGCACGGGCTGCGCCTGATCCCCTTCCACGGACTGCGCTATGTCCCGGAGCGCGTCGGCAGCCTGGCCGCCGTCACCTCGCCGCCGTACGACGTGGTCGTGCGTCCCGACGGAGTCGACTACCTCGAATCCGCCGACCCGCACAACATCGTCCGCCTCATCCTCCCCCAGGCCGAGACGCCCGCCGCACGCAACGAGCAGGCTGCCCGCACCCTCCACGCCTGGCTCGCCGAGGGCGTCCTCAGCGCCGACCCCCGCCCCGCGCTCTACGTCTACGAACAGCGCAAGGCCGGCCTCCTGCAACGCGGCCTCATCGGCGCCCTCGCGCTGTCCACCGCCGAGGCCGGCGTCGTCCTCCCCCACGAGGACGTCATGCCCGACGTGGTCACCGACCGGGCCGGCCTCATGCGTGCCACTTCGGCCAATCTCGAACCCCTCCTCCTCACCTACCGGGGCGACGGTCCGGGCAACGGCGCGGCCGCCGTCATCGAGGCCACCGCCGCCGGCGAACCCCTCCTGTCCACCGTCACCGAGGACGGCTTCCGCCACAGCCTGTGGGCCATCACCGACCCCGCCGAGCTCAAGACCGTCACCACCGACCTCGCTCACCGCCAGGCCCTCATCGCCGACGGACACCACCGCTGGGCGACGTACCTGCGCCTCCAGGAGGAGCACGGCTCCCCCACCCCGTGGGACTTCGGCCTGGTCCTCCTCGTCGACACCGTCCGCTACCCGCTCCAGGTCCGCGCCATCCACCGCATGCTGCGCCGGCTCCCCCTGGACCGCGCCCTGGCCGCCCTCGAAGGCTCCTTCCGCGTCCGCCCCGTCGACGGCCCGCTGCCCCTGGCCATGGAGGCCCTCGCGGACGCCTCGGAGCGCGGCAACGCCTTCCTCCTCACCGGCGACGGCACCTTCCACCTGGTCACCGACCCGGATCCGGCGCTGATCGAGCGCACCGTCCGCCAGGACCGCCCCGAGGCCTGGCGCCGCCTCGACGCGACCGTGCTGCACGCCTCCCTGCTCGACGCCCTCTGGCAGGTCCCGGACACCCCGGACCACATCACCTACATCCACGACACCGCCGCCACGGTCGCGATGGCCGAGCGGCACGGCGGCACCGCCGTCCTGCTGCACCCGGTCCGCGAGGAGGTCGTACGGGACCTGGCCCGGCAGGGCGTGACCATGCCGCGCAAGTCGACGTCCTTCGGCCCGAAGCCGGCGACGGGGCTGGTCCTGCGCAGCTTGGACTGACGCGGCCCGGAAGCCGGAAACGCGAAAGGGCGGCACCCCCGAGGGGGTGCCGCCCTTTCGTCGCAGGCGCCGGCGCTTACGCGCGGTCGCGCTCCTCGTCCTCGACGACGACCAGCTCGTCGGTCACGTCGACCTCGGCCTCGGCCGCGGCGACGGGCTCGTACTCCTCGTCGTCCTCGTCGTAGTACTCGGCCTGGTCGGCGGCGCGCTCGGCCGCGGCGACCTCGGCGGAGTCCTCGTCGTCGTCCTCCTCGGCCTCGTCCTCGAAGTCCGGCTCGTCCTCGTCGGTCACGGCGGCGTCCACGAACTCGACGCCGTCGATCTCGGCGAGCCGGTCGGAGGCGTCCGTCGCCCCGTCCTTGTCGGCTTCGAGGGTCTTGGCGAACCACTCGCGCGCCTCGTCCTCACGACCGGCCGCCAGCAGCGCGTCGGCGTAGGCGTACCGCAGGCGCGCGGTCCACGGCTGGACGGACTGGGAGGCCAGCTCGGGGCTCTGCAGGGTGACGATGGCGGCGTCGAGCTCGCCCATGTCCCGGCGGGCACCGGCGGCGACGAGACGCATCTCGACCTGACCGGCCTTGTCCAGCTTCTGCACCTCGGGCTCGCCGGCCATGGCCAGCGCCCGCTCCGGACGGCCGAGGCCGCGCTCGCAGTCGGCCATGACGGGCCACAGCTCGACGGAACCGGTCATGCGCTTGGCGGCACGGAACTCCGCGAGCGCCTCGCTGTACTTCTGCGTGGCGTACGCGGCGAAGCCGGCGGCCTCGCGGACGGCGGCGACACGGGACGCCAGACGCAGGGCGATGCGGGCGTACGCGTACGCCTGCTCCGGGTCCTCGTCGATCAGGCGGGCCACCATGACCAGGTTGCGCGAGACCTCCTCGGCCAGGCCCTTGGGCAGGCTCAGGAGCTCCTGACGGACGTCGGCGTCGATCTCGTGCCCGGTGACGTCGTCGTCGATGGGGAGCCGCTTGACCGGGTCACGGTCGCGGTCCGCGCGGAAGTCACGGTCGCCGCCACGGTCATCGCGGCCACGGTAGCCACCGCGGTCATCACGGCCGCCACGGTACCCACCACGGTCGCCGCCCCGGTCGTCACGACGCGGGTAGGACGGACGGTCGCCACCACGGTCGTCACGGCGGAAGCCGCCACCGGAAGGACGCCCACCCCGCTCGTCGTCACGACGGGGGTAGGACGGACGCCCACCACGGTCGTCCTCACGGCGCGGGTACGACGGACGGTCGCCACCACGGTCGTCACGACCGCCACGGAAACCACCACGCTCGTCGTCGCGACGCGGGTAGGACGGACGACCTCCACGGTCGTCGTCGCGACGCGGGTAGGACGGACGTCCACCACGGTCGTCGTCACGGCGCGGGTAGGACGGACGTCCACCACGGTCGTCGTCACGGCGCGGGTAGGAGGGGCGGTCGCCACCACGGAAACCACCACCGGAGGGCCGGCCACCACGCTCGTCATCGCGACGCGGGTACGACGGACGGTCGCCACCACGGTCGTCACGACCGCCACGGAAACCACCACGGTCGTCATCGCGACGCGGGTAGGACGGACGCCCACCACGGTCGTCGTCACGGCGCGGGTACGACGGACGGTCGCCACCACGGTCGTCACGACCGCCACGGAAACCACCACGGTCGTCATCGCGACGCGGGTAGGACGGACGTCCACCACGGTCGTCGTCACGGCGCGGGTAGGAGGGGCGGTCGCCACCACGGAAACCACCACCGGAGGGCCGGCCACCACGCTCGTCATCGCGACGCGGGTACGACGGACGGTCGCCACCACGGTCGTCACGACCGCCACGGAAACCACCACGGTCATCGTCGCGACGGGGGTAGGACGGACGACCGCCACGGTCGTCGTCACGGCGCGGGTAGGAGGGGCGGTCGCCACCACGGAAACCACCACCGGAGGGCCGGCCACCACGCTCGTCATCACGACGCGGGAAGGACGGACGGTCCCCGCCCCGGTCGTCACGGCGGAAGCCGCCACCGGACGGACGGCCGCCACGGTCGTCCTCACGGCGGGGGTACGAGGGACGGTCGCCGCCGCGGTCGTCGCGACCGCCACGGAAACCACCACGGTCGTCCTCACGACGGGGGTAGGACGGACGCCCACCACGGTCGTCATCACGGCGCGGGTACGAGGGACGGTCGCCGCCGCGGTCATCGCGACGCGGGTAGGACGGACGGTCGCCACCACGGTCATCGCGACGGAAGCCGCCACCGGCCGGCCGGCCGCCACGGTCGTCGCGACGGAAGCCACCGCGGTCGCCACCGCGGTCGCCGCCACGGTCGTCACGGCCCCCGCGGTAGCCGCCCCTGTCACCGCCGTCGTTGCGACGAGGCTCGCGCTCCGGACGATCGTCGGGAGAGTTGGACATGGGTGTGACTCCTGTCTTCGGGGTACCGCTAGTCATTCTCGCGCAACCAGCCCATGGCCGCGCTTCGGCGTAAAGATGTGCAAAAACAAAAAGGACCCTTGGTCCAGCGTTGAACGCTGGACCAAGGGTCCTTTGAAAGATTGTTCGGCGGCGTCCTACTCTCCCACAGGGTCCCCCCTGCAGTACCATCGGCGCTGAAAGGCTTAGCTTCCGGGTTCGAAATGTAACCGGGCGTTTCCCTAACGCTATGACCACCGAAACCCTATCGGTTTCGAGCGAACAAGCACACTTTGTAGTTGTGTTCCAGCTCTAGAAACCAGCAACCGTTCGTTGCTTCAGAACTAACACAGTGGACGCGAGCAACTGAGGACAAGCCCTCGGCCTATTAGTACCAGTCAGCTCCACCCGTTACCGGGCTTCCACATCTGGCCTATCAACCCAGTCGTCTACTGGGAGCCTTACCCTCTCAAGGAGGTGGGAATACTCATCTTGAAGCAGGCTTCCCGCTTAGATGCTTTCAGCGGTTATCCCTCCCGAACGTAGCCAACCAGCCATGCCCTTGGCAGGACAACTGGCACACCAGAGGTTCGTCCGTCCCGGTCCTCTCGTACTAGGGACAGCCCTTCTCAATATTCCTACGCGCACAGCGGATAGGGACCGAACTGTCTCACGACGTTCTAAACCCAGCTCGCGTACCGCTTTAATGGGCGAACAGCCCAACCCTTGGGACCGACTCCAGCCCCAGGATGCGACGAGCCGACATCGAGGTGCCAAACCATCCCGTCGATATGGACTCTTGGGGAAGATCAGCCTGTTATCCCCGGGGTACCTTTTATCCGTTGAGCGACGGCGCTTCCACAAGCCACCGCCGGATCACTAGTCCCGACTTTCGTCCCTGCTCGACCCGTCGGTCTCACAGTCAAGCTCCCTTGTGCACTTACACTCAACACCTGATTGCCAACCAGGCTGAGGGAACCTTTGGGCGCCTCCGTTACCCTTTGGGAGGCAACCGCCCCAGTTAAACTACCCATCAGACACTGTCCCTGATCCGGATCACGGACCGAGGTTAGACATCCAGCACGACCAGAGTGGTATTTCAACGGCGACTCCACCATGACTGGCGTCACGGCTTCAAAGTCTCCCACCTATCCTACACAAGCCGAACCGAACACCAATATCAAACTGTAGTAAAGGTCCGGGTCTTTCCGTCCTGCTGCGCGAAACGAGCATCTTTACTCGTAGTGCAATTTCACCGGGCCTATGGTTGAGACAGTCGAGAAGTCGTTACGCCATTCGTGCAGGTCGGAACTTACCCGACAAGGAATTTCGCTACCTTAGGATGGTTATAGTTACCACCGCCGTTTACTGGCGCTTAAGTTCTCAGCTTCGCAACCCCGAAAGGTCACTAACCGGTCCCCTTAACGTTCCAGCACCGGGCAGGCGTCAGTCCGTATACATCGCCTTACGGCTTCGCACGGACCTGTGTTTTTAGTAAACAGTCGCTTCTCGCTGGTCTCTGCGGCCACCCCCAGCTCAAGCAGCAAGTGCTATCACCAGTGATGGCCCCCCTTCTCCCGAAGTTACGGGGGCATTTTGCCGAGTTCCTTAACCATAGTTCACCCGAACGCCTCGGTATTCTCTACCTGACCACCTGAGTCGGTTTAGGGTACGGGCCGCCATGAAACTCGCTAGAGGCTTTTCTCGACAGCATAGGATCATCCACTTCACCACAATCGGCTCGGCATCAGGTCTCAGCCTTGTATGAGGGACGGATTTGCCTACCCCTCGGCCTACACCCTTACCCCGGGACAACCACCGCCCGGGTTGGACTACCTTCCTGCGTCACCCCATCGCTTACCTACTACCACCTTGGGCCGGCGGCTCCACCACTTTCCATTCCCCGAAGGGTCCGGAACGGCTTCACGGCCTTAGCATCAGAGGATTCGATATTGGGCGTTTCAAAGCGGGTACCGGAATATCAACCGGTTGTCCATCGACTACGCCTGTCGGCCTCGCCTTAGGTCCCGACTTACCCTGGGCAGATCAGCTTGACCCAGGAACCCTTAGTCAATCGGCGCACACGTTTCTCACGTGTGTATCGCTACTCATGCCTGCATTCTCACTCGTGAACCGTCCACAACTAGCTTCCGCTGCTGCTTCACCCGGCACACGACGCTCCCCTACCCATCACAGCGGGCGTTGGCCCTATAGCTGCAATGACACGACTTCGGCGGTACGCTTGAGCCCCGCTACATTGTCGGCGCGGAATCACTTGACCAGTGAGCTATTACGCACTCTTTCAAGGGTGGCTGCTTCTAAGCCAACCTCCTGGTTGTCTCTGCGACTCCACATCCTTTCCCACTTAGCGTACGCTTAGGGGCCTTAGTCGATGCTCTGGGCTGTTTCCCTCTCGACCATGGAGCTTATCCCCCACAGTCTCACTGCCGTGCTCTCACTTACCGGCATTCGGAGTTTGGCTAAGGTCAGTAACCCGGTAGGGCCCATCGCCTATCCAGTGCTCTACCTCCGGCAAGAAACACACGACGCTGCACCTAAATGCATTTCGGGGAGAACCAGCTATCACGGAGTTTGATTGGCCTTTCACCCCTAACCACAGGTCATCCCCCAGGTTTTCAACCCTGGTGGGTTCGGTCCTCCACGAAGTCTTACCTCCGCTTCAACCTGCCCATGGCTAGATCACTCCGCTTCGGGTCTAGAGCGTGCAACTCAATCGCCCTGTTCGGACTCGCTTTCGCTACGGCTTCCCACACGGGTTAACCTCGCTACACACCGCTAACTCGCAGGCTCATTCTTCAAAAGGCACGCAGTCACGACCCATTGGGTAAACCCAATGAGCGACGCTCCCACGGCTTGTAGGCACACGGTTTCAGGTACTATTTCACTCCGCTCCCGCGGTACTTTTCACCATTCCCACGGTACTATCCGCTATCGGTCACCAGGGAATATTTAGGCTTAGCGGGTGGTCCCGCCAGATTCACACGGATTTCTCGGGCCCCGTGCTACTTGGGAGATGAGCAAGCAAGCCGCTGATGTTTCGTCTACGGGGTCTTACCTCTACGCCGGACCTTTCGCATGTCCTTCGACTACATCAACGGTTTCTGACTCGCCTCACGGCGGCAGACCGTGAAAGCTCATTCCCACAACCCCGCATGCGCAACCCCTGCCGGGTCTCACACACATACGGTTTGGCCTCATCCGGTTTCGCTCGCCACTACTCCCGGAATCACGGTTGTTTTCTCTTCCTGAGGGTACTGAGATGTTTCACTTCCCTCGTTCCCTCCACATGCCCTATGTGTTCAGGCATGGGTGACAGCCCATGACGACTGCCGGGTTTCCCATTCGGACACCCCCGGATCAAAGCTCAGTTGGCAGCTCCCCGGGGCCTATCGCGGCCTCTCACGTCCTTCATCGGTTCCTGGTGCCAAGGCATCCACCGTGCGCCCTTAAAAACTTGGCCACAGATGCTCGCGTCCACTGTGTAGTTCTCAAGCAACGACCAGCCACCCATCACCCTGCACTCGAAGAGTCCAGGTTCACTGGGGCCGGCATCGCGAAGATAAGACCTTACGGCCGTACCTCAGACACCCAACAACGTGCCAGGCACGATCCCCCGTCAGTGACTCACTTTCCACGCCGAAGCAGTACTCGTGATCCATCCGGAAAACCGTGCCAAAT